>NZ_JBFBJL010000070.1:0-46841 GCF_040686075.1 Streptomyces sp. NPDC086519
GCAACGCGGGCAACATCACCGCGTACTGGAAGGGGTACAAGGAGTACGCCGGTGACGGCATCTCCACCCGGACGCCCCGCATGTGGGGTTGCGCGAACGGCCCCCACGCGGCTGCACCCGCCGTACGACGGGACCCCCCCCCGCCCCTGGGGCGAAGCCCCTCGCGCGGCTGTCAGCCGAAGACGACCGTCCGCCGGCCGTTGAGCAGGATGCGGCGCTCCGCATGCCACTTCACCGCCCGCGCCAGCGCCTGGCACTCCACGTCGCGGCCGATCGCGACCAGCTGGTCGGGGGTGACGTCGTGGCCGACCCGTTCGACCTCCTGCTCGATGATCGGGCCCTCGTCCAGGTCGGCCGTGACGTAGTGCGCCGTCGCGCCGATCAGCTTCACGCCCCGCGCGTGCGCCTGGTGGTACGGCTTCGCGCCCTTGAAGCTCGGCAGGAACGAGTGGTGGATGTTGATGATCCGGCCGCTCAGCTGCTTGCACAGGTCGTCCGAGAGGACCTGCATGTAGCGGGCCAGCACCACCAGCTCGACGTTCTCCTCACGGACGAGGTCCAGCAGCCGTGCCTCGGCGTCGGCCTTCGTCTCCTTCGTCACCGGGATGTGGTGGAAGGGGATGTGGTACGAGTCCACCAGCTCCGCGAAGTCGGTGTGGTTGGAGACCACGGCCGCGATGTCCACCGGGAGCGCCCCGATGCGGGCGCGGAAGAGCAGGTCGTTCAGGCAGTGCCCGAACTTGCTGACCATGAGGACGATGCGCATCCTCTCGTCGGCCCGGTTGATCTGCCAGTCCATGTGGAAGGAGTCGCCGATCGCCGCGAAGCTCGCCCGCAGCTTGTCGACCGTCACCGGCGCGTCGGCCGAGAAGTGCACGCGCATGAAGAACAGACCCGTGTCGTGGTCCCCGAACTGCTGGCTGTCCTCGATGTTGCAGCCGGTCATGAACAGGTAGCTCGACACGGCGTGCACGATGCCCTTTTTGTCCGGGCAGGAGAGCGTGAGGACGTACTGGTCGGCCGGGGCGGCCTGGGCTCGGGTGGACTGATCGGTCATGCACCACAGAATCTCATGCCCCGCTCACCCCGGCCGCCGCCGTCCGCGACGCGGACCGGCCGGGCCGGGACCCGCCGGACCAGGACCGACCGGGCTCAGGCCGCCCGCGTCATGATCCGCAGCACCTCGAGGCTGCGCGGCGGGATGTCCGGCTCGTCGCCGTCGCTCACCGCCAGGCGTATGTGCGCGTCGCGGGCCGCCCGGACCGCGTCCGGCCACGCCTGGTGTTCGAGGTACGCGGAGACCGGCGCGTCCGGCCCCACCTGGTGCATGATCCGCAGCACCCGCAGCACGGCGGTGTCGACGAGCGCCGCCTCCTGCGAGTCGCGGAATATCGTCCCGACGTATTTCTCCGCGGACCAGTTGTCCAGCCAGGTGTCCTCGACCAGCCGGTAGACCGCGTCGGTCACGTCGCCGTACCCGTCCTGACCGGCCAGCCAGACGTTCCGCTGGAAGTCCGGGTCGGAGAGCATGTGCAGCGCGGAGCGCACATTGCTGCGCCAGCGCCACCACGGCATGTCATTGAGTGGCATGCCGCCCATGGTGGAGGAGCGACGGCCGCGACGGGAAGAGTTCTCCGAACCTTGCACGGTCATCGATCGTACGTTCCTCGTCACACCCCTTTCACCACACCCCTGTAATTCACCTGTGCGTCACCCGTCGTCGACCGTGGGTCACTTCCTGGTTTGTGGTGTGACGGAATCGTGCGTGTCCATGACCGGCAGGCGCCCCATCTTCAGCACCACCGTCAGCAGCGTCCTCCCCACCACCCACCGGCGTGTCAGAGCCACCGCCCTGTCCGCGGCGGCCATGACGGCCTGCGCGTCACTCGCAGCCGGCTGCGGTGTCGTCCCAGGGATGTCGACCTCGACGGACGACACGATCAAGGTGATGACCTGGGCGCCGCAGGAGACCAGCGCCACCAACAAGCCCGGCATGCCCGCCATGGCCTCCGCCTACGTCAAATGGATCAACTCCGAGGGCGGCGTCAACGGCCGCAAGCTCAAGCTCGTCACCTGCAACGACCACAACAGCAGCGTGGGCGCCGCGGCCTGCGCCCAGCGGGCGGTCGACGAGGACGTCGTCGCCGTGGTCGGCTCCTACAGCCAGTTCGGCGACTCCTACTTCCCCGCGCTGGAGGGCGCGGCCATCCCCTACATAGGCGGCTACGGAGCGTCGAACCAGGAGTTCACCAGCCCAGTCTCCTACCCGGTCAACGGCGGCTCGCTCACCCTGCTCGCCGGACTCGGGGAGGCGCTGGCCGACTCCTGCGGCCCGGTCACCCTGGTCCGCCCGGACAGCATCGCCGGCGACCAGCTGCCCCAGTTGCTCGACTCGGGTCTCACGGCGGGCGGCCACGCCAAGGCGATCGACCAGCTCGCGGCCGAGGACCTCAGCGAGTACGACCAGCAGTCGCAGAAGGCGCTGGAGAGCGCCACCTCGGACGCGCCGAAGACGGGCTGTGTGGTGCCCGAGCTCGGTGACCGCACGGCCACCTTCATGGACAACTTCCAGCGGGCCCGCAAGGGTTATCCGGCGGTGAAGACGGCCGCCGAGGTCGGCAGCGTCGACCAGACGGTGATCAACTCCACCGGCGGCGCGGGCGGCCCCTACGAGGGGTCGTACATCACCGGCTGGTACCCGGTGGCCTCGGACTCACGCTGGGACGAGATGAAGAAGGTCATCAGCGAGGAGGCCTTCGGCGACAACCGGATCGACCCGGCCGACGCCGGGGTGCAGACCACCTGGATCGCCTACAAGGTCCTCACCGCCGCGCTGGAGAAGATCGGCGACGGCGAGATCAGCGCCGACACTGTGCGCCGCACCCTCAACGACGGCCTGAAGGTCTCCACCGGCGGCCTCACCCCGTCCCTGTCCTGGCCCTACCAGGGCGAGCTGGCCGCGGCCGGCTTCGCCCGGCTGGTCAACGCCGACGTGAACGTCCAGACGGTCAGGGGCGGCCTGCTGCGGTCGGCGAACAAGCAGGCCCTGGACATGACCAAGATCCTGGAGAACGCCGACCTCAGCTGACCGGCCGATCGCACGCGACCGGCCGGTGCGTGACCCGCACGTGCGTGACCCGCCCGTGCGGGACCCGCCCGTGCGGGACCCGCCCGTGCGGGACCCGCCCGTGCGGGACCGGCCCGCACGTGACCGGCACGTGCGGGCCGGCTGTCGTCACAGCTGGGTCGGCTGCCGCTGGGTCAGTCCGTACTTGCTCGCGATCGTGTTCCACAGCGCGGCCGCCTTCACCTTCTGGCTGCTGGCGGTGCCGCTCTCGCGGTTGCCGGCGGCGGTCTGGCCGGTGGTGCGGGCCTGGCCCTTGTGGCAGCCGTGCTTGCTCTTGACCTGGTCGGCCCAGGCGGCGTAGTGGTTGTCGGCGTTCGCGGAGGCCTGCCAGGCCCGGGTGAGGGCGGTGCTCAGCTCGGCGTTGTTCGGCAGCTTGTCGACGGACAGCTGCGAGAGCCGGGTGACCAGCTGGGTGCGCTGCTGGGCGGCGTCGCGCAGGTCGGAGGCGGAGCCGTCCAGGTTCTCGCACTGCTTAACCTGGGCGACGGCGCTGATCACCGAGGCCCGGCTGCTGCCGCTGTCGGCGAGCAGCTTGTCCAGGGCGACGGCCTGCGCCTTCGCGGGGTCGGCCGCGGCCGACGAGGACCCGCCGGTGGCCGAGGCGGAGGCGGCGACCGTCTTGTTGCCGTCGTCCGACCCCCCGCCGCCGCTGAGCAGGGCACCGGCGCCGACGCCGAGCACGACGATGCCGATCCCGACGGCCGCGATCAGCGGCACCTTGGACCTGTTGCGGCCGCCCCGGCCGCCGCCGTCACCGTCGTCGGCGTGGCCGAACGACGCGGGGGGCGGGGTGTACGCCGGCGGCTGCTGGTAGCCGCTCTGGGGCTGGGGCTGGAAGCGCGGCATCTGGGCCGTGGACGCGGCCGGGGGCTCGCCGCCCGGCGCGCTGCGGAAGAGGTTGTCGAACTCGGCGGGCGGCTGCCGGTCGCCGCCGTCCTGCGGGCCACCGGAGACCGGGTACGGCGGGATGTACTGCGTGGCCTCGGCGTCGGAGTGCGCCGCGGGGGCGGCCTGGTGGCCGGGGAAGGCGGTCTGCCCGTGGGAGATCTCCGGCGGCAGCGCACCGGGTCCCACCGGCGGGATCAACTGGGTGGCGCCCTCGGAGGCCGCCGGCACCGGCGGTATGTACTGCGTGGCGCCCTCGTCCACCGGCGCGGCCGGCACCGGCGGTATGTACTGGGTGGCCCCCTCGTCGGCGGGCGGCAGCGCACCGCCGTAGCCGCCGTGTCCTCCCTGCGGGACGGCGGGCGGCAGCGCGGCGCCCTGGGCGCCGTAGGGGTCGTGGCCGCCTGCCGGGGGCAGCGGGGCGCCGTACGACTGCTGGGGCTGGGCGGCGCCGTAGCCGTACGACTGCTCGTAGCCGCCGCCGTACGACTGGGCCGGCGCCTCCTCCGGCGGAAGCGGGCCGGCGCCGGGGGACTGGGCCCGGGCCGCGTGGTTCTGGGCCGCGTGGTTCTGGGCCGCGTGCGACTGGGCGTTCCAGGCGGGCGGCAGTGGCTGCGGCGGCTCAGGGTCGGCCCACTCCTGGCCGGCCGCCTGCGGCCAGCCCTGCCCGGGCGGCTGGTCCTGCGGGCTCTGCTGCCGGCCGGGGCCCCACGGCTGGCCCCAGGACTGGCCCTCGGGCGGCGCGGCGGCCGGGGCGGGCGGCTGCGCGACGGGGACGGGGCTGCCCGTCATACCCGGCAGCAGAGGCTCGCCACCGTCCGAGGGCAGCACGATGCCTTCGCGCGCGGGCTCGCCCTGTCCACTCTGCGTCACCGGGACTCCTACTAATGGGGGACCTTGTGAATCAGGCTCACGCTACCGGGTCACCTCAGCAGGGTGCCACGTGGCCAGGGGCGCGATCTTGGTCCCTGTGACAGCAGTAACAAAACCGCCCCGCGGTGCGCTGTACATGCCGCCTTCCGACGGGAGAGCGGGGTTTCCCACCCGTTCACGCGACCGCGGGGCAGGAATTCACGCGGCCGCCCGCAGATCCAGGCGCGCGCCGAACTCCCTGACCACAGGTTCGTCCCGGAACGGCTCCAGCCGCTGCTGGAAGTCCTCCAGGTACTCCGCCCCCCGGTTGGAGCGGACCGTCTCCAGCAGTTCGACCGCCTTCGTCCCGGTGGCACAGGCCTGTTCGATCTCCCGCTGCTGCACCTGCGCTGTGGCGAGGAGCACATAGCCGATCGCCCGGCGCCGGGCCCGGGTCTCCGGGTGTCCGTCCAGCGACTGCTGCGCGCACCTGGCGGCCGCCTCGGCCTGGCCCAGGTCGCGATGGCAGTGCGCCAACTCGTCGGCCAGGTAGGCCTCGTCGAAGTGCCTGATCCACGCCGGGTCGTCCCCGGACGCCGGATCGGCGGCCTCCATCGCCGACACCGCCCGCCCCGACGCCAGCTGCGCCGCCCGCGCATCGCCGAGCAGGGCGTGGCCGCGGGCCTCGGCCGCCAAGAACATGGCCTCCGCGCGCGGCGTCACGCGACCACGTGCCCCTTCCTGCGCCGCCCGCGCCAACTGGGCGATCTCGCGCGGGTTTCCGAGCTGCGCGGCGAGGTGGCTCATGGAGGAGGCGAGCACATAGCCGCCGTAGCCACGGTCGCCGGCCGCCTGCGCGAGACGCAGCGACTGGATGTAGTACCGCTGGGCCAGCCCGGGTTGGCCGGTGTCGACGGCCATGTACCCGGCCAGTTCGGTGAGCCGGGCGACGGCGGCGAACAACTCCCGCCCCACGGACTCCCGGTAGGAGCCGGCCAGCAGTCCGGAGACGACGCTGTTGAGGTAGTGCACGACGACCGGGCGCACATGTCCGCTGCCGAACTGGTGGTCGAGGTCGGTGAGGGCCTGCGTCATCGCCTTCACGGCCGCGACGTCCGACTGCCCGACCCGCGGCCCCGCCTGCCGCGCCACCTGCGCGTCCGGCGCCGAGATCAGCCAGTCCCGGCTCGGCTCCACCAGCGCGGACGCGGCGACCGAGGAACCGGACAGGAAGTCCCGGCGCCCCACGTCACTGCGCCACAGCTCGCAGACCTGCTCGATGGCCCCGAGCACCGTCGGCGAGAACTGGAGACCGACACCGGAGGCGAGGTTCTTGCCGTTGGCCATGCCGATCTCGTCGATCGTGACCGTCCGGCCCAGCTTGCGCCCCAGCGCCTCGGCGATGATCGCGGGCGCCCGGCCCCGCGGCTGCTGGCCGCGCAGCCAGCGCGCCACGGACGTCTTGTCGTACCGCAGGTCGAGACCGTGCTCGGCGCCGCACATGTTGACCCGGCGGGCGAGCCCGGCGTTCGAGCACCCCGCCTCCTGGATGAGCGCCTGCAACCGTTCGTTCGGCTGCCGCGCGACAAGCGGCCTTGCGGCCATGGCGTACCCCCTGCGAACTCCCTGTAGGGAAAAGATCCGGCCTTTACGATCACTGCCCAGCGGACATACCGAAAATGCGGGACATGCGAGGATTGCCGGGTAAACGCGGCGGAACTGCGGCTGCGGCCGCCGCCAACCCCCCATGTCTGACTACCCGCTCACGCCCCGGCTCCTCCCGCGCGCCCCCACACATGCATCCATGCGCCCCAGTTACCGAGAGGATGCTCCTCCCCCGCGCGCGCTACGCCCGTAACTCCAGGTGGGCGCGGGAGTTGTGTTGAGCGTGGAAGAGACGATCGTCGGCACCGAAGCCGCTCAGATTCCGAAGCAGCGCGGGGAATCGCTGCTGGACACCGCCGTACGCTACGCCGAGGAGCGCCACTGGGACGTCTTCCCGGGCACCTGGCTGGAAGCGGTCGAGGGGGTGCAGCGCTGCTCCTGCGGGGAGGTCGCGTGCGCGGCGCCCGGCGCGCACGCGGCGCGCCCGGACTGGGCGACGCAGGCGACCGGTAGTGCGACGGTCGCGCGCCGGATGTGGCAGAAGCAGCCGACGGCGTCGATCCTGCTGCCGACGGGGCGGACCTTCGACGCGCTGTCCGTCCCGGAGACGGCGGGGTTTCTCGCGCTGGCGCGCATGGAGCGGATGGAGCTGACGCTGGGGCCGGTGACGCTGACCCCCGACCGCCGGATGCAGTTCTTCGTACTGCCGGGCGCGTCGGCGAAGGTGCCGGACCTGGTACGGAAGCTGGGCTGGTCACCGGCGTCACTGGACCTCACGGCGCTGGGAGAGGGCGCGTATCTGCCCGCCCCGCCCACCCGGTACGGCTCGCGAGGGGCGGTCCAGTGGGTCTGCCGGCCGACGCCGGCGAACCGGTGGCTGCCGGATGCGGAGGAGCTGATCTCGCCGTTGGCCTATGCGTGTGGCCGGGATCGGTAGCGCGCCTACTGGGCTGCCGGGTGCTGTGTCGTGCGCGGCCGCGGGCCCATCGTGGCTGATCGCGCAGTTCCCCGCGCCCCTTACGGGGCGCTGCACAACCGTCTCTCCTCAGCCGCGGGCAGTCGTGCCGCTGGGGCGGCACGGGTGGGCGCGGGCGGCACCCGGCAAGCGCCGGCAAGCGTCCCCACCCCCACCTCAGCCCCCCACTCGCACCCTCGGAACTCTCCGCCCCCATAGGGTTGGCCCATGACCGATGCCGTGCGTGTTCGTGGGCTGTGGAAGCGGTTTGGGCAACAGGTGGCCGTCGGCGGGATCGACCTGTCGCTGCCCGCCGGGAAGTTCGTCGGACTCGTCGGGCCGAACGGCGCCGGCAAGACCACCACCCTCTCCATGGTGACCGGGCTGCTGCGCCCCGATCAGGGCCTGGTCGAGGTCGTCGGCCACGACGTGTGGCGGGACCCGGTGGCCGTGAAGGCCCGCATCGGTGTCCTCCCCGAAGGCCTCCGTCTCTTCGAACGGCTCTCCGGACGCGAACTGCTCGGCTACTCCGGCCGGCTGCGCGGCCTGCCCGGCGCCGAGGTCGACAAGCGGGCCACCCAGCTCCTGGACGTCCTCGACCTCGCCGGAGCCCAGCACAAACTCGTCGTCGACTACTCGACCGGCATGCGCAAGAAGATCGGGCTCGCCGCCGCTCTCCTCCACAACCCCGAAGTCCTCTTCCTGGACGAGCCGTTCGAGGGCGTCGACCCGGTGTCCGCGCAGATCATCCGGGGTGTGCTGGAGCGGTACACCGCCTCCGGCGCGACCGTCGTCTTCTCCTCCCACGTGATGGAGCTCGTCGAGTCGCTGTGCGACTGGGTCGCGGTGCTGGCGGCCGGCCGGATCCGCGCGACGGGGACCCTGGACGAGGTGCGCGGGGCGCATCCCCACCTCCAGGCGGCGTTCCTCGAACTCGTCGGGGCGAGCGGCCGGGACACCGCCTCCGACCTTGACTGGCTGGGCGGCGGGGCGGCCCGATGACCGACGTGACCGCCACCGTCGTACGGCTGAAGCTGTCGCTGCTGCGCAACGGGCTGCGGCAGTCCGGCGGCCGGCGGGCCGCGTTCGTCGTGTCGGCGGTCCTCGCGCTGCTGTTCGCGGCCCTGCAACTGCTGGGCCTGATCGTGCTGCGCGGGCACGCGCACGTGGACGCGGTGGCGGTGCTGGGGGCCGCCGTGCTGGCGCTGGGCTGGGCGGTGATGCCGTTGTTCTTCCCGGGCGGCGACGAGACCCTGGACCCGACCCGGCTGGTGATGCTCCCGCTGCGGCCCCGGCCCCTGGTACGGGCCCTGCTGGCCGCCTCGCTGGTCGGCATCGGCCCCCTGTTCAGCCTGCTGGTGCTGGTGGGCTGCGCGGTGTCGGTGGCGCACGGCGCGGCCGGCTACGGCGCCGCGGTCGTCGCCGTGGCCCTCGCACTGCTGGTCTGTGTGGCCCTGGCGCGCGCGGTGGCCGCCGCGAACGTACGGCTGCTCAGCAGCCGCAAGGGCCGTGACCTGGCCGTCCTGAGCGGCCTGGTGATCGCGGTCGGCGCGCAGCTCGTCAACTTCGGTGCCCAGAGCCTCGGTTCGGCCGGGCTCGGGCAACTCGCGCCGGTGGCCGACGTGGTGCGGTGGCTGCCGCCCGCGTCGGCGATCGGCGCGGTGCGGTCGGCGAGCGAGGGGTCGTACGGCACGGCGGTCCTCCAGCTCGGCCTGGCCCTCGCCGCGCTGGCGCTGCTCGTCGGCGCGTGGGCGCGGACGCTGACCCGGCTGATGACCTCACCCGACGGGTCCACCCTCCAGGCGCCCGACACGGCCGCCCGGAGCCGTTACGCCGCGGACGGCGGCCTCGGACGGCTGCTGCCCGGCGGACGCACCGGTACGGTCATGGCCCGCAGCCTGCGCTACGTCTGGCGCGACCCCAAGACCAAGGCCGCCTGGGTGACCTCGCTGGCCATCGGCCTGATCGTGCCCGTCTTCAACGCCTTGCAGGGCACCGGTTCGATCTACTTCGCGTGCTTCGCCGCGGGGATGCTCGGCATCCAGATGTACAACCAGTTCGGGCAGGACTCCTCCGCCTTCTGGATGGTCGCGATGACCATTTCGTCCGCCGGGGACGCCTACGCCGAACTGCGCGGGCGGGCGCTGGCCCTGCTGCTGATCACCCTGCCGTACGCCACGCTGGTGACCGTCCTGACCACGGCCATGCTGGGCGACTGGCCCAGGCTGCCCGAGGTGCTCGGCCTCTCCTTCGCCCTGCTCGGCGCGATGCTGGCGACCGGCGCCTGGACCTCCGCCCGCTTCCCCTACTCCATCCCCCAGGAGGGCCACCGCAACGTCGCCCCCGGCCAGGCCGGACTCGCCTGGATCGCCATCTTCGGCGGCATGGTCGCGGCCGCCCTGCTGTGCTCCCCGGTCATCGCCCTGACGATCGCGCTGAACGTGAGCGCGGGGGGTGAGGAGTGGACCTGGCTGCTGCTGCCGGTGGGGGCGTTCTACGGCGCGGGGATCACCTGGGCGGGGCTGCGTCTGGCGGCGCCGCGGACAGCGGCCTGCTTGCCGGAGATACTGCTCGCCGTCAGCAAAGGCTAGGTGCGGCGCCCCGTGAGGGGCGCGGGGAAGTGCGCGCGAAACCACCGCGCGCCCGCGGCCGCCGAACTCGCCCAGAGGACGCCTGCCCGGTAGGCGCTGTTCACTCCCCCACCCGATCAAGAAACGGCTCCACCGCCGCCCGCCAGGCCTCCGGCCGGTCGTAGGGCAACAGATGGCCGGCGTCCGCCACCTCGGCGTACTCCCCCTTCGGCAGCACCCGAACCATCTCCTGCGCCTCCGCCCGCCCCAGCTCCCCGTCCACCCCGCGCACGACCAGCGTGGGGCACGACACCTGGGCCAGCTCCTCCCAGTGCGCGTCGTACACCCAGGTCTCCCGGGACTTCAGCATCCGGTCGGGGTCGAACACGGGCCGCCAGCCGTCCGCGCCCTCGTGCATCACCTCGGCGTAGAACTCCCCGCGCGCCGGGTTCGGCCGCTCCACCCAGGGATCGTCCTCGCCGAACCACTTGCGTACGTCGGCGAGCGTGGCGAAGGGAACGGGCCAGGACTTGAACCAGTCGGCCCACTCGCGCTGCGAGGCCGCGCCGAGCGCGGACGCCCGCATGTCGCAGATGATCAGACCCCGCACCAGCTCGGGGCGCTTCGCGGCGAGCTGCCAGGCGGTCAGCGCGCCCATGGCGTGGCCGATGAGCACGGCCGGCGCGAGGTCCAGCTGCTCGACGGCGGCCGCGGTGTCCTCGATGTACGCCTCGCGGGTGTAGCCGGCCTGCGGGGGCTTGTCGCTCTGGCCGTGGCCGCGCTGATCGAGGGCGACGGCCCGGTACCGCTCGGAGAGCCAGCGGGCGGTGGACGCCCAGTGCGAGGCGCGGCCCATCAGGCCGTGCAGTAACAGCACGCCGGGAACCGAGCGGTCCGCCTCCTCCGTCTTGGGCGGGTCCGCGAACTCCCAGGCGGCGAGGTGTACGCCGCCGGCTCCTGTCACGTCGATGCGCCGTGCCATGGGCCTGGCACCCCCCTAGCTCCGCGTGCCTAGTGTCGCCTCGTACTCACTTCGTGGTGCTTCGGTACCGTTGCAGGCTATCGAACCTCTATTCGAAAATCGGGTTCCGGCGGGCAACACCCCTCATTCGAGTGACCCCTCTTCAGGCATGATCGGCGCCGCCGGGGGGATTTCTTCTGCGGGGGGCGGGCCGCTCGGGGAAAACGGTCCGCGGGGATGACCCTGGGAGCTCGGGGCTCCGGGTCAGCACTGGGGAGGACAGGCCCCGGCACCGCAAGGTGCCGGGGCCAATCCCATGTCCACGTCCTCGGCACATCCTCCCCGCCCCCCTCAGGTCATATGCCTCTCGCGACAGCCTCGCACGCGAAGCGTTCCAGCGCTGCGATTCCGCGCACTGAATCTTGGATTCGACGCGTTCGACACCCACCGGCACGGCCTCGAACAGAGGCATCAACCCCGCCAGGAGCAACGGAAGTTGAACGATGCTCAGCTGCGCCGTCGCTCAGCGCTTGGCGACGAACACGTGGGAGGCGACGTCCGCCTCCAGCTCGGCCGCCTCGCCGCCGCTGCCCACCAGCACCCCGCCGGCCGCCTCCGTCACGCTCACCACCGAACCGGGCTGCACACCCGCCCGCCGCAGCGTGTACATCAGCTGCGCGTCGGTCTGGATGGGCTCGCCGATCCGGCGCACGACCACCGTCTTGCCGTCCGAGCCCGGATCCAGGTCGGCCAGCGACACCATGCTCTCGTCGAGGAACGGATCCGCGCCGTCCTTCTCGCCCAGCTCCTCCAGACCCGGGATCGGATTGCCGTACGGCGACTCGGTCGGGTGCCGCAGCAGCTCCAGGACGCGCCGCTCCACGGCCTCGCTCATCACGTGCTCCCAGCGGCACGCCTCGGCGTGCACCTGCTCCCACTCCAGACCGATCACGTCGACCAGCAGGCACTCCGCGAGCCGGTGCTTGCGCATCACGCGCGTCGCCAGCCGGCGGCCCTCGTCGGTCAGCTCCAGGTGGCGGTCGGCGGCGACGGACACCAGACCGTCCCGCTCCATCCGTGCCACCGTCTGGCTCACCGTCGGCCCGCTCTGGTCGAGCCGCTCCGCGATGCGGGCGCGCATGGGGACAACGCCTTCCTCTTCGAGTTCGAGGATGGTGCGGAGATACATCTCCGTGGTGTCGATCAGTCCGGACATACGTGCCCCTCGATTACCTCGCCGGAAGCCCCGGCCGCGTGCGCTGGCCCTGCCCCCAATTCTGCCGGATCCCACCGACAAGCGGGGGACACCGGAGGAACGGCGGCACGGGCCCCGCCTCCACCCGCGGGCCGGTGGAGGCCGGCCGCACGGCTCCCGCGCCGCTGAAGGGCCGCGCACTTCCCACCCGGATCCCACCCACCCGCACCGAACCCCCGGCCGTATTGACACCGCCCTGGTCCAGACCTGAGGGTGATCGGCGACACAGGCACCGACACCCACGCTGACGCTGCGAAGGGGCCCCGCATGAGCGACGGCACGCCCGCCGACCTGTTCTTCGACGCCGCCATCGGCCTCCTGCGACGGGTCCGCGACGAGGAGGCCGAGGCCATCACCACCGCCGGCACCCTCCTCGCCGACACCGTCACCTCCGGCGGCCGGCTGTTCGCCTTCGGCGCCGGCCACTCCTCCCTCGCCGCCCAGGACGTCGTCTACCGCGCCGGCGGCCTCGCCCTCATGAACCTCCTCGCCGCCCCCGGCCTCGTCGGCGTCGACGTCATGCCCGCCACCCTCGGCTCCCGCCTCGAACGCGTCGACGGACTCGCCACCGCCGTCCTCGACACCTCACCCCTGCGCACCGGCGACGCCCTCGTGATCATCTCCCTGTCCGGCCGCAACGCCCTGCCCGTCGAGATGGCCGTCGAGGCCCGCCGGCGCGGCGTCAAGGTCATCGGCGTGACGTCGGTGGCGTACGCCGCACAGACCACCTCCCGGCACAGCTCCGGCACCTACCTCAAGGACCACTGCGACGTCGTCCTCGACTCGAAGATCGCCGTCGGCGACGCCGAACTCACCCTCGACACCATCCCGGCGCCCTTCGCACCCGCCTCCACGGTCGTCACCAGCGCCCTGCTCCAGGCGGTCCTCGCCACCACCGCGGCCACCCTCGCCGACCGCGGCACCGAACCCCCGCTGCTGCGCTCCGGCAACGTCGACGGCGGCCACGAATGGAACGCCCGCGTGTTCGCGGAGTACCGCGACCGGATCTTCTACCAGCACTGAACGGACCGCTACTGCTGCCGGTCCTCCGCGAGGCGGGCGAGGTCCAGCGCGGTGGCGACGCGGACCGCCACGTCCTCGGCGTACGTCGCGTCCGCGCGCTCGAAGCGGCTACGAGCCGCCCCGCGCAGGAACGTCACCACGCCCAGCGTCCGCCCCCGGCTGCGCAGCACCGCGCACAACGCGTGCACCGCGTCCCCCGGCCACTGCCGGTCCAGCGCCCAGGCCCGCGCCCGGTCCGGCGGCACCGAACCGGCGTCCGCCCGGACACTCCCGGCCCGCGCCACGCACTGCAACGCCGGATGCCCCTCCTCGTAGCGCACCGGCAGCCCCGCCGAGCCCGTCAGCATGCTCGGCCCCGGCGTCCCGGACGGCGTGGCCGCGATCCGCACCAGCCGGACCGGCCCCACCTCCCCGTCGGCCCGGGAACCGCCCACCACCCGGTCGATCACCGCGTGGTCGGCGAACCCGGCCAGCGCGAAGTCCAGATGGACGGTGGCCGCCTCCGCCGGATCCTCGCACTCGGCGGCCGCACGGGCCGCGCGATGCAGCTGGTTCGCCCGGAAGCGCAGCGTCGCCGCCTCCTGCTCGACGTGCTTGGCCTCCGTGACGTCCTGGAACAGCCAGCCGACCCCGAGCGGCACCGGCTCCTCCGCGAGCGGCGACGCCAGCCGCAGGAACCCCGACCGCCAGCAGCGCCGCTGCTCGCCCTCCGCCGTCCGCACACTCACCCACATCTCGGCCGGCGCGGGCGGCGCCCCCTCGGCCAGCACATGCGTCAGCGCGCTCTCCAGGTCCTCCACACCCAGCGCGAGCAACTCCCCGAGCGGCCGCCCGAGCGCCGAAGTACGCCCGATACCGAGCGCCCGCGCGGCATACGCGTTGACCACGGCGGGCCGCAGATCGGCGTCCACGACCACGACACCCCAGGCCGCGTCCTCGAACAGCGCCTCGCTCAGCGCGATCGACCGCTCCAGGTCGATCTGCGCGTGCACCTCGCTGAACGCGCAGTACACGCCCGCCGGCTTCCCGTCCGGCCCGCGCACCGCCGCCGACTGCGTCCGTACGAGCACCCGCCCGCCGTCCTTCGTGAGCAGCGCGAACTCGTGCACCTGCCGCCCCGGGGCGTGCATGGCCGACAGCAACCGCCCCTCGACCTCGTCCGCGTCCGCCTCGCGCACCGCCCACCCGGCGAACCCGTGCCGGCCCACCGCTTCGGCCGCCGTCCACCCCAGGATCCGCTCGGCCTCACGGTTCCAGTGGGTGACGAAGCCGTCCGCGTCGAAGGCACACAGTGCCGCGTCCATGCCGTCGAGCAGCGCGGCGAGCAGGTCGGAGCCACCCGAGTCCTCCGGAGCATCCCGCCCCGGTTCCGGCTCGGGCTCGTCGGGCCCCAGCTCGTCCGTGGCCCCACTACGCCGGGAAGCACTCACCTGGACCCCCATCAGGCTGCGTCCGCACGCACGGCGCGTCGGTTCACTCACTGCCCTTCATTCAACTCGAACGTGACGCAGCCCACACCGTGTTCCCACAAGATTGAGGGAATCGTTGCAAGCCGCCGTCGGCCACCACCTCACAGCGCGAGCCGCAGATCCACCCACTCATCGCTCTCCCCGTCGAGCACATACCGTTCGACCTCGACGAACCCGTACGACTCGGCGAACCGCAGCCCGCCCTCGTTGACGGCCAGCACACACGTCTCGACAGCGTCGACCTCGACACCCGGCACGCGCGCGTGCCCGAGCGCGTGCTCGTACAGGGCCGTACCGAACCCCCGCCGCCGGAACTCCGGCAGCACCCGCGCGATCACCGTCACCACCCCGTCGGCCACCGGCCGCACCGTGGAACACCCCACCAGCACGTCCCCGTCGTACGCGTTCTCCAGCCGATACCCCCGCGCAAGCCGCTCCCGCGCCTCCTCCGCCGACATCGCGGCAGGCGGCACGACGACGTTGTGCACATACCGCCACTGCTCCAGCGCCTCGTCCCCGTCCACGGGAACCACCCTCAGACCGCTCACGCGCCGTCTCCCGCCGCGCGCCGCGCGTACACCTCGATCTCGATCCTCATCCGGGGATCGGACAGCCCGCACACCATCATCGTCGCGGCCGGCCGCACCTGCCCGAACACCCGCCGCAGCACCGGCCAGCACGGCTCGAAGTCCTCCCGCACCGGCAGCAGGTACCGCACCCGCACCACGTCCTCGAACCCGCACCCGGCCTCGGCCAGCGCCGCCCCGATGTTCCGCAGACACTGCTCGGCCTGTTCGACGACATCGTCCGAGATCGTCATCGCCGCATAGTCGAACCCGGTGGTCCCGGACACATGCACCCAGTCCCCGTCCACCACCGCCCGCGCATACCCGATCTCCTCCTCGAACACCGACCCACTGAGAATCACCCGCCGCTCTGTCATGGCTGGGACGGTAGGGGGTACCGCCGCAGCACGTCACCTTCAAAAAAATCCCTTGAGCACCTTCAGCCGGCTTCGTAGGCTGTGAGGCACACGAGAAGGGAGGTGGTTCGGCAGATGTATGACAACCGGACGCGTGAGGTGGCTGCGGGCTAGCGGCCCGTCACCACACCCAGTGCGGTGCCGGACCAGCATGTGACCGATACATGCAGCCGGCCCAATCCCAGGCAGTCACCCGACCCGCGAGCTCGCCGGTACGTCCGGCCGGCTCCTCCGCCCCGGCGGAGGGACCCGAGCTCGCGGGTCGTCTGCGTTCGCGGGGGCCGCGGGGAGGTCAGGGGCTGAGGCGCTCCACGTGCCAGGTGCCGTCGGGGTCGGCCACGTAGCGGAGGCGGTCGTGCAGGCGGTTCTGGCGGCCCTGCCAGAACTCGACGGTCCGGGGGGCGATGCGGAAGCCGCCCCAGTGCGGGGGGACCGGGACCTGTTCGCCCTCGGGGTAGCGGGCGCTGAGCTCCGCGTAGGAGGCGTCGAGTTCGGCGCGGGAGTAGATGACCGTGGACTGGGTGCTGGCCCAGGCGCCGAGCTGGGAGCCGTGCGGGCGGGTGCGGAAGTAGGCGGCGGTCTCGTCGCGGCCGGTGCGGCGGGCGGTGCCGGTGACGACGACCTGGCGGGCGATGGCGTGCCAGGGGAAGACCAGCGAGACGTACGGGTTCGCGGCGAGGTCCTGGGCCTTGCGGGAGTCGTAGTTGGTGTAGAAGACGAAGCCGCGGGTGTCGTACTGCTTCATGAGGACCGTGCGTGAGCTGGGGCGGCCCTCGGCGTCGGCGGTGGCGACGATCATCGCGTTGGGTTCGTAGATCATGCCGTCGGCGGCGGCCCGTGCGGCCTGTTCGAACCAGCGGGTGAACTGGTCCATGGGGTGGGCGGCCAGGTCGCGTTCTTCGAGTCCCTCGGCCCGGTAGTGCTTGCGCATCGCGGCGGGGTCGAGGATGGGTTCGTCAGAGGCGGCGGCGTCGCGATCGGTCACGCGGTCATCTTGCCGCATGCGCATACGGGTCCGGGGCACATGTGACGCATACCTACTGTGGCACTGAGTGCCGCTGGGCTCCCCAACTATGGCACTCGGGGTTATGGTGCAGTTGCCTCCGCCTACACCCATGAGGAGCCGCCCCATGTCCGACTTCGTACCCGGGCTCGAAGGAGTCGTCGCGTTCGAGACGGAGATCGCCGAACCGGACAAGGAGGGAGGCGCCCTGCGGTACCGGGGCGTCGACATCGAGGATCTGGTCGGGCACGTCTCGTTCGGGAACGTGTGGGGGTTGCTCGTCGACGGGGCCTTCAATCCGGGGCTGCCGCCGGCCGAGCCGTTCCCGATCCCGGTCCATTCGGGTGACATCCGGGTGGATGTGCAGTCGGCGCTGGCCATGCTCGCGCCGGTGTGGGGGCTGAAGCCGCTCCTCGACATCGACGCCGGGCAGGCCCGGGAGGACCTGGCGCGGGCCGCGGTGATGGCGCTGTCGTACGTCGCCCAGTCCGCGCGTGGGCAGGGGCTGGCGATGGTACCGCAGCGGGAGATCGACAAGGCGCACTCGGTGGTCGAGCGGTTCATGATCCGGTGGCGTGGGGAGCCGGATCCCAAGCATGTGGCGGCCGTGGACGCGTACTGGACGTCCGCCGCCGAGCACGGGATGAACGCGTCCACGTTCACGGCGCGGGTGATCGCGTCGACCGGTGCGGATGTCGCGGCCGCGCTGTCGGGTGCGGTGGGGGCCATGTCGGGGCCCTTGCACGGGGGTGCGCCGTCGCGGGTGCTCGGGATGATCGAGGAGATCGAGCGGACCGGGGACGCGGTGGGGTACGTCAAGCGGGCGCTGGACCGGGGTGAGCGGCTGATGGGGTTCGGGCACCGGGTGTACCGGGCGGAGGACCCGCGGGCGCGGGTGCTGCGGCGGACGGCGCGGGAGCTGGGGGCGCCGCGGTTCGAGATCGCGGAGGCGTTGGAGAAGGCGGCGCTGGAGGAGCTCCACAACCGGCGGCCGGATCGTGTGCTCGCCACCAATGTGGAGTTCTGGGCGGCGATCATGCTGGACTTCGCGGAGGTGCCGGCGCACATGTTCACGTCGATGTTCACGTGTGCGCGGACGGCGGGGTGGTCGGCGCACATTCTTGAGCAGAAGCGGACGGGGCGGTTGGTGCGGCCGTCGGCGCGGTATGTGGGGCCGGGCGTGCGGAGGCCTCAGGACATCGAGGGGTACGGGGACATCGCCCACTAGAGGGGGTGGGGCGGCGCGTGGGCGGGTGCGATGCGGCCGGTCGCGCCCACGCGGCGGTAGCCGCGCATCAAGCACTGCCCCGCGCCCCTGAAAACGGCGCTTCGCGCCTGTTTCAGGGTTCAGTCCAGCGTCTCGTCCAGCAGTGCCGCCCACTGGGTCACGACGCGCTCCCGCCGCGCCCTGTCGTCGGTCAGGAGATTGGCCAGGCCCAGGCCTCGCGCCATGTCCAGGAGGCCCTGGACCGTCTCCCGGGCGCCGGCGCGGGATTCGTCGGCGGCCAGGAGGTCGACGGCGATGCGGTGGGTCTCGCGGCCCACGCGGGCCTCCAGTTCCGTCACCCGGGGGCGGAGCTGGTCCTCGTTGGAGGCGGCGACCCACAGGTGGAGGGCGGCGCGGAAGAGGGGGCCGGTGTAGAGGTCGACGAGGGCCGACACGACTGCTCGGCGGTCGCCGGTCGTGCCCTCGGGGAACAGGGCGCGCAGGGCCGTGGAGCGTTCCTCGGCGACGTATTCGACGGCCGCTGTGAACAGGTCCTCGCGGGTCGGGAAGTGGTGCTGGGCGGCTCCTCGGGAGACGCCGGCGCGTTCGGCGACGACGGCGACCGTGGAGCCCGTCCAGCCGTGCTCGGCCAGGCAGGCCACGGCCGCCTCCAGGAGCCGCTGCCGGGTGGCCCGGCTGCGGTCCTGTTTGGGGGCGCGTTCCGCCGTGTTCACACCCGTGTTCACACCACCCACGCCGCGTCCCGTCGTTCGAGGAAGGCTGTCATCCCCTCGCGGGCCTGGTCGGAGGAGAACAGCCGGGCCGAGAGCGCGGTGAGGGTGGCCGCGTCCCGGTCGAATGTCTCCAGCACCCTAGCCGTGAGCAGCCGTTTCGTCTCGGCCAGGGCCTGGGGTGAGGAGCGGCGGAGGCCGTCGAGGACGGGGGCGAGGGCGGTGTCGACGTCGTCGGCGGTGGTGGTGATCAGGCCCAGGCGCACGGCCTCGGGCGGGTCGAAGCGTTCGCCGGTGAGGTAGTAGCGGGCGAGGGCGCGGGGGTCGGTGCGCGGGAGGAGGGGGAGGGAGATCACCGCGGGGGCGACACCGATCCGCACCTCGGTGAAGGCGAAGGTGGACTCGGTGGACGCGGCGGCGATGTCGCAGGCGGCGAGCAGGCCGAGGCCGCCCGCGCGGACGTGGCCGGTGACGCGGGCGACGACCGGTTTGGGCAGCTCGACGATCTGGCGCAGGAGCTGGACGAGGGCGTCGGGGTCGGGCGGGTCGCGCAGGTCGGCGCCGGCGCTGAACGTCCCACCGGTGTGGGTGAGGACGACCGCGCGGACGTCGGGGTCCTTGGCGCAGTCGGTGAGGGCCTCGGCGAGCTCGGTGACGAGGGCGGCGGACAGGGCGTTGCGGGTGGCGGTGGCGTCGAGGCTGAGGGAGGTGACGGCACGCGCGTGTGTCTGTCCGATCAACGTCATGGGCCCTCCTCGGGTTCCCCGGCCTTGGCGAGGGCGCGCAGTTCGCGGCGGAGTATCTTTCCGGAGGCCGCGCGGGGCACGCCGGTGATGAAGGTGACCTTGCGGACGCGTTTGTAGGGCGCGACGCGTTCGGCGACGTACAGCATGGTCTCGTTCTCGGTGAGGTCGGCGGCGGTGGGCTGGCGGACGACGAAGGCGTGCGGGATCTCGTTGCCGTCCTCGTTGTAGGCGCCGACGACGGCGGCGTCGGCGATGCCCGGGTGGGTGAGCAGGAGGGCCTCCAGTTCGGCGGGGGCGACCTGGAAGCCCTTGTACTTGATGAGTTCCTTGACCCGGTCGACGACGAACAGCCAGCCGTCCGCGTCGACGTGGCCGACGTCCCCGGTGTGCAGCCAGCCGTCGCTGTCGATCATGTCGGCGGTGGCGTCGGGGCGGCCGAGGTAGCCCTTCATGACCTGGGGGCCGCGGATGAGGATCTCGCCGGGTTCGCCGATGCCGATGTCCTTCCTGGGGTCGTCGAGGGAGACGATCCGCATCTCGGTGCCGGCGATGAGCTTGCCGACGGTGCCGGGCGGTGCCTGGCGCATGGCGTCGAGGGGGACGACGTGGGTGCCGGGCGAGAGTTCCGTCATGCCGTAGGCCTGCGCGACCGGCGGCAGGCCGAGCCGCTGCGAACAGGCGGCGGCGAGGCGGGCGTCCAGGGGGGCGGCGGCGCTCATGACGTACTTCAGGGAGGACAGGTCGTAGTCGGCGACGGCGGGGTGCTTGGCGAGGGCGAGGACGATCGGCGGGGCGACGTACAGGCCGGTGATGCGGTGGTTCTGGATTGCCGCGAGGAAGGTTTCCAGCTCGAAGCGGGGCAGTACGACGACGGTGGCGCCCTTGCGCAGCGGCGCGTTCATGAGCGCGGTGAGGCCGTAGATGTGGAAGAGCGGGAGGACGGCGAGGATGCGGTCGCCGGGGCCGGCCGGGACGGCGGGTTCCAGCTGGACGAGGTTGGTGGCGATCTGCCGGTGGGTGAGCATCACGCCCTTGGGGACGCCGGTGGTGCCGGAGGAGTACGGCAGGGCGGCGACGTCCTCGACGGGGTCGATGTCGACCTCGGGCTCGGGGGCGGTGGAGCCGAGCATGTCGATCAGGGAGCGGTGTCCGGGCGCGCTGTCGCAGACGAATATCTCCGCTATGCCGCCGGCGAGTTCGGCGGCCCGGCGGGCGGCCTCCAGCAGCGGTGAGACGGTGACGATCCAGCGGGCCGCGGAGTCCTTGAGTTGTTTGGCGAACTCCTCGGGCGTGGCGAGCGGGTGCACGGTGGTGACGGAGGCACCCGCGCGCGTGGCCGCGTAGAACGCCGTCGGGAAGGCGACCGTGTTCGGGCTGTGCAGGGCGAGCACGTCGCCCTTGCGGACGCCGGCGTCGGCGAACGCGGCCGCGATCCGCCGGTGGAACCGGTCCAGTTGTGCGTAGGTGATGGTGGTGCCGTCGGTGCCGTCGATCAGGGCGGGCGCGTCACCGAAGTCGGCGGCCCTGCCCAGTACGGCCTCGTGGATGGGGAGTTCTACGGGCGGAACGTCTGCGTACTCGCTGCGGAACACGGTTCCTCCAAGGCGGCCTTGGGCCTCGATACGACCTGAGTGCGACCTCAGTACGACTTGGGCAGGCCGAGGGTCTGGTGGGAGACGTAGTTGAGAATCATCTCCCTGCTCACCGGAGCAATACGAGCCACACGCGAGGCCGTTATCAACGAGGCGAGCCCGAATTCCCGCGTGAGTCCGTTGCCGCCGAGGGTGTGCACGGACTGGTCGACGGCCTTCACGCATGCCTCTGCCGCCGCGTACTTCGCCATGTTGGCGGCCTCACCTGCGCCGATGTCGTCGCCCGTGTCGTAGAGGTATGCCGCCTTCTGCATCATCAGGCGGGCGAGTTCGAGGTCGATGTGCGCCTGGGCGAGGGGGTGCGCGATGGCCTGGTGGGCGCCGATGGGGGCCTTCCAGACGGTGCGGTCGCGCGCGTACTCGATCGCTTTGGACAGTGCGTAACGGCCCATGCCGATCGCGAACGCGGCCGTCATGATCCGCTCCGGGTTGAGGCCGGCGAACAGTTGCAGCAGGCCGGCGTCCTCGTCGCCGACGAGCGCGTCCGCGGGCAGCCGTACGTCGTCCAGGGTCAGCTCGAACTGCTTCTCGGCGGCGCTGAGTTCCATGTCGATGGGGCTCTTGTGGAAGCCCTCGGCGTCGGTCGGGACGATGAACAGGCAGGGCTTGAGGCGGCCGGTGCGGGCGTCCTCGGTGCGGCCGACGATCAGGACAGCGTCGGCTGTGTCGACGCCGGAGATGAAGACCTTGCGGCCGGTGAGCAGCCAGTCGCCGGTGTCCGGGTCGCGGCGGCCGGTGGTGGTGATGCGGTGGGAGTTGGAGCCGGCGTCGGGTTCGGTGATGCCGAAGGCCATCCGGCGTGAGCCGTCGGAGAGTCCGGGCAGCCAGGCCCGCTTCTGCTCCTCGGTGCCGAAGCGGGCGATGACCGTGCCGCAGATCGCGGGTGAGACGACGAGCATGAGGAGCGGGGAGCCGGCGGCGCCCAGTTCCTCCAGGACGATGGAGAGTTCGGTGATGCCGCCGCCTCCGCCGCCGTGCTCCTCGGGGAGGTTGACGCCGAGGTAGCCGAGTTTTCCGGCTTCGTTCCAGAGCTCGGTGGGGTGGCGGCCCTCGGCGATGGTGCGGGTGATGTAGTCGCGGCCGTACTTCGCGCCCAAGGCGGCTACCGCTGCGCGGAGTGCCTTGTGTTCGTCGGTTTCGATTTGGGGGAGCAAAGGTGGCTCCTTCGGGTGCGGGTTGTGTGTGGTTGTTCGCGCTCACGCGGCGGTAGCCGCATATCGAATACAGCCCCGCGCCCCTAAAGGGGCGCCTGCACCACCGCCAGCAGAGAGCCGGGCTCCACCTGTTGGCCGACGACGACCCGCAGTTCGCTGAGGGTCCCCGTGACCGGTGCTGCGATCTGGTGCTGCATCTTCATCGCCTCCAGCCAGAGCAGAGGCTGGCCGGCTTCGACCGCCGCCCCCTCGGCCAGGCCCTCCGCCACCCGTACGACCGTCCCCGGCATCGGTGCCAGCAAGGACCCCGGCGCCAACTGGGCCTTCGGGTCGGGGAAGCGGGGCAGGGCGGTCAGGGTGGTGTTGTCGACGTGGATCCGGTCGCCGTACCTGGACACCTGGAACTTGCGGTGGACGCCGTCGATGTCGAGGACGACCAGGCGCGCGTCCGTGTGCACGACCCGTACGCCGTCCGCGGTGAGGCCCTCGCGGGTGTGCCGGTAGTGGACCTCGTGTTCCTCGCCGGCCATCAGGTAGCGCTTGGTCTGCGGCTGGGAGGGCAGGTTGCGCCAGGCGCCGAAGCGGGAGCGGCCGTGGGTGTCGGCCAGGGCGGCGGCGAGGGGGGCGTGGGGGTCGGGGGCGGGCGGTGTCAGCTCCGGGAGGTGGCGGTCGTAGAAGCCCGTGTCCATGCGGGCGGCGGCGAACTCCTCGTGGCGCAGGGAGCGGACGAGGAGGTCGCGGTTGGTGGTGGGGCCGTGCAGGGTGGCCTGTTCCAGGGCGTGGGCCAGTTTGCGCAGGGCCTCCGCGCGGGTGGGGGCGTGGGCGACCGCCTTCGCGAGCATCGCGTCGTAGTGGACGCCGATCTCGTCGCCGTCGGTGTAGCCGGTGTCCAGGCGGACGCTGTCCGGTACGGCGAGGCGGTGCAGGGTGCCGGTCTGGGGGGCCCAGTCGCGGGCGGGGTCCTCGGCGTAGAGGCGGGCCTCGATCGCGTGGCCGTGCGCGCGGGGCGGGTCGAGGGGCAGGGCGCGGCCCTCGGCGACGCGGATCTGTTCCGCGACCAGGTCGAGGCCGAACACGGCCTCGGTGACGGGGTGTTCCACCTGGAGGCGGGTGTTCATCTCCAGGAAGTGCGCCCTGCCGTCGGCGACGAGGAACTCGACGGTGCCGGCGCCGGCGTAGGCGACGGCCCGCGCGGCGCGCACGGCCAGCGCGTGCAGCTCCTTCACCAGCCCCTCGGGGAGGCCGGGCGCCGGTGCTTCCTCGATCACCTTCTGGTGTCTGCGCTGGAGTGAGCAGTCGCGTGTGCCGAGCGGCCAGACGGTGCCGTGCGTGTCGGCGAGGATCTGCACCTCCACATGGCGGCCGTGCTCGATGTAGGGCTCGACGAAGACCTCGCCGTCGCCGAAGGCGCTCGCGGCCTCGGCGCGCGCGCCCTCCAGCGCGGCGCCCAGTTCGTCGAGGCGGCGCACGATGCGCATGCCGCGCCCGCCGCCGCCGGCGGCCGCCTTGACCAGCACCGGGAGGTCGGACTCGGCCACCTCGCCCAGGGGTGCGATCCCCATCAGCTCCTTGGCGCGGGTCTTGGACGCCATCGCCTCGATCGCCTCCGGCGGCGGCCCGATCCAGACCAGCCCGGCGTCGATGACGGCGCGCGCGAAGTCGGCGTTCTCGGAGAGGAAGCCGTATCCGGGGTGCACGGCGTCCGCGCCGGCGCTGACGGCGGCCTTCACGACCAGGTCGGCGCGCAGGTAGGTGTCGGCGGGTGTCGCGCCCGGCAGCCGTACGGCGGTGTCGGCCACGCGCGCGTGCAGCGCGTTCGCGTCGGCGTCGGAGTGCACGGCGACGGTCTTGATGCCGAGTTCGGCACAGGTGCGGAAGATCCGGCAGGCGATCTCGCCGCGGTTGGCGACGAGCAGGGTCGAAATCACGTGGTCCCTCACATCCGGAAGACGCCGAAGCCGCCCCGCGCGCCTTCGTAGGGGGCGGTGTGGACGGCGGACAGGCACAGGCCGAGGACGGTGCGGGTGTCGCGCGGGTCGATGACGCCGTCGTCGTACAGCCGCCCGGACAGGAACTTCGGCAGCGACTCGGACTCGATCTGCTGCTCGACCATGGCGCGCAGGGCCGCGTCGCCGTCCTCGTCGTACGGCTGTCCCTTCGCGGCGGCCGACTGGCGGGCGACGATGGAGAGCACGCCGGCGAGCTGCTGCGGGCCCATGACGGCAGACTTGGCGCTGGGCCAGGCGAACAGGAAACGGGGGTCGTAGGCGCGGCCGCACATGCCGTAGTGCCCGGCGCCGTAGGAGGCGCCCATGAGGACGGAGAGGTGCGGGACGCGGCTGTTGCTGACCGCGTTGATCATCATCGCGCCGTGCTTGATGATGCCGCCCTGCTCGTACTCCTTGCCGACCATGTAGCCGGTGGTGTTGTGGAGGAAGAGGAGGGGGATGTCGCGCTGGTTGGCGAGCTGGATGAACTGGGCGGCCTTCTGGGACTCCGCGGAGAACAGCACGCCCTGCGCGTTCGCCAGGATGCCGACCGGGTAGCCGTGCAGGGCGGCCCAGCCGGTGGCCAGGCTCGTGCCGTACAGCGGCTTGAACTCGTCGAAGTCGGAGGCGTCGACGAGCCGGGCGATCACCTCGCGCGGGTCGAAGGGGATCTTGAGGTCGCCGGGGACCACGCCCAGCAGCTCCTCCGGGTCGTACTTGGGGGGCTCGGCCGGGCCGGGGTCGGGGTGGGCCTTGCGGTGGTTGAGGCGGGCCACCACCCGCCGGGCCTGGCGCAGCGCGTCCGGTTCGTCGACGGCGAAGTAGTCGGCGAGGCCCGACACGCGCGCGTGCATCTCCGCGCCGCCCAGCGACTCGTCGTCGCTCTCCTCACCGGTCGCCATCTTCACGAGGGGCGGTCCGCCGAGGAAGACCTTCGCGCGTTCCTTGACCATGATCACGTGGTCGGACATGCCGGGGACGTAGGCGCCACCGGCCGTCGAGTTGCCGAAGACGACGGCGATGGTGGGGATGCCCGCGGCCGAGAGCCGGGTCAGGTCGCGGAAGATGGCGCCGCCCGGGATGAAGATCTCCTTCTGGGAGGGCAGGTCGGCGCCGCCGGACTCGACCAGGCTGATGCAGGGCAGCCGGTTGGCGAGGGCGATGTCGTTGGCGCGCAGGGCCTTCTTCAGCGACCAGGGGTTGCTGGCGCCGCCGCGCACGGTCGGGTCGTTGGCGGTGATCAGGCACTCCACGCCCTCGACGACCCCGATGCCGGTGACCAGTGCGGCGCCGACGGCGTAGTCGCTGCCCCAGGCGGCCAGCGGGGACAGCTCCAGGAAGGGCGTGTCGGGGGCGAGGAGCAGTTCGATGCGCTCGCGGGCGAGGAGTTTGCCGCGCCCCCGGTGGCGGTCGACGTACTTCGCGCCGCCGCCCGCGAGGGCCTTGGCGTGCTCGGCCTCCAGGTCGGTGAGCTTGGCGAGCATGGCGTCGCGGTTCGCCCGGTAGTCCGGCGAGGCGGTGTCCAGCGCCGAGGAGAGGACGGTCACAGCAGAGCCTCCGGGATGTCCAGGTGGCGGGAGCGGAGCCATTCGCCGAGGGCCTTGGCCTGGGGGTCGAAACGGTGCTGGGCGGCCACCCCCTCGCCGAGCACGCCCTCGACGGTGAAGTTGAGGGCGCGGAGACGGGGGAGCGGGTGCCGGGTGACCGGCAACTCGCGGGTCTCGGGGAGGAGGCGGCGGAAGGTGTCGACGGTCAGGGTGTGCGCGAGCCAGCGCCAGGCCTCCTCCGAGCGCGCCCAGACGCCGACGTTGGCGTTCCCGCCCTTGTCCCCGCTGCGGGCCCCGGCGACGAGCCCGAGCGGGGCCCGCCGGGTGGGACCGCCGGCCGGGTACGGCTCGGGCAGCGGTGGTGCGGGCGGGTCCTGGAGTACGAGGGTGTCCTGGGCCGGCGGCACAGGGATCCGTCGCCCGTCGTGGAGGACGGCCACATGGGGCACGTCGCCCTGGGGGACGTACACATCCTCGAAGACCCCGTAGGGTGCGCCCTTCCCCGGTGGGGCGAGCACATGGAAGCCGGGGTAGCTGGCGAGCGCCAGTTCCACGGCGGCTCCGCTCAGCGTCCGGCCCACGGTCCGCTGGTCCTGGTCCCGTACGACGAGCCGGAGCAGCGCGCTGGCGGTCTCCTCGGTGTCCGCGTCGGGGCGGTCGGTGCGCACCAGCTCCCAGCGGACCTCTTCGGGGGGTGATGCGGCGAGCGCGTCAGTCATCTGTTCCCGTACCAGCGCGGCCTTCGCCTCGATGTCGAGCCCGGTGAGCACGAAGACGACCTCGTTGCGGAAGCCGCCCAGCCGGTTGCGGCCGACCTTGACGGTGGGGGGCGGTGCCTCGCCCCGTACGCCCTCGATCCGTACCCGGTCCGGGCCGTCCTGGCTGAGCCGCACGGTGTCGAGGCGGGCGGTGACGTCGGGTCCCGCGTACCGGGCGCCGCCGGTCTCGTAGAGGAGCTGGGCGGTCACCGTGCCGACGTCGACGAAGCCGCCGGTGCCGGGGTGCTTGGTGATGACGCAGCTGCCGTCCTCGTGGAGTTCGGCGAGCGGGAAGCCGGGCCGCCGCAGGTCGCGGCCGGCGGCTTCCGCCTCGGCGAAGAAGGCGTAGTTGCCGCCGGTGGCCTGGGTCCCGCACTCCAGGACGTGCCCGGCGACGACGGCACCCGCGAGCCGGTCGTAGTCCCCGGGCCGCCAGCCGAAGTGGGCGGCGGCGGGGCCGGTGACCAGGGCCGCGTCGGTCACCCGGCCGGTGACCACGATGTCGGCGCCGGCCCGCAGGCACTCGGCGATCCCGAAGCCGCCGAGGTAGGCGTGGGCGGCGAGGCTGCCGGGGTGGGCGGCGGTGAGGTCGTCGCCCTCCACATGTGCGACACGCGCCGGGATGCCGAGCCGGCCGGCGAGCTGCCGTACGGCGTCGGCGAGTCCGGCCGGGTTGAGGCCGCCGGCGTTGGTGACGATCCGCACGCCCCGCTCCTGGGCCAGGCCCAGGCAGTCCTCCAGCTGGCGCAGGAAGGTGCGGGCGTATCCGGCGCCGGGGTCCTTGAGCCGGTCGCGGCCCAGGATGAGCATGGTCAGCTCGGCGAGGTAGTCGCCGGTGAGGACGTCGAGTCCGCCGCCGGTGAGCATCTCGCGCAGCGCGTCGAAGCGGTCGCCGTAGAAGCCGGACGCGTTGCCTATGCGCAGGGTCACGGGGTGTCGCCCTTCGGGGTGCGGCCGGGGCCGGGCGGGCCGGCGAAGGCCTGGGCGATGTCCAGCCAGCGGTCGGCGTCGGGGCCGACGGCTTCGAGGGCGAGGTCGGCGCGGTTCGCGCGCTGGGTGACCAGGAGGCAGAAGTCGAGGGCAGGGCCGGTGACCCGGTCGTCGGCGTCCTCTGGGCCGTATGTCCACTGTGCGCCGGACGGGGCGGTGAGTTCGACGCGGAACTCCTCGAAGGGCACGGGCAGTCCGTGCACGCCGAAGGCGAAGTCGCGGGTGCGGACGCCGAGGCGGGCGATGTGCCGGAGCCGGTCGGTGGGGGTGCGGGTCACACTCAGCGCCTCGGCGATGTCCAGGCCGTGCGCCCAGGTCTCCATCAGCCGGGCGGTGGCCATGGAGGCGACCGACATAGGGGGGCCGTACCAGGGGAAACGCGCCCGTGGGGGCGCCGCGCGCAGTGCCTGGTCGAGGGCCTCGCGCCCGGCTCGCCAGTCCGCGAGCAACCGGGCGGGGGGCTTGGCGGCGCCGTCCTCGGCCCCGTTGTCCACGAAGTCCCCGGGTGCGGCCAGGGCTTTCTCGACCTCGCGGGCGAAGGCGTCCTGATCGGTCACGGCCAGCAGCGAGGAGTGGTCGGTCCAGGCGAGGTGGGCGATCTGGTGGGCGACGGTCCAGCGGGGCGCGGGAGTGGGGAGAGCCCACTGCTCGGTCCCCAACTCGGCTACCAGCCGGTCGAGTTCCGCACTTTCCTCACGCAGGTCGTCGATGACGGGCGTCGGATCGGACATGGGGAGGAGCATGGCAGCGACCCAGGAAACAATCAAGCACGCTTGCATGAATTTGGGTCCGCGGCGGGAAGCGGGGCAGGCGGCGGGGGCCGCCGACGTCCCGGGGTACTTCTTGGCGACCTCTGGAGTCACCCTGGGCCAATCCTTGGCACAGCCCGCCGTGGCACCGGGACCGTCATGCCCCATGTTCGATACGAACATCCGGCGATGGCTTGATGTGTGAGGCGTGCGGGGCGTGCGGGGCGTGCGGGACGTGCGGAGGACAGATGAACTCGCCGCCGGGGCGGAGACGGCCGCGGTCGTCGGACTCCCGGCGGACGGCTAACCGGCAGACGGCTACCCGGCAGACGGCTACCCGGCAGACGGCTACCCGGCGGACGGCTACCCGGCGGACGCGGGCACCGAGGACCCGCCACCGCCCGAGCCCCCACGCTTCTGGCCCCTTCTCCCAGTGGCCGCCACCGTCCTGCCCGGCACGGCGCGCTCTTCCTCGTCGGCCAGGGCGTCAGCAAGGCCGCGCTGCAGGCCCGGCAGACGGCGTGCCTCGGTGATCGTGCAGGCGACACCGTTTCTGCTGCTCGGTACGGCACTGTCGGGGGCGATCAACGCGTTCGTGCCGGAGCGGGTGTTCACACGGCTGCTACCCAAGCGGCCCGCGCTCGCCGTGCCGGTCACCGGAGTCGCCGGGGTCGTGCTGCCGGGGTGCGAGTGCGCGTCGGTGCCGGTGGCGGTGGCGGTGGCGGTGGCGGTGGCGGTGGCGGTGGCGGTGGCGGTGGCGGTGGCGGTGGCGAACAGCCTGATCGGACGCGGGGTCACCCCGGCCGCCGCGTTCGCGTTCCTGCTCTCCGCGCCCGCCATCAACCCGGTCGTGCTCACCGCCACCGCCACCGCCTTCCCCGGCACCCCCCTCATGGTGCTGGCCCGGCTGCTCGCCTCGCTGGTCACCGCCGCCGTGATGGGCCGGCTGTGGCTCTGGCTGGGCCGGGAGGAGTGGCTGCGGCCCGCCGTACGGCACACCGGGCACCAGCCGGGGCACCACCGCTGGACGGAGTTCCGGCGCGCCTTCCAGCACGACTTCCTCCAGGCCGGCGGTCGCAGTCGCAGTCGCAGTCGCAGTCGGTGAAGGCGCGCATCTACAGCAGCAGCATCCCGCCCGCCAACACCTGGGTCTCCGTCACCGGGAACTGGCATCCGGGCGGGAAGCCGGGCACGAAGTCCGCGCCGGTCGCGCTGGACGCGCAGACCGTGAAGAAGATCCAGCGGCCCTCGAACGGGTATCAGGACGCGCTGCCCTTCCCCTCCCGCTGAGGACCGGCCACCGGCTCCGGCTGAGGACCGCCCGCCGGTCTCCGGCCGCGTCCCACCTGGGAGCGGACCGCGCCGATGCTCGCCGCGATGACGAGGGCGACGGCGGCCGCCTGGGTGGCCGACAGGGCCTGGCCGAGGACGAGGAAACCGGCGATGGCGGCGATGGCCGGTTCCAGGCTCATCAGGACGGCGAAGGTGGGGGCGGGCAGGCGCCGCAGCGCGAGGAGTTCGAGGGTGTAGGGCAGGACCGAGGAGAGGATCGCCACCGACGAGCCCAGGGCGACGGTGGTCGGGTCCAGAAGTCTGCCGCCGGCCTCGGCGATGCCCAGCGGGAGGAACAGCAGGGCCGCGACCGCCATGGCCAGCGCGAGGCCGTCGGCCTGCGGGAAGCGGCGGCCGGTGCGGGCGCTGAAGATGATGTAGGTGGCCCACATGGCACCGGCCCCCAGGGCCAGGCCGACACCCACGGGGTCGAGGCCGCTGAAGTTCCCGCCGCCGAGCAGAAAGACACCGCCCAGCGCCAGTCCCGCCCAGAGGGCCTTGATCAGGCGCCGGGAGGCCAGCACGGACAGGGCGAGCGGTCCGAGCACCTCCAGGGTGACGGCGAGGCCCAGCGGGATGCGGTCGACGGACTCGTAGAACAGGCCGTTCATCGCGCCCATGGTGGTGCCGAAGACGATCACCGTGCCCCAGTCGGTGCGGGAGTGGCCTCGCAGCCGTGGCCGGCAGACGACGAGCAGGATCACCGCGGCCGCGAGCAGCCGCAGGGTCACCACACCGAGCGCACCCGCCCGGGGCATCAGGGTCACCGCGAGGGCCCCGCCGAACTGCACGGAGATCCCTCCGGCCAGCACCAGCCCGACGGGCCCGAGCGAGCCGAGCCGGCCCGCGACGCCGGTGGCGGCGGGCACGGACACCGGGGCGGGCGTGGGCGTCGACGTCGGCTGTGAGGTGCTGGGGGTGGTCACGGGCGGTCCAGGAGATTCGCTGTTCATTACGGTGCACTTCTCAGTCCAGGGTAATGGACTCCGACAGGCGCGTGAACCTCTTATGGGGCTGTCCTGGATGGTGAGATGCCGAGGCGTCGAGGCGTCGGCGGGCGGCGCCCAGGGCGCCGGGTTGGACGGCCCTGAGCACCGGGGCCCCGATACGGCTGGTTTGCCGTACCGGGGCCCCGGTACACACGGTGGCTCGCTCGCCACCCGCCTTGCCGCTAGCGGTGCCTACGGCTCGGCCGGGACAACGTGGAGATAGCCTTCCGCGACCAGGTCCGGGTAGCCGAACCTTTCACCGACCGCGAGGAACGCCTGGTGATCACGCGGGCCGATGGGCAGGGCCGAGGCCTTCAGCATTCGCAGAAAGAGCCGGAACCCCAGGTCCACGTCGACGCTCTCGACCACCTCGATCACCGCGGACACCAGACCGGGGAGCGCGGGAAGCCAGACGCGAGCCTCCCGCGCGGCCGCCAGCCGGGGCGCCACTCCGTCCATGGTTTCCAGGACTGCCGCACGCAGACCCGGATCAGCCGTCGGCATCGGCGGAGGCGGGACGAAGCCCGGGTGCGTCAGCCGTTCGGCGGCCAGCCACGCCCCCTCGATCCCGGCCAGCCAGTCCCGCATGCTCCCCTCGTCCCATCCGGGATCGAAGGCGCTGTCCGTGCCCCCGGCCCACACCGTGCGCAGCACGGCGTCGTCGAGAGGCGACTCCAGCAGCAGCCGTACGTCCCGGCCGAGCAGGGTGTGGCCCGGCGCGGGAACGTCGGTCACCGAACGGGCAGCGATCATCAGCAGGGCAGGTTGGGGGCCGCTCTCGACGAGGCAGTCCAGTTCCGCCACGGTCATGGTCTGGTCCAGGCCGTCGCACTGCATGGACAGCCAGGAAAGCCCGAACTCCGCCGTCATGGTCACCCCTCCGGATACGCGGTACGGACGGCCCACACCGTCGAGCGGCCCGGGGATTTACCTATGTGGCGGGCGGCGGTCTGTGCTCGGGACGTGGTTCGGCCTCATCCCCAAGCTCGGGGCGAGACCGAACGGCGCTGGAGCGGATCTCCAGGATTACCTCACGTCGACGTAGTCGCCGGTCGCCGTCGAGGCGCCGGTGGTGGCGTTGGTGGTGAACGAGAAGCGGTAGTACCCGTCGGCCGTGGCCTTGACCGTGGTCTTGAGGGCGCCGCCGGTCCCGGCGGTGATGGTCTTGAGGGTGGTGTAGGTGGTGCTGCTCTTCTTGCGGTACTGCAACTGCACCTTCTGCGACGCGTACCCGGAGTACGTGCCGGTGTTCCAGTTGGCACGCGTCAGCTTGCCGGTGACGGTGATGGTCTTGCCTTTCTTGACCGGCTCCGGCGTGGCGTCGGCGGTCAGCTTGGAAGCCTTCTTGATCTTGCCGGTGCCGATGTTGTCGTCGAAGCTGGCGCTCGCGGAGAGGTCGTAGCCGCCGATGGCGAGCTTCCAGGTGCCGGCGGCGCCATTGTTCTTCATGTCGGTGGCCGCGTGGATGTTGAAGACGGCCTTGCAGCTGTAGACGCCGGTCTGGGTGGTGGACTCGGTGCAGACCGGGTCGTCGTCGGTGCCCAGGGCGCCGGTGATGGTGTCCGTGCTGGAGGGGTCGGTGCCCTGCCAGAGGAATGCCTCGGTGAGCGCGACGCCGCTGGAGCTGGTGGCGGTGTAGGTCGCGGTGACTGATTTGTTCGTGGTGGTGCCGAGGACGATGTCCTTGCCGCCGTTGACGACGCCCTTCGAGAAGGTGATGGTCCCTATCCCGTCCTTCGGCCGGACGGTCTGTGCGGAGTTCGCGGCGTGTGCGGCGGAGACGGAGTGCGCGGAGAAGGAGCTGAGCTGCGCCTTCACGCTCGGGCGTGACGCCGCCTGGGCGGCCACCGGAACAGCGAGCGCGGACAGCACGACCGCACCGGACAGAACGGTGGCCGCGACACGTATACGCATGTGAGTCCCCCTGAGATCGAGAGAGGCTCGGCGGGTCGCCCCGGCGGAGCCCATTGGCGTACGCAGCCTACGAACCGGGTGGAGAATTCTTGAAGATCCCTTGTGCAATAGGTGTGTAACAACACTCATGTGACGAGCACTCAGTGGCGTGGAGACCCGTCCGGGGCGGCCCTCAGATGCCGGGCCACGGCTCCTCGTCGCGGAACAGGGGCCGGCCGTCGGGGAGCGTGGTGGGCACGTTGGCCCCGTAGTCGGCCTCCGTGTGAGCTGGCTCCATATGGGCCGCCTCCATGTGCGCCGAGCCCATGTGGGCCTCGTATATGGGCTGGGGCCATAGCCCCGCGGCCGCGTACACGTTGTAGTCGTAGTCGTGCATGTTCCCGTACGGCTGCTGAGGGGCGTACCCACCATCCCCGCCGCCGTGCGCCCCCGCGTAGGAGGCCTGGGGCGCCCCCACCCCCACGGCCCCTGCCGCCGGTGCCGCGCCGCCCTGTTCCGCGAACAGTGGCAGGCGCAGTTCGCCGGTGTCCATCGCCGCGTTGTTCTGGGAGCGGTGGAGCCGGGAGTAGGCGCCGCCGCGGGCGAGGAGTTCGTCGTGGCGGCCGGTCTCGACGATGCGGCCGCGGTCGACGACGAGGATGCGGTCGGCGTCGGGGGCGAGGTTGAGGTCGTGGGTGATCATGATGGTCGTCCGGCCGGCCATCAGGCGGCGCAGCGGTTTGACGACCCGGCGGGCGGCCATCGCGTCCAGGCCGGTGGTCGGCTCGTCGAGGACGAGGACGGGGGCGTCGCGCAGGATCGCGCGGGCGATGGCCAGGCGCTGGAGCTGACCGCCGGAGAGCCGGGCGGAGTTGGGGTCGACCTTGGTGTCGTAGCCGTCGGGGAGCCGGACGATGAAGTCGTGGGCGTCGGCGGCCCTGGCCGCGTCCTCGATGGCCTGGTCGCTGGCGCCGGGGCGGCCGCAGGCGATGTTGGCGCGGACGGTGTCGTGCAGGACGAGGGTCTCCTGCGGGAGCAGGGTGATGTACTCGCGCAGCCGGGCCAGCGGGAAGTCGCGGATCGGGACGCCGTCGAGGAGGACCTCGCCGCTGTCGGGATCGTAGAAGCGGAGCAGCATCTTGGAGACGGTGGACTTGCCGGCGCCGCTGGGGCCGGTGATGATCACGAGTTCGCCGGGGCTGACGGTGAAGGAGAGGCCCTCCAGGGCGGTCCGGTCGGCGCCGGGGTAGCGGAAGCCGACGGCGCGGACCTCGATGGCGCCGTCCGGGCGGCCGGTGTCGGTAGCGGTGCCGCGCCGGGGGTCGGCGACCGACGGCCGCACGTCCAGGATCTCGATCAGCCGCTCCGCCCCCGCCGTGGCGGCGGTGACGGTGAGCCCGAGCTGGGCGAGGCCGCGCACGGGCGGGTAGAGGTAGCCGAGGAAGGCGGAGAAGGCGAGGAGCTGGCCGAGGGTCATGCGGCCGGTGGAGATCTCCCAGGCGCCGATGCCGATGACGGCGAGGACGCAGATCGTCTCGATGACCTGGACGAGCTGTTCGTAGGCCTCGTTGAGGCGGGTGGCGCGGACCGAGGCGCGGAACCAGGCGCTCGCCTCCTCGTGCAGCCGGCGGCGCTCGGCGTCGCGGCGGTCGTACGCCTGCGTGAGCACGATGTTGCCGAGGGACTCCTCGACCACGGAGGTGATGGCGCCGTCGGCGACCCGGCCCTGCCGGGAGACGTCCTTGATGGAGCCGGAGAAGCGGCGGGCGGCCAGCCAGAACAGGGGCGCGAGGACGAAGGTGGCGGCGGCCAGGTCCCAGCGCAGCCAGAACGCGGCGGCCGCGTAGAAGAGGGCACTGAACAGGGCCGATGCGGCGCCGACCAGGCCGGACACGACCAGGGTCTCGATGGCCTCGACGTCGCCGGTCAGGCGGGAGAGCAGGTCGCCCTGGCGGTGCCGTTGGAAGAAGTGCGGGGGCAGCTGCTGGACGTGGTCGAAGACGTGTTCGCGCAGCCGCATGACGAAGCGTTCGGTCGTCCAGGCGGCCAGGGAGTTGCCGGCGTACGCGACGATCGCGCCGACGACCGCGATGCCCAGCCATTTGCCGGCCGGGCTCCAGAAGGCGCTGAGCGAGCCCTTCTGCAACGCGTGGTCGGTGAGGTCGCCGAAGAGCAGGATGGCCTCGGTCTCGGCGAGCGCGGCGATCACCGTGCACACCCAGACGAGCACCAGCCAGCCGCGCAGCCCCCGGGTCAGCGGCCAGAAGCGGCGGAAGGCGGCACGGGCCGGGATGGTGGGCGTGTACTCGTCCTCGTATTCGTCGTCGTACTCCTCGTCGTCCTCCTCGTGTTTCGAGCCGTCGACTTCGTACTCGTATTCCGCGCCCTCACTCTCCTTCACGCGCATTTCGCACTACCTCCATTCTCCGACGCCAGAACCACGGAAATTCGCGAGCGAAAAAGGACCGACGGCGAACCGTCGGTCCTTTTTACGGCTGACTCAGTTGTCCTGGCCGCCCGGGATCGGCTTGGGGGCCGGCTTCGGCGCGCGCTTCTTGGGCTTCGGCGGCGGCGGGGGCAGCTGCTTCTTGGGCTTGGGGGGCAGCGGGGCGAGCTTCTTGAGGCTCATTCCGACTCCTTGAGAGTTCGAAGTGCAAGTGGTGCGGGATGGTACGAGAATTCTCTTGGGGCAACGTCCGGGGATTTCGGATCGTCATCCTCGGCAATCCCCGCCGCCCGACACCGAGAAACTTACACGGCCCAGATCCCAAGCAACGGCAAAGTCAGCTCGCAAACGGCAAGCAGGTGCTGTGAATACATAGGTAACAGCTGTATAACGACCCCGAAGCTGAGAGTTCTCTTATGTACCTGAGAGCCGGCTTATGAAGCTGGGCCGGGCGAGCCGGCGGACGTGGCGCAGTGCGCCTCCTTCCCTTCCGGCCCTTCCTTCCCTTCCAGTCCCTCCGCCAGCACCTCCGCAAGGTGTCTCCCCCGCACCCCCGCCAGTTGTTCCAGCTGGGTGCGGCAGGAGTAGCCGTCGGCCAGGACGAGTGTGCCGGGCTCGGCCTCCCGTACCGCGGGCAGGAGCTGTTCCTCCGCGCAGGTCTTCGACACCTCGAAGTGGCCCTTCTCGAAGCCGAAGTTGCCCGCCAGGCCGCAGCAGCCGCCGACGAGGTCGCCAGTGAGGGCGGCGGCCTCGCGGAGGCGGCGGTCGGGGGCGTCGCCCAGTACCGCGTGCTGGTGGCAGTGGGTCTGGCCGGTGACCGGACGGTCCAGGCGGGGCGGGGTCCAGTCGGGGGCCAGGCGCTCCAGTGCCTCCGCGAAGGTGAGCACCCGGGCGGCGAGGCGGGCGGCCCGGGGGTCGTCCGGGAGCAGCTCCGGCAGGTCGGCACGGAGGGCGGCGGCGCAGCTGGGTTCCAGGACGACGAACGGCGGCAACTCGCCGTCGGGGGCCGGATCCGACTGCCACTCCGGCTCGGCGTCCGCGGACCGCAGCAGCAACGGCTCCAGCAGGTCCAGCGTCTGGCGCAGCACCTCGCGGGCGCGGTCCAGCTGGCCCGTCGAGAGGTACGTGAGGCCGCAGCAGGCGCGGGTCCGGCGCGGACTCAGCGCGGATCTGCCGTAGCCCTCCCGGTCGCCGTCGTCCGGCCGCCGTGCCTTCCACGGCCGGGTCGGCAGGGCCGTGACCGCCACGCCCGCCGCCTCCAGCACCCGTACGGCGGCACGGCCCACGGACGGCGACAGGTACTCCGTGAAGGTGTCCGGCCACAGGAAGGCCGGCCGCTTCGGGAGGTCCGCCCGCCGGTCCGCCCGCGCGTCCGCCCGCCGGTCCGCCCGCGCGTCCGCCCGCCGGTCCGCCCGCGCGTCCGCCCGCCGGTCGCGCCGGCGCCCGCGCTCCCGGCGGCGCTCCCACCGGCCGAAGGGCTCCGTCGCGAGGCGCGGGATCCGCCGCTCCGGTGCGATGCCGCCGAGGCGCTTGGCGAGGGATGCCAGGGGGCGTACCCGGGCGAGTGCGTTGAGGAGCGCCGCCGTGCGGGTGCGGGCCACCAGGCGGAGCCATCTCGGCAGCCAGCCCATGCTGTAGTGGGCCGCCGGGCGGCGCCGGCCCGCGTAGTGCTGGTGCAGGAACTCCGCCTTGTAGGTCGCCATGTCCACCTCGACCGGGCAGTCCGACCGGCAGCCCTTGCAGGACAGGCAGAGGTCCAGGGCGTCCCGGACCTCCGTCGAGCGCCAGCCGTCCGTCACCAGGTCGCCCGCCAGCATCTCGTGCAGCAGCCGGGCCCGGCCGCGGGTCGAGTGCTGCTCCTCGCCGGTCGCCCGGAAGGACGGGCACATGACCGAGGCGCCGTCCGTCCCGGTCGTACGGCACTTCGCCACGCCCACGCAGCGGCGGACCGCCGCCGAGAAGTCGCCGCCGTCGGCGGGGTAGCCGAAGGCCACGGGCACCGGCTCGCGGGGCAGGACGGCGAAGCGGAGGTTCGCGTCCAGGGGCGCGGGCCGGACCAGCATGCCGGGGTTCAGGAGGTCGTCGGGGTCCCAGATCCCCTTCGCCCGTTCGAAGAGCGTCACCATCTCGTCGCCGTACATCTTCGGGAGGAGTTCCGCCCTCGCCTGGCCGTCCCCGTGCTCTCCGGACAGGGAGCCGCCGTGCGCCACCACCACGTCCGCCAGTTCCTCGGAGAAACGGCGGAACCGGGCCACGCCCGCCTCGCTCAGCAGGTCGAAGTCGATACGGACGTGGATGCAGCCGTCGCCGAAGTGGCCGTAGGGCGTGCCGCGCAGGTCGTGGGCCCTCAGCAGGGCACGGAAGTCCCTCAGGTACGCGCCGAGCCGGGCCGGCGGTACCGCGCAGTCCTCCCAGCCCGGCCACGCCTCTCCCCCGCTCCCGGCTCCCCCGCTCCCGGCTCCGCCCGAGCGGGAGGTGCCCCCGCCGTCCGGCATCCGCGTCGCCGTACCGGCGGCGTCCTCGCGCACGCGCCAGAGCGCGCGTTGCGCCGTGGCGTCGGTGACGACCATCGCGTCGAGGACGTCCGCCGCCCCGACGATCGTCTCCGCACGCGCGCGTGCCTCGGCCGCCGTCTCGCCGCCCGTCTCGACGAACAGCCAGGCACCGCCCCGGGGCAGTCCGGCCGCGGACGGCACCAGGTCGGCCGCCATGCCCTCCACCGTCAGTGGCGCGAACTCCAGCAGCCCCGCCGCCGCCTGGGCCGCCGCGCTCTCGTCGGCGTATCCGAGCACCGCGAGCGCACGCGCGCGTGGGGCCGCCACGAGTCGTACGGTCGCCTCCGTGAGGATCCCGAGCGTGCCCTCGCTGCCGCAGAAGGAGCGGGCGACGTCCGCGCCCCGCTCGGGGAGGAGGGCGTCCAGGGCGTAGCCGGAGATCCGGCGGGGCAGGTCCGGGAAGCCGGTGCGCAGCCGGGCCAGGTCCCCGGCCACCAGTTCCCGCAGGCCCTGCGGCGCCCCGGCCCAGTCCCGCCCGAGCCGCAGCCGCCGTCCCCGCGCGGTGATCACGTCCAGCTCCCGGACGCTGTCCGCCGTCGTGCCCCAGGCCACGCTGTGCGAGCCGCAGGCGTTGTTGCCGATCATCCCGCCGAGCGTGCAGCGGCCGTGCGTGGAGGGGTCCGGGCCGAAACGCAGGCCGTGCGGGGCCGCGGCCTCCTGGAGGCGGTCCAGGACCAGCCCCGGCTGGACCACCGCGGTACGCCCGTCCGGGTTGATTTCGAGCAGGCGGTTCATGTGGCGGGTGAAGTCCAGCACCACCCCCGTGCCCGTCGCCTGCCCCGCGATCGACGTGCCGCCGCCCCGGGCGACCACCGGCACGCCGTGGGTCCGGCACACCTCCAGTACGGCCGCCACGTCGTCCGCGTCCCGGGGGGCCACCACCCCGGCCGGAACCCGCCGGTAGTTGGACGCGTCCATGGTGACCAGGGCCCGGGACGTGACGTCGAAGCCGACCTCACCCCGGACGGCGCTCCGCAGTTCCGCCTCGAGTTCCGCGAATTCCGACATACGTCCACTCAACCAGCCCCCGCGGCGTTTGAGGACGAGGCCGCCCGCCGTGGCCGGAGCGGGAGGCGGGCCCGTCTCACGCACGCGTCTGACACGCACGCGTCTCATACGCACCCGTCTCACCCGACGGACGAGGTTTCGCCCAGGTTTCCTCCAGCGGCTAACCTCACCCCGTGGCTGACATCCAGATCCCCGCTGACATCAAGCCCGCCGACGGACGCTTCGGCGCGGGCCCCTCCAAGGTGCGGACGGAAGCGCTGGACGCGCTGGCCGCCACCGGTACCTCCCTGATGGGCACCTCCCACCGCCAGGCCCCGGTGAAGAACCTGGTGGGCCAGGTCCGCGAGGGCATCAGCGCCCTGTTCTCCCTCCCGGACGGCTACGAGGTAGTCCTCGGCAACGGCGGCTCCACCGCCTTCTGGGACATCGCCACCCACGGCCTGATCGACACCAAGTCGCAGCACCTCAACTTCGGCGAGTTCTCGTCCAAGTTCGCCAAGGCGGCCAAGCTCGCCCCCTGGCTGGCCGAGCCCACCGTCATCGCCTCCGACCCGGGCACCCACCCGGAGCCGCGGGCCGAGGCCGGCGTCGACGTCTACGCCCTCACCCACAACGAGACCTCGACCGGCGTCGCCATGCCGATCAAGCGGGTCGCGGGCGCCGACGAGGGCGCGCTCGTCCTCGTCGACGCCACCTCCGGCGCCGGCGGCCTGCCGGTCGACGTCGCCGAGACCGACGTCTACTACTTCGCCCCGCAGAAGTCCTTCGCCTCCGACGGCGGCCTGTGGATCGGGGTCTTCTCCCCGGCCGCGATCGAGCGCGCCGAGCGCGTCCACGCGTCCGGCCGTCACGTCCCGGAGTTCTTCTCGCTCCCCACGGCGATCGACAACTCCCGCAAGAACCAGACGTACAACACCCCGGCCCTCGCCACCCTCTTCCTGCTCAACCAGCAGCTGGAGTGGCTGAACGGCCAGGGCGGCCTCGCCTTCTCCACGGCCCGTACGAAGGACTCCTCGACCCGCCTGTACACCTGGGCGCAGGAGAGCAAGTACGCCACGCCGTTCGTCTCGGACCCGGCCAAGCGCTCGCAGGTCATCGGCACGATCGACTTCGCCGACGAGATCGACGCGGCCGCCGTCGCCAAGGTGCTGCGCGCCAACGGCATCGTCGACACCGAGCCCTACCGCAAGCTCGGCCGCAACCAGCTGCGCATCGCGATGTTCCCGGCGATCGACCCGGCGGACGTCGAGGCGCTCACGAAGTGCGTCGACTACGTGATCGAAAGGCTCTGACCGCCCGCGGTCCACGACGAGGGGCGCCCGGTGCGGGTACACCGGGCGCCCCTCGGGCTTTCACCCCCCGTTGACGAGCTTCTTGTACGCCGTGGCGTCGAGCAGCCCGTCGGACGACGCCCCGCCCTTGGTCCTGATCTTGACGAACCAGGCGTCGTACGGCTCGCTGTTGACCAGCTCCGGTTCGTCGGAGACCTCCGCGTTCACCTCGACGACCTCGCCGGTGAGCGGGCTGTAGATGTCGGACGCGGCCTTGACCGACTCCACGACCCCGATCGCGTCGCCCGCCGCCACCTGCTTCCCGACGGTGGGCAGCTCCACGAAGACGATGTCGCCGAGGCTGTTCTGCGCGTGGTCGGTGATGCCGACGGCCGCGACGCCGTCGGCCTCGGTGCGGATCCACTCGTGTTCCTCGGTGTAGCGGAGGTCGGCGGGCACGTGGGACATGTCAGCTCCATCAGCCGTCGGGATGCGGTGTCCTGCCGCCCGCGTCGACGGCCGGCAGGACCAGCCTGCGGCACCGGCCCGCGAAGCCGTGTATTTCGGGCATCCCGGTCCGCCACTCGGGTGACGGGCACCCAGCGGATCAGCTCGCCGCGCAGCTCACGCTCGGCACTCCCCCGCCGCCCGGCGCACCCCCGAACCCGAAGCTCGCCGAACCGCCCGCCGGGATCGCCCCGTTGTGCGCGGCGTTCACCGCGGTGACCGTCCCGCCGCTCTGGGTGTACGACGCGTTCCACATGTTGGTCACCTGCTGCGACCCGCTCCACGTCCAGGTCACCGTCCACGAACCGATCGCGCCGGACCCGGTGTTGGTGACCGTCACGTCCGCGTTGAACCCGCTCCCCCAGTCGCTGCTGACGGCGTAGGAGGCCGAGCAGGAGGCGGCCGTACCACCGCCGCCTCCGCCCCCGCCCGTGCCCCCGCCGCTGCTCGGGAACAACGGCGCCTTGACACTCGCCAGATACCCGTCCTTCACCGTGTCCACGGTCACCCAGTCGTCCTTCAGGATCCCGCCGGTGTCACCGGAGTTGGGGTTCCAGGACCAGAAGGTCCACTGGAAGGAGTCGGCGCCGTACGTCGACGTCGGCCGCAGGTAACTCACCAGCGCGGCCAGCCACTTCTGGTCCACGGTCGAGGCGAGCGTGGTACCGAACTCGCCGACCCACACCGGGGCGATGTTCTGCTTGAAGATGTAGCCCCAGTACGAGTCCCACACCCCCGGCATGTTGGCGGGGAAGGCGGGATCACTGAACCAGCTCTGCTGGGCCACGCTGGTGGCGTAGTCGTGGGCGGAGTACACGACCCGGTTCGGCACGGACAACTGCACCGGATACTGGGCGACGCCCATCAGGTTGCCGCCCCACCAGCCCGAGACGCCGTTGTACGTCTGCACGCCCTCGACGAAGATCAGCAGGTCGGGGTTGACGGACAGCACGGCGTTCCCGGCGCGCTGGGCGGCCAGCCGCCAGTCGACGGAGGTGTCTCCGCAGCCCCAGCAGGCGGGATCGTGCGGCTCGTTGTGGAGGTCGATGCCGATGACGGTCGGGTCGGCCGCGTACCGCGTCGCGAGCGCCTTCAGGTCGGTGATCCAGGTCGACTCGGGGACGGACGCGGTGTACCAGAGCGCCGACTGGCCGCCGGCGTCCGGCCGGTGCCGGTCGAGGATGACCTTGAGTCCGTCCTGCCCGGCGTAGGCCACGATCTTGTCCATCACCTGGAGCGAGTTCAGGCCCTGTAGGTCGGTGTTCTTGCCGTTGCTGAAGTCGATGCTGTTGGGGACGGTCGTGCTCTTGAAGATGTCGTCGCTGTAGGGGAGTCGGATGGTGTTGTAGCCCAGCGACCTCATCTGGTCGATCATGCTCTTGTAGTCGCGCGACCAGAGGCCGTGCACCACGTAGTTGGCGGTCTCGAAGCCGAACCAGTTGATCCCGGCGATCCGGACCGGCTGCCCGGCCGCGTCCAGGATCTGCCGGCCGCTGGTGTGCCAGTAGCCGGCGCCGGGGGCGTCCGCCGCGTGCGCGGAGTCCGTCGCGCCGGCGAGACCGGCGAAGAGGGGCAGGAGGAGCGCGGCGGCGACAGCACACAGCGCCCTTCGCGGGCTGCGTAAGCGGAACATGGGCCTGTTCCTCTCGGAGTTCCACAAGGGAGGCGCGGCCCCGGAACATGATGGGAGCGCTCCCATGCACCGCGCACCTCCCAGGAAACTGAGACACCGTCATCCCGTCAAGACATACGGCGGCCCCGTCCGCCCCGCGTCGGGGCGGGAGGGGGTCAGCCGACCGCCGCGGTGACGGTGTCGATCACGCCGGTGGAGGTGATGGTGACCGAGACCGTGAGGGGCTGGACCCGGCCGGGCGCTCCGGAGGGCGGGACCAGCAGGAAGGCCGGCTTGATGTGGAGCGTCGTGGTCGCCGCCGCCGAGAAGGGGGCGGTGTCCCGGTGCGCGCCGACGAGGTAGTACGTCTTGCCGCTGGGGACGCCGACGCCGGTGGTGTCGTCGAGGCTGCTGACGACCTGCGCGGTGCCGCCGCCGGCCGCGCCGGGCAGGGTGACGACGGTGACGTCGAGGGTGCCCTTGACGTGGACCGTCTCGTTCGGGCCGGTGAAGCTGCCGTCGACCGGCAGACTGACCGAGCGGAACTGCGGGAGCGCGGCGGCCGCGGCCCGGACCGCCCCGGTGGGCGCGGCGGCGGTGGCGGGGACGGCCCCGGTGGGCGCGGCGGCGGTGGCAGGGACTGCGATGGCCGGGACAGCGATGGCCGGGACTGCGCTGGCCGGGAGAGCGATGGCGGGGACGGCGATGGCGGGGACGGCGATGGCGGGGACGGCGGTGGCGGGGACGGCGATGGCGGGGACAGCCGGACTCAGGGCGGCCGTGAGCAGGCAGACGTTCCCGGCCAGGCGCAGGCGGTTGCGGGGCATGGGTGCTCCAGTTCCGTGCGGCGGGACCCGTCGCCTCGTTCCCGCCCCGTCCCGCGGGACGGTTCCCAGCCTGCCCGGACCCGCGTACGGCCGCCCCGCCGGTGACCCGGACGGGTGACGTCCGGCGTCCGGCGCCTGATCAGTGACGGCGCTGGGACGGGCGCCGCAGCCGCCGCAGCCCGAAGAGGACGAGCGCGACGACCCCGACGGCCACGGCACCGGCCCTGACCCCGCCCGAAGAACTCCCGCTGTCGCTCCCGGCCGCTGAACTGCCGCTGCCCGACGGCGACGCCTTGCCCGACCCGCCCGGCACGTCCTCGGCCTGCACCGGGCTGTCGGCCCCCTCGCTCCCGTACATCAGCTTCGTCCCGTCGGCGGAGTAGCTGACCGACTCGCCCTGCTTCTGGAGGGGCACGTCGAGCCGCCCCCCGCGCTTGATCCGGCCGCCGTTCCAGTCGTAGTAGACGCCGCCGAAGTAGCCACGTACGACGAGCTGCGTGCCGTCGGGCGAGAACGCGGCGTCGGTGGCCCACAGGTCGACGGCGGCGACGGGCTTGAAGATGTTCGTACCCGTCGGGGAGAGGGTCGCCGGGCCCTCGTACAGATGCCCGCCGTTTTCCTTCTTGTCGATGATGTACACCCGCCCGGTCTTGGGGTGGACGATCAGCGACTCGGCGTTCCGGGCGCCGTTCGAGTACTTGACGACGTACTGCGTGGCCCGGACGGTCTGGTCGACCAGTTTCCTCGGCTCGGGCAGCCGGTAGATCCAGACGTAGGGCCAGCTGCCGTCGAGGTTGTCGCCGATGTCGCCGACGTAGATCTGGTTGTCGGGGCCGATGGAGATGGCCTCGACGTCCCGCGGCGTGCCGACTCCGCTGAGCGTGATCCGCGCGACGGTCTTGCCGGTCGCGCTGTCGACGGCGTAGATGTACGGGCCGTCGCCGCTGTCGTTGTGCGTCCAGTAGATGCCGGGGTGCAGGTGGGAGGCGGCGAGACCGCTGGACTCGGCGATCCGCGGGTCCGTGATCGTGAACCCTTTGTCGCCGGCGGGGTCGGCGGCGGAGGCGGGCGCGGCGGCGAGGGCACCCGTGAGCAGGATCCCGGCGAGGAGGGTGAGCGATCGTGGACGCATGGGCTCAAGCCTGCCATCCCGCGCTGTGTTCGCTCGCCGGGGACGTGGCGGTCCTCACACCCCACCCCTCGCGTTGATCGTCCATCATGAGCGGATGCTCAGGTTCATGCCCGTCGGGGACTCGATGACGATCGGCAGCGCGGGCGAGCACACCTGGCGGTACCGCATGTGGCAGCACCTGTGCAGGACGTACGACGGCCCGTGCACGCTGGTCGGCCCCCGCGAGACGCTGTACGACAAGCAGGCCGAGGCGCCCACCTCGTACGCCTACGCCGAGCCCGGCTTCCCGCGCGCCCACCTGGCCGGCTGGGGCGAGGGCTGGCTGCACATGGCCCCGCTGATCGGGGAGGCGGTGCGCTCGTGCCGCGCCGACGTCCTGCTCGTCTCCCTCGGCCTGATCGACCTGGGCTTCTACACGAACGCGGAGCAGACGGCGGCGAACGTACGGACCTTCGTCGCGAACGCGCGGGAGGCCGACGCGGGCATCCACATGGTGCTGCTGCCGGTGATCCGGAACATCCGGGCGGCGTCGGACGAGCCGTTCGCGGAACAGGTGACCCGCTTCAACGAACTGCTGGCGAAGACGGCGGCCGACCTGGACGAGCCCCGCTCCCCGATCCTCATGGTCTCACCCCCGGCGTCGTACGACATCGACACCGACACCTACGACGGCACCCACCCGAACGCGAGCGGCGAGCACCGGATCGCGGGGGCGTTCGCGGAGGCGATGCGGCAGGGGTGGGGACTGGGCGGGGCGTACGCGGCCGGATCGGGCTGACCGAATCCGGCCGCTTCCCCGTCACCGTGCGTATCGTTGAACCGCGCGGCCGCACTCGTGCGGAGGGCGGCCGGGGAGGAGCGCCAGGATGACCGTCCTCGAAGACAGGATCGCGATGGCCAAGAGCGACGACGAGATCACGCTCGACGAGCTGTTCGAGCAGATCGAGAAGATGCCCGCCCCCGAGGGATACAAGGTCGAGATCGTCGAGGGGACCGTCTTCATGTCGCCGCAGCGGGACACCCACTGGGAGATCATCCTGGACATCGTCGAGCAACTGCGGACCAAGTACCCCCGAAAGCGGGTCAAGTCCGACGTCCGTATCGACTACCCGGGGCATCTCAATGGGTTCGCGTCGGACGTGACGGTGCTGGCCGAGGACGCCGCCAGGACGGAGAGCGGGCTCTGGCGGCATCAGGACGTGGAGTTCGTCGCCGAGGTCATCTCCAAGAGCACCGCGGCCAACGACTACGGCCCCAAGAAGGCCGCGTACGCCACGGCCGAGGTCCCGGTCTACCTGATTGTCGACCCCTACCAGCGCCGCGTCCACGTCTACACCCACCCCAAGGGCGACACCTACACGACCGAGACGAGGGTCGATTTCGGCACGGCCGTCGACCTCACCACGACCGCCGTCGGCCTCACCCTGAAGACGGACGAGTTCCCCGTCGACTAGGGGGTCGGCCTCAGTCGATACAGAACTCGTTGCCCTCGATGTCCTGCATCACGATGCACGAGTCGTCGCCGCCGTCGTACAGGAGCCGCACGCGTACCGCGCCGAGCGGGAGCAGGCGGGCGCACTCGGCCTCCAGCGCGGCCAGGCGCTCCTCGCCCACGAGCCCGGTGCCGACCCGCACGTCGAGATGCACCCGGTTCTTGAGGACCTTCCCTTCGGGAACGCGCTGGAAGTACAGCCGCGGGCCGACCCCCGACGGATCGACGCAGGCGGACCACGACCCCCGCTCCTCCGGGGACTGGGCGCTGTTGTAGTCGTCCCACGTGGTGAACCCCTTGGGCGGCGGCGGCACTTCGTACCCCAGCACCTCGCACCAGAAGCGGGCGACGCGCTCGGGTTCCGCACAGTCGAAGGTGACCTGGAACTGCTTGACCGATGACATCGGCGCACCGTAGCAGGGACCTTCGCCGCCGATCGACACCTTTTCAGCGCTCCCTGCTCCCTGCTCTCTTGCCTAGAGCGCACTCCACGTCGTTGGCTTGGTGACCATGAAGTACACGCAGCTCGGACGTACCGGACTCAAGGTCAGCCGACTCGTTCTCGGCACCATGAACTTCGGCCCGCAGACCGACGAGGCCGACAGTCACACGATCATGGACGCGGCGCTCGGCGCCGGCATCAACTTCTTCGACACCGCCAACGTGTACGGGTGGGGTGAGAACAAGGGGCGGACCGAGGAGATCATCGGCAACTGGTTCGCCAAGAGCCCCGCCCACCGCGACAAGGTGGTGCTCGCCACCAAGGTGTACGGCAACATGGCCGCCGACGGCGACGCCTGGCCCAACCACGACAAGCTCTCCGCCCTCAACATCCGGCGGGCCGTGGACGCCAGCCTCAAGCGGCTGCGGACCGACTACATCGACGTCTACCAGTTCCACCACGTCGACCGCCGGACCCCCTTCGAGGAGATCTGGCAGGCGATCGACACCCTCGTCACGCAGGGGAAGATCCTCTACGTCGGCTCCTCCAACTTCCCCGGGTACAAGATCGCCCAGGCCAACGAGATCGCCGCCCGGCGCGGCGGGACCATCGGTCTGGTCAGCGAGCAGTGCCTCTACAACCTCGCCGAACGGCGGGCCGAGATGGAGGTCATCCCGGCCGCGCAGGAGTACGGCCTCGGGGTCATCCCCTGGTCGCCGCTGCACGGCGGGCTGCTCGGCGGCGTGATCAAGAAGGAGGTCGAGGGCGGGCGCCGGGCCAGTGGCCGGGCCGCCGACTCCCTCGCCAACACCACCATCCGCGCCCAGATCCAGGCCTACGAGGACCTGCTGGCCAAGCACGGCGTGGAGCCCGGCGAGGCCGCCCTGGCCTGGCTGCTCACCCGCCCCGGCGTCACCGGCCCGATCGTCGGCCCGCGCACCGGCGAACAGCTCGACTCGGCTCTGCGGGCCGTGGAGCTGGAGCTGAGCGAGGAGCTGCTGGAGGGCCTCGACGAGATCTTCCCGGGTCCAGGCCCCTCCCCGGAGGCCTTCGCCTGGTAGGCGCTCCCGGATCTGCGCGTAGGCCATGAGGCCGAGCAGGACGGCCAGCAGGACGGCCGAGGAAC
>NZ_JBFBJL010000071.1:0-46678 GCF_040686075.1 Streptomyces sp. NPDC086519
ACCCGGGCGGCCCGGGTGCCTGCGCGCGGTTGGGGGCCGGTCAGCTGTTGGCGTTGAGGACGGGGTAGAAGCCGGAGGCGTGGCCGGTGGCGGTGGGGTGGTAGGACTCCCAGGTCGGCGAGATGACGATGGAGTGCAGCCAGTCGTCGCCGGAGCAGAGCTCGTGCCCGTTGAACGTGGTGCGGACGTCACCGAAGGTGAAGCCGTGCGCGGCGGCCCTGCTCTGGATGACGCCGTCGAGGACGTCAGAGGCCTCGTCGATCTTGCGGTGCTTGGTGTCGCTGAGCCCGATGCAGAAGACGTTGAGGGTGTAGAGGTGCGGGTAACCCAGCACGACCACCTTGGCGTTGGGGGCCTTGGCCCGGATCGCGTCGTAGGTGGCGTCGAGGCGAGCGGGCAGGGTGTTTTGCGCGTAACTCTCGGCCTGGTTAACCCGGTTGACGCAGTCGGAGTCCGAATCCGTGGCACAGGCCGTCATGACGTCGGCGAAGCCCGCGTCATTGCCGCCGATGGTGACGGAGACCAGGGTGGTGGAGGAGTTCAGGGGGCCGAGCTGCGAGTTCGTCACGTCCGTGGTGACCGCGCCGGAGCACGCCGTGTCCGCGAAGGACGACGGGGCGTGCGCGTTCTTCCAGAGGTAGGGGTAGGAGCTGAAGCTGCGGTGGCAACTGCCGCTCGCGCTGTCGTAGTTGCCTGCGCCGTTGCCGGCGGAGTACGAGTCGCCCAGCGCGACGTAGACCGGGCCGGCGGCCTCGGCCGGAGCGGCCAGACCCAGGCTGGTGAGTACTGCGGCGCCCAGGATTGCGAGCACGGACAGCGACTTGGTCGATCTCACGGAACCTCCAGAAGCGGAATGTCGGATTCCATCGGGCGGTACACGAAAGGAGCGAGTGGGTGAGGTGGGCATGACATGTCACGCTCTCTTGGCACTCCGGGTCCGCGCCCTGGTCTCAAGGGGCGGGACCAGGGGTGTGCGCATGGGGAGGGCTGCCGCGAGAGGGTGGTGAGATGCCCAGGTGGAGCCGGTGGGAGCGGTGTGGGTGCCGTGGCCGACGCGGCCGGGCGGGACCCTCAGCGCATGCCGGTGCTGTACGTGTTCGGCGTTCCGGTCAGGGGCCCTGGAAGTGGGAGTTGAGGTACGTGCGCCGCTGGCGGCACGGGTGAATGTCCTGGCGCGGTCCGGTGTCCTGCCGTGCGCCTCGCCGCACTCGGTGCGGACGCGGCTGTCGGCGGTCGTGCCGGAGTCGCGGGTGTCGTGCGCGCCGTGGCCGCGGCGTGCGCGACGGCGGTGGGGCGGCGGCCTGTGCGAGGTGCTCTCGATGTGTTGCGGCTGCCGGGAGTTCCGTTCGTGTGTCCTGTGGCGGTCACGCCGCCGCGGGAAGCGGTGGCGGCGGTGGAGCGGGGCTCGGCGGACGTCGGGTGATTCCTCGGCGAGGACCCGCCCGGGGAGGTGGGGGTGTGTGGCGCGGGACCGGTGCGAGCGGTGAGGGGCGTGGGTACGGTTGCCGCTGTCGGGCCGGACGCTGTGGCGATCGGTCCCTTGCGTCTCGCGGTGCTGTGCTTCTTGATCCGCATGCGTTCCTCCTGTGGGGGGATGCGGGTCAGAGGGGCGAGTGGGTACAGCGCGAGCCCACCGGTGGGTGGGTTGGGCGTGTTCCTGACAATTTCAATTCAGAAGTATCGTGAGGTAAGGGGGCGTCGGCAAGGCATCGGTCACAGAATTTACGCGCGTAACACCTGCTCTCCAGCGCACCTCCGGCAGCCTCGACCCCCGCTGCGGGCGCACGCGTCGCGGGGTGTCGATGGGCGCAGGCTGAGGCGGGCGTGTGGCAGCGTCTGCACAAGTCACTGCTGACCGAGCGGCACGCGGTCGGCGCCCTGGACTGGTCGAGGCGGTGATCGACGGCTCTCACGTGCGTGCCATGCAGGGCGGCCGAAAACTGACCGGAGGTGCCCCGCCGGCCCGCGGTGCTGGACAGCATCCGTCGGGCGCACGCGCGCGGCGCGCGCCTGGTCGGCTTCTGCAGCGGCGCCTTCACCCTGGCCGAGGCCGGAGTCCTCGACGGCCGCCGGGCCACGGCCCACTGGCAGTGGGCGGATGCGTTCCGCTCCCGCTTCCCCGCCGTCCACCTCGAACCGGACGTACTGTTCGTGGACGACGGCGACATCCTCACCGCGGCGGGAAGCACGGCCGCACTCGACCTCGGGCTGCACGTGGTCCGCCGCGACCACGGCGCCGAGATCGCCAACTCCGTCAGCCGGCGACTGGTCTTCGCGGCCCACCGTGACGGCGGGCCGCGGCAGTTCGTCGAACGTCCCATGCCCGACCTCCCCGGCGAGTCCCTGGCGCCCGTTCTGTCCTGGGCGCAAGAACGGCTCGACTCGCCCCTCACGATCGCGGACCTCGCCGCGCGCGCGGCCGTCAGCCCGGCGACCCTGCACCGCCGCTTCCGGACGCAGCTGGGAACGACTCCGCTGATGTGGCTCACGGGGGAACGGCTCGCCCTGGCCTGCCGGTTGATCGAGCGGGGCGAGTCACGCTTCGAGGTAGTCGCACGGCAGAGCGGGTTGGGCACCGCTGCCAACCTGCGCACGCTGATGCGGCGCGAGACGGGCATCACTCCGTCGGCGTACAGGCGCAGGTTCGGCCCCGAGGCGAACTGACGCCAGGCACGTCCATGCCGGCAAGGCGGCCGAAGGGGCACGCGACCGAGTCCGCCAAAACGAACCCGCGCTCAACGCAAGGGGTGCGGCAGCGGTCTCTCAGTTCTCCGGTGGCGAGCCCGGCCGGGTCGGTGTGGACGGCGTGGCCGGTTGTCGCAGCAGTTGGTCGGTGAGGCGTTCTTTGGCGAGGGCGAGGCGGCGCCGGTAGGTGCCGTAGGGCACCCCGAGCCGCCGGGCGGCGGCCTTGTGGGTACGGGAGGCCGTGATGTAGGTGGCGGTGAGAGCCTCGTGGGCTTTGACGCCCGCGGGGTCGGTCTGTATCGCGTCGAGGGCGGTGATGACGGCGCCGCGCAGGTCCGCGGCCGGGTCGGGTGAACCCGGGGTGACGAGATGGGAGTTCAGCAGGCGGCTGGTGGCGAATTCGCGGGGGGTGCGCCAGGTGCGCAGCGCCTCGAGCACGCCTTCCGCGAACGCCGCGCGCGGCAGCCGGCCGCCTGGGGCACTCGTGGTGGCAGTTGCGGGCCACGTCGCCACGGGTGCGGCCGCGGCACGAGCCCGGTGCTGCACCCACTGCCTCACTGTCTGCCGTCGCCAGTCCCGGCCGAAGATGTGCTGTTGCCTCCCGCCGACGTCCACGGCCGCGAGCTCCGGCATTCCGGCCGCGGCGAGGTAGCGCCCCCACCGGTCGGCGTCCTCGAAGACGGTGAAGGTCACCGCGCGTCCGTGGGCCCGCATCTCCTCGCCGACGGCGCGCCGGCTGATGAGCTCCATCAGGGGTGAGGGCCGCTGGTGCCCGCCGGGTTGCACCGCGAAACGGCGGATGCCCAGGTGCTGGCCCGGCCGCAGGGGAGCGGCCGCCTCCACGAGGTCCCAGACCGCTGCGATCACCGGGTCCGCCGCGAGGTCCTCGGGCCGTGGCGCATCCAGCCGCAGGCCGGCCATGAACGACACGGGTGCGGACGAGCCCGCGTAGCGGTGGACGCGGAAGGCCTCCGGCTGGCGCCGCACCCAGTGCGCGACCACGGCCGCCGACGCCGGGCCCTCCGCTTCCTCGGCCATGCGCAGCACGCCGGGCACGTCTTCGGTCCGGAGCGGAGTGTCTTCGATGTGCGGGTGCGTCCGGTAGTTGTAGAGGTTGTCCGGGCCGCCGTGGTTGCGGAAGAGGAACATCCACTCCGCGACCCGCAGCAGTGCGTCGTCCTCGGCTGCGCCGCGTACGGCCCGCAGGCCCGCCAGCGATACGCGGACGCGGACGTCGTCGTATCGTGCGGGGTCCCGCCAGCGCAGGTCGGCCTCGAGGGTGGCCCGCACCGCGTCGTGCGGGTGCAGCCCTTCGGGCGTGGCCTCGATGTAGGGCAGCTGACGCAACCAGGAGAACACCGTCTCGGTGTCCTCGTCGCCCAGCACCGCGCGCAGCAGGGGCTCGCGGGTGACGTAGGCCTGCACGACGACCTCGAGGGCTCGCCGGTGGACGGCGCTGGGCAGGTCGCCCACCAGCCGCTCGACCAGGGTCGTCAGGACGTCGCCGGCCGGCTCCCACGGTGCGCCGGGTGCGGCCGGTGGCACGGAGGCGGCCAGTGAGAGGGCGAGCGGGCTGCCTCCCGCGAAGGCGACGAAGGCGTCGCACTGCTCGGCGGGGACGCCCCGAGCGGCGAGCAGGGCGCGGGACTGGGCGGCGTCCAGCGGCCGCACGGGCAGCGCGGTGAACAGCTGCGCCCATCCAGGATCCAGCGACCATTCGGCGTCGGGGGCGACCCTGCTGGCCACCATGACGATCGCGTGGTCGGCGAGCCGCAGCAGGAAGGTCTCGCGCAGCCACGCCTCCAGTGACTGACACTGCTCGAAGGTGTCGATGAGCAGCACGGCGCCGGGTTCCGCGCACGCCGGGGCCGCGGCTTCCTCCAGCCGGCGCGGGTCGGCGTCGAGGAACCGTCCGTCCACCCGCACCACGCGGCGTCCGGAGAGTTCGGCCTGCCGGGCGGCGTAGCGCAGCAGCGAGGACTTGCCGATGCCGCCGGGGCCGTGGAGGTAGGCCACGGCCGGCGCGTCCGCGGCGCCCGACAGCATCCGGTCGAGCACCGTCCGCTGCGGTTCCCGGCCCACCAGCGCATCGGCTCGTGCCGCGGCCAGCCGGCCCGCCAGTCCCGCCGCTCCCAATCCGCGCTCCTCTGCTTCTGTGCTGCCGCCACGTCCTGGACACTGTCGGCCTGTCCGCAACTGCGCCGCCGGGCTGCTCATCATGGCTGCACCGCTCAGCCCGGCTACGTGATCGGAGCGGTCACGCCGACCTCTCGAAGGGCGTCCAGGCCCGGTGAGGGGCGGTCAACGGTCCGGCTTGCCGGCCCCGCGGGCTACAGGAACTCGCTTCGGTAGGCCGGGGCCAGCTCGGCCGCGCGGCGGCGACGCTCCGCGAGCTCGTCCTGCGACAGCCGCGGCGGCGGCGCGTCCTTGCCCGCGACGACATCACCGATGCGCAGGAAGTACTCGTCCTGGCCGGCGGGGGTGCACATGCACAGCATGCGGGCCGGCGCACCCGAGGCGTTGCGGAAGTTGTGCGGCGCGTTGGCCGGGATGTTGATCGTGGACCCGGCTCCCACGACGTGCTTCTGGCCGCGGAAGGTGAACTCGATCTCGCCCTCGAGGATCGTGAACATCTCCTCGAAGTCGTGCCGGTGCGGCGGCGGGCCGCCGCCGTCGGGCACGCGCATGTCGATCAGGCAGTACCGGCCGTCGGTCTGCTCGCCGGTGATCAGCATGGCGTACGTGTTGCCCACCAGCGAGACGTACGTCGTACCGGGGTGGTCGGGATTCGCCACCGTCAGCGAACGGGACGGATCGTCCTCGGGGATCATCGCGGTCGTCTCCTCGGAGGTCGGTCAGGCGGGGGTCGGCAGCCGGGCGCGGCGACGACCTGGCCGTTGGGCAGCGCGCCTGGGTGGGGCCGCCTGAAGGGCCGTCAGCTCGGCCGACCGCACCGGCAGGGCGGTAGATCGTCGACGGCTTGAGTGCAGCCCAGATTAGGAACGGCCGTGCGTAGAAAGCGTGTACATTCGCGACACCGAATGGGATTCCGGCGACATCCACAACGGCGCGGAGGACACATGAGCAGCAGGCCGCGTTTCCTCGGCCCGGGCGGCAGGACGGGTACGTTCACCGTCGACGCCGACACCACCGGCACCGGTCGGGAAACGTGGGAGCCGTTCATCGACACCTGGAACGACCGCATGGGAGACCTGTACCCCCTGCCGGAATTCAGCCCTTCCACGATCGACGGCTTCCGGGGAACGATGCGCTCGGTGACCCTGCAGGACACCGCCGTCAACGAACTCTGGGGCTCGTCACCCGTGAGCACCCGGGCAGTCGGGACGCACGAGCACGACGAAATCAGGCTGTACGTGGGGCTGCGTGGCGCAGTGGCCCTGCGGGACCCGCACGACCACGGTGGTGACGCCTATGTCTCGGCCGGCACCTACTTCATCCACCACGTCGTGGCGGAGAACCACTTCCACACCACGCCGGAGATCGGTACCCGCATCTTCATCTTCCCCGGCGACGCCCTGCGGTCCCTGGTCGCCGGGAAACCGCGCGCCGGGCAGGCCGTTTCACCGGCGGCGCAGATCCTGATGGCACACACCAGCATGGTGCAGCGGACCGTGAGCGGGCTCAGCCCGGCGGGCGCGCACGCGTCCCGCAACGCCCTGCTCGAACTGGCCAAGGGGCTGGTCCTCGACCACTTCGACGACCGCGAGCCCGCCTTCACTCCGGCGCTGGCCCAAGCCGCCAAGGACCTGGCCGATTCCCGCCTCACCGAGGCCGACCTGTCGCCGGCCGCGATCGCCGCACACCTGCACGTCTCCCTCCGCACCCTGCAGCGCGCCTTCGCGAGTCTGGACGAGTCGTTCAGCGCCTACATCCGCCGCCGGCGCCTGGAGGAAGCGGCCGTGGCGCTCACCGCCACCGGATCACCACTGAGCGTCTCAGAGGCCGCCGCACGCTGGCACTTCACCGACAGCAGCCACTTCATCCGCGCTTTCAAGAAGCAATACCGGGCAACACCGGCGCAATTCGCACGCCGACCGGCCTGAGGACTCGGGCTCCTCTCCGTCCCCGTTCCGGTTCACCGGCGACTGCCGCGGCCGGCCCGGTGTCTGGTCGCCTCCTGGCCCTGGCCCGCTGCGGTCTGCGGACCCCGACGGGCACCGGGTTCTCATGCTCCACCTTTGCGGCGGCGAGACCCGGCCGAGCGAGGCGGTGTCGAGCGCATGTGGTCGCGCACCGGCGCCAGCAGGTCGGCGAGAGTCCTGACGTCGTCGCGCGAAAGCGGCTCGAACAGGAGGCCGCTGACCACCTCGACGTGCCCCGGCAGCACCTTCGCAAGCAGCTCACGCCCGGCGTCGGTGATGGTGACGGTGATGCTTCGCTCGTCGTCCGGCGAGGGAGCGCGGACGACCAGGCACTCCTTCTCGAGCAGGCCTACCTGGTACGTCAGTCCGCTGCGGCTGTAGACGACGCCGTCGGCCAGGTCGGTCATGCACTGACTGCCCGTCGGCGAGTCTCCGAGGCGGGCCAGCAGCTGGAACTGCACATAACTGAGATTGCCGCTCTCGCGCAACTGCTGCTCGACCGCGTGCCGGAGCAGGCTGGTCACTTCGATGAGGTCGAAGTAGGCGCCGAGCTGTACGGGGTCGAGCGGCGGCGGTTGATCAGACATGACCGGAGTCTACTGCTTCGAATTCGAAGAGTGTGGCGTCTCGCTGTTCCGATGTCGTGACCTCCCGGGCGCACGGTGTGGGCAGCGTTGGGCCCGACTGAGCACCGCGGAAGATGGAGATCGGGCAGGGGTGGGGCGCAGGGTTGCGGAAAGGAGGACGGCGCCGCCGCCCGCGAATCCGGAGGACCGGTCATGAGCATCCCCTGCCTCAGGCAACGCGAGGACCGGCAGCTGCTCGCCGAAGCCGCGAAACTCTCGGGCGATGTCGTCCTCGGCCCTCTCCGGTGACGGCACCGGAGCCCGGCCGCAGGGAAGAACCCCAGGCCACGGCGCCGGGATGAGCGCCGCCGCGTGGAGTCCGGTGTCCTTGGCCGTCGTGAGCGCCGGTGCCGGCTATCCGCATCCGACTCGCCTGCTCGCGGACTGGGCCGCCGAGGCTGTGTGCCGTTCACTGGCGGCGGGTGGTGCACGCGCCGAGGTCGAGGTGGTGGAGCTGCACCGGCTGGCGGCCGACCTCGCCCAGTGCTCCGTCCACGGCCGCGCCAGCCTCGACCTGCGGGAGGCGGTCGCCGCGGTCATGGCGGCGGACGGGCTGGTGGTGGCGACCCCGGTGCTCACCGCATCTGCGAGCGAGGTGTTCGACTCGTTCTTCGCCGTCCTCGGGGACGGAGCCCTCTCCGGCATGCCGGTGCTGCTGGCGCTCAACAGCCACTCCCGCCGGCAGCCACCCGACCTCACACAGGTCGTACGCAGCCGGCTGACCGGCGTGCACGCCGACCCCGTGCCCACGGTGGTCGTCGCAGGCCCCGCCGACTGGCAGACCACGACTCACAGCGACACGACGCGGCTGCACGCCCACATGGACCGAGCCGCCACGGAACTCGCCGCGGCGATGCGCTCACACCGGCAGTGACCGACAACCACTTGCTTCGAATTCGAAGCAGAGATATTGTCATCGCAGTTGCTTCGAATTCGAAGCAGCTTGGATCGCAGTGAAGGTGAGAACCGTCATGAAGGCAGTGCGTTTCCACGAGTACGGTGACCCCGGCGTCCTGCGCTACGAGGACGTGGAGCTTCCCGTCCCCGGGGCCGGTGAGGTCCGCATCCGGGTCGCCGCGACGTCGTTCAACCCCGTCGACGGCAACATCCGCGGCGGCTTCATGCGTGGCCCCATCCCGGTGGTGCTGCCGCACACGCCCGGCATCGACGTCGCCGGCACCATCGACGCGCTCGGCGAAGACGTCGACGGCCTCGCGGTCGGCGACCAGGTCATCGGCTTCCTGCCGATGGACAAACCAGGCGCCGCCGCCGAGTACGTCCTCGCCCCGGCCGGGATCCTCGCGGCAGCACCGAAGAGCGTCCCGCTGGTCGATGCCGCCGCGCTGCCGCTGGTGGGTCTGACCGCCTACCAGGCGCTGTTCGACCACGCCAAGCTGACCGCCGGGCAACGCGTGCTGGTCAACGGCGCGGGCGGCGCGGTCGGCCGCTATGCCGTGCAGCTGGCCAAGAACGCCGGCGCCCATGTGATTGCCACGGCCGGCCCGCGCAGCAGCGACGCGGTCACATCCGCCGGCGCCGACGAGGTCATCGACCACACCACCACCCGCCTGACCGACGCGGTGACCGAGCCGGTCGACGTCGCACTCAACCTCGCGCCGGTCGATCCGGCCGAGCTGGCCGCACTGCTCACCCTGGTCCGACCCGGCGGCGTCGTCGTCAACACCACGGTGTGGATGCCCGCCCCCAGCGACGAGGAGCGCGGCGTGCGCGGCATCGACCTGTTCGTCAACAGCGACGCCGACCAGCTGGCGCAGCTGGTCGCGCAGGTCGACCGCGGCGAGCTGCGCGTCGACGTCGGCGAGCGGGTGCCGCTGGCCGAACTGCCGGCGCTGCACGCACGAGCCGCCGAAGGCGCGGTGCACGGCAAGGCCATCGTCGTCCCGCCCACCGCCTGACCCCGGAAGGCAGGGACCACGTCACTCGGTCCGGCTCCCGGAACCGCCGCGGCGCCGGCCCCGATGGCCGCCGCCACGGCGGACCCCACGCCACCGGCCGTAGGCGACGTCGCGGCGCAGCGCGCCATGTGGGAACCGACCATCGGCGCCGCGGGAACCGCCCAGCCGATCCCCGTCGACGTCAAGACCCGCGAGCACTACGCGACCGCCGGCGACGGCGCGTAGATCCGGATGCGCTGGTACGCCGAGGACGGCGCCGCGTCGCCCGCCGCGCAGGCCCGTGTGGTGCGGGGCAGGGGCGCGGGCCGCGCAACGGTGCTCAGCGGACGCGGCCGGTGCGGGGGCGAACCCGAGCGGCGGTACGGCAAGCCTTTCGACTGCGGTCGAAATGTGTGACTGGTGCGCGCCGTCCGCTGCAGACTCGGTGAGCGGAGTCAGCCTGTGAAAACCGAGGGGGAGTACATGCGCAGGGAAAATCGGTCAGGCGGGGGCACGAACGCCAGGAAGGCCGGCGTGCTGCTGGCGGCCACCGCGCTCACCGTGGGTGTCGCGGTGGCGACCGCGCCCTCCGCGGCTGCCGCCAGTCCGTGCTGGTACAGCGGCACCCACTGGTGGTGCGACAACGTCTCCGGCGCACCGGTGTACGGCACGGTCGGCGACAACCACATCTACCCGGACCCCAATACCGTCGTCGGCTACATGTACTCCAACCCGAGCTGGTTCTACTGCAAGGAAGACGACCAGGCCTGGGTGGGAGGGCCGCATTCCACACGCTGGGAGATGACGGTCGCGGACAACGGCCAGCTGGGCTTCATGAAGGACACGGCGATCTCGAGCGAGACCGACCCGCTCCCGAACTGCTACGGGTGATCTGCCCGGCGCGCCGGGCAGGTTCCTCACAGGCTGCCTGCAGCGCCGGGGCACCGGCAAGGCTCCCGGCCAGTTGGCCGACCCTGCCCACTCCTGCCGCGCCCTCTGGCGCCCGTTCACATGCGTATACGCAAGAACCTTGCTGCCCCGGTCAGCGCCGCGGCGCTGACGCCGACCCTCGAAACCCCCACCGCGCCCGGCGCCTCGGCGGCCTCCGGCTGCTGGTACTCCGGCAGCGAGTGGTGGTGCAACAACGTGCGGGGTGCCGCCGTCTACGAGCCTTCGGAGACCGACGGATACCCACGCGCTGTTGTCGTCGTCGGCTGCATGTACTCCAGCCCGAGCTGGTTCCGCTGCCGCCGCGACGACGGCCCCTGCATCGGCGGATCGCACCCCGACCGCTGAATTCCGGCTCGAATTGCTGCTGCGCTTGGCTCCCTGCCGATGTACGACCGCTCGTGGCGGCGCAGGCCCGGAGACCGAAGTGTTCAGGGCGTTGTACGCGGCGCCGAACGAGGTGTCCTGCGGGTGCAGGGTGAAGACGGCGACGGTCGACCGGTCACCCGCCCCCACGGTCCCTGCGGTGTGCAGTGCGGGCCGGGTGAGGTCGACCCCGCGTCGGGGCCGGCCGCGGCACGAGGGGCCGGCCCCGACGCGTGCGTCAGCAGTTGCGGACGGACCAGACGGGGTCCCAGTTCTGGGTGCCCACCTGCGGCGGGGAGAAGGCGCGCAGCACGTTCCCGTTGGCGTCGTAGAGGTAGGAAGTGACGGACCCGGTCTGCTTGTTGAGGTAGTAGCCGTCGCCGTACCAGTTGGACAGGTAGTAGCGGTTGCAGTTGTAGAGGTAGAAGATCTTCCACTTCGAGACAGTCGGGTCCCACACCTCGAGGCAGAGGTTCCCCGGCCCGCAGGTGAACGTCTGGTCGTCGGTGCGGTAGCTGACGTCGGTGGCCGGAGAGATCGTCGGAGAGACGGCGGCCGCGGTTTGTGCATGGTCACTGGTACGGGGGCCGGGGGCGGTTGCCGCCTGTGCCGGTCCGGTGGCGAAGACGGCCATCAGCATGCAGACCAGCACGCCGATGATGCCGAGCAACGAGCGCTTCGCGCGCATGGATGAGACCTCCGTCGGGACGACAGCGGGACGTCTGACAGCGGCACCGATCGTGCCCTGACGGCGACGATCGCCGATCGCGCAGGCCCAGTAGAAGCCTTTCGAACCTGCTCGAAAGGCCGGTGTCCCCGTGCGCGGTCACACCGCCCCCACCGACGACCAACACGCCCAGGTCGCAAGCCTGTTGCAGCACGGAGCGATCGACAGGACCCCACTGGTGCGGCCCACGGCTCCCGTTGACGCCGCCTGCACCGACCGCCACCGTGGTCCGGTCACCCACGAGGAACAGGCGTGACCCGGACACGGTCATCGGACCGTGGACAACCACGACACGCGCATGCGCCAACACCGCCATGCCGGACGGGAGACTGTCGAACCATGCGTACGAAGCGCTCACTTCTCGGACTGTGCGCCGCCCTCACGATGGTGCCGGCCCTCCTCGCCACCCAAACCGCGCAGGCCGCTTCGGCCTCGCACGGCACCTCGGACGGTCACGTCATGACCATGCCCGCGGCGCCGCAGACGGCGGCTCGCCCGGCGACGCTCCTGGCCGTCGCCCCGTCCACCTCACCGGCCGTCCGCACGGCCTACGCCGGTGCCGGTGGGGGCGTGTACTGCCAGAGCGGTTACTTCTGTGCCTCGGTCTGGGACCCGACGGCCGGCAAGTTCAAGATCTTCTTCTTCTACTCCTGCAACCGCTACACCCTCTCGAACTGGAACGACTGGGCCGAGGCACAGAACAGTCAGACCGGAGGCGCCGTCGCCAGTCTCTACGGCTCCGGCGGTGGCCTGCTGCAGACCGTTCCGGCCGACAACGCGGTCTACGCCGTCAACTGGTCGCCGGTCTATTCGATCCGCAACTGCTGAGCCGGACGGGCGCGATTCAGGTAGGTTCTGGCCGCGAAGGCGACGACGAGCAGCGGGCCGATGCCACCGCGTCCCGCGCCCCGCGTGCCGCTGCCAGCGTCCGCGTGCACCCACGACGGTCGCCCCCGGGCGTGGGCCGTTGCTCACCGGCACCGGCCCACGCCGTCGATCCACTCCGTGAGGATCTCCGTGCACCACTCGGCCATCCAGTCCAGTACGCCGGACACGGTCTCACGGGCCGCAGGACAGATCCCTCTCCGTCCGTCATCCTGCGTCCGCGTCCAGCAGCCGGTGGCCCATGGCCGTCACCGAGTGCCGTACGAACTGGCCCTCCCGGTGGCTCGCCACCAGTCCGCCGTCCCGCAGGACGGCGAGCTGGTAACTGGCACTGGGAAGGGCGATGCCCACCACCTCCGCCACTTCGGAGGTGGTGCGGGCCCGGCCGCGTGCCACCTGGGCCAGTACGGAGGCCCGGGTACGGCCGAGCAGGCGCTCCAACCCCCCGCCGTTGAGGGCGACCGCGTCGAAGGGCCGCGCGGTGACCGGATGGACGAGGACCGGGCCGAGGGTGGGATCGGCGAGCGCGGTGGGCCTGCGCCAGCAGAAGTAGGACGGCAGGAGCAGCAGACCCCGGCCCTCCAGGTACAGGTCCCGCTCGACAGGATAGTCCACCTCCAGGACGGGTGAATTCCACCGGGCGAACGGCTGCAGACTCTCCAGCAGAGCGCGGACACCGCCGTCGAGGAGGGTGCGGGCCCGCAGGTCGACCTCGTCGTGCACGGCTTTGCGAACATGTCCCCACCGCGGTTCGAGCAGTGCCTTGAAGGAGACCTCCAAGGCCTTGACCAGGTGTCCCATGTTTCGGTCTCCCGGCTTGCCGAGCGTCGTCGTCCACGCCGGCAGTGGGCGGGTGGTGGCGAGGATGCCCAACTCCTGTTGCAGCCGGCGGCGGGGTGTGGCCCGCACCTGTTCGAGCGCCGCGGGCAGACCTTCGTCCGAGACCGGCGGGGTGAGGAAGTCGGGGATGTAGCCGACGGGTGGGACAAGCGTCCCCAACAAGTACAGGGCGCGACGCGCCTCCGGATCCCGAACCGTCCGCTCGAGAACACCGCGGCGCCACGCACCGAACTCCAGCGGCCCTTGATTCGTGACCAGCCGGCAGGCGGCACAGACCAGCTCCCACAGGGGATCGGGGCGCCGGGCCACGCGGATGCCCTGTAAGTCGACCGGGGTGAAATGGATACGGAGCATGCAGGCCTCTTTCGTCGTGGGGGGTTGGCCGAGGCGATGCGGGACAAGGATCATCAAAGGGGTACGTGTCATGAAAGGGGACGAGCGGCAGGTGCCGTTGGTTGACTGTGCTGTTGCCAACCCCGGCCCCGACCGCTTGAGCCGACGTCTTTCCGCCACCGGCCGCATACGGCCGCACTGACCGGTGCCGGCTGTGGGGGAGCGGCGTCGTCTGCTCCTGCCGGCAGCACACGTCGATGCCCTGTCGCACGAAGCCGGCCGCCTGTCCGAGGCCCGCCGAGTTCCGGGCTGCCCGCTGTTCTCAGGACCTACGAGGTCCGTCGAAGGGGAGATCACCGAAGCGCGAGCCGCCGCCCCGACTCTCCCCGCGCCTCTCCGGCGTCACTACGCCCGACCCGCTCCACGAACTTCGAAAGGTGGTCAATCTGGCCCCGTACGACTGGTTCACCGCCTTCGATCCCGATCAGGACCGCGACTGCGACCGCCCCCTCCTCCGCCTCCGACCGCGGACCCCCGCCAACGCCCGCCTCGAAGGGGACGACTGAGCCGGGCGTATCGCAGTGGCCCGCCCTCGACCACGGGACTGTAATTCGTTCGGTGCAACTCCCGATCACGGAAGATGCACCGATGACCAGTGAGAACGTGGCCGAGCAGGGGACAGTCGAGTCCGCGGCGGCTGTGTCGGCGAAGGCCGTGGACGACCGGCTGATCGACGAGTTGGTGAGCCGGGCTCGGGCAGAGGGCTTGCCTGCAGCTGACGGGTGAGGGCGGACTGCTCCAGCAGCTGACCAGGCGGCTGCTGGAGTCCGATGTGGAGGGCGAGATCACCGACCACCTGGCTATGACAAGCACGACCCGGCAGGCAAGGACGGGCGCAACTCCCCGCAACGGCAAGCGCGCCAAGACCCTTCTGACCGAGATCGGGCCGCTGGAGCTCCTGTCCATCCCGCACCCGCAGAGGGCCGTAGCCCCAAGTGTCCCCTCCGGCCCACCTGTTCCCGGACGCGACGAGGGCGGTGTGCGGCAGAATGACGCCCACCGATGTGCCATAGCGCAACCGTGACCGCAAGTGCCCCATTTCGCACGGTCCTTGGGCGGGCGAGGAGAGGAAGACGTGAGCGAGAACCAGAGCGCCAACGCCGCAGTGCAGCGACTCGATACTGGGACGGCGCACAACGCTCGCGTGTGGAACTACTGGCAGGGCGGCAAGGACAACTACAAGGTCGACCAGCAGGTGGGCGATCACGTTGCCGGAATGATCCCCGTCATCCGCGACATCGCGCGCGCCGACCGGGAGTTCCTTGGCCGCGCCGTGCGCTGTCTGGCAGCGGAGCACGGCATCCGTCAGTTCCTCGACATCGGCACCGGTCTGCCGGCCTTGGAGAACACCCACGAGATCGCCCAGCGGATCGCCCCCGAGTCGCGGATCGTGTACGTCGACAACGACCCCATCGTGCTTGTCCACGCCCGCGCCCTGCTGACCAGTGCGCCGGAAGGCGCCACCGACTACATCGACGCCGACGTGCACGACCCGGACACCATTCTGCGTATCTCCGGACAGACGATCGACTTCACCAAGCCCACCGCACTCATGCTGCTCGGCATCCTCAACTTCGTCCTCGACGGTGACGAGGCGCGGGCCATCGCACGTCGGCTCGTGGAGGCGCTGGCCCCCGGCAGCTTCCTCGTACTGACCCACCCCACCACGGAGCCCGAACTCGGCGGCGACCTCCAGCTTGAGGCGATGGCGTTCTGGAACGCCAACGCCAGACCGCCGGTCACCGCCCGCAGCAGCGAGGAGGTCGCCCAGTACTTCGACGGGCTCACGCTCCTGGAGCCCGGGCTCGTGTCCTGCTCGCTGTGGCGGCCGGAGCCCGGCGACGAGCCCACGGTCGTACCCCAGCTGGGAGCCGTGGCGCTCAAGCCCTGATCTCTCGCTTCACCTCGCTGCCGCACACACTCACCGGCAGGCCCGCCCCTCGTTCCCGACGCCGACCTCGCTACCTGTCACCACACCCTGCTCGACCGCATCCGCCAGGGCGGGGCAGCTCAGGCGGTCTGACCCGGCAGCCGGTCGCAGACCTCGGCGAAATCTCCATCGGCTTCGGCGAGCAGCTGCCGGTCCTCGCGTTGCAGGGGTGGGGCGCAGGGTTGCGGAAAGGAGGACGGCGCCGCCGCAGCGACGCGGAACGCAGTGGAGCGCCCTTGACTCGGCTCGTGGAAGCACGACAGCAGGTGGCCTGATGTGCTGACCGTCACGCAAGATCACCCACCGCGCCGGCACTTCCGGGCGGTCCCGGCCGCTAGTCACACGGACCCGGGGCGCCTCCGCAGTCGGCTTCGGTCTCGTCGGCGCCGGCATCTTTCTGGTGGCCGCGGCGGGCGTCGCGGTCGAAGATGCCCATGATCTCGCACGGTCCGCCCTCGGCACCGATGGCGTGCGGCATCATGGTGGGGAACTCGGCGGCCTGGTTGGTCTCGATGCGGAAGCGTCGGTGGCCGAGCATGAGAGTGGCGGTGCCGGACAGCACGACGAGCCATTCGCGGCCGGGGTGGGCGCGCATGCGAGCCGGGTTGTCGGGCGGCGGGCCGGTCATCCGCTGACGCATCACACTCATGCCGGGGTCGCCCTTGATGGGCCAGCGCATCAGGCCGTGCGTGCCGTCGATCATCGGGCTGATGACGACGTCGTCGGCGGCGTTCTCCACGAGCTGGTCCAAGGTGGTGTCCAGGGCGCGGGCGAGGGTGACCAGCTGGTCCAGAGCGAGGCGCCGCTGACCGTTTTCGATGCGGCTCAGTGAGGACTGGCTGAGGTTGGCGCGGGTGGCCAGTTCCTCCAGTGACCAGCCCTGCGCGACCCGCAGGGCGCGGATCCGTTTGCGCACGAGGCTGTCCAGTTGCCCATCTTCTTGCGTCATGAGCAACATGGTATGCCGTTGATGCAATGCGGGCTTAACGTCGAATACAGATGGTCCCGCACGGGGCCACCTACGACGAAAGGGCCCGGCATGTCTGCGCAGACTCCCCGCTACGAGAGCGACGCACTGCCCACCGAGACCATGGATGCAGTGGTGATCGGCGGCGGCGCCGCGGGGCTGAACGGCGCGCTGATGCTGGCCCGATCCCGTCGCTCGGTCGTCGTGATCGACCGCGGCACCCCGTGCAACGCACCCGCCGAAGCCGGGCACGGCTTCATCGTCCTGGACGGCACCCCGCCCCCGAAATCCTCAAGCGCGGACGCCAGCAGGTACGCGAATACGGCGGCCAGATCGTCTTCGGCGACGTGGCCACGGCCGAACCCGCCGCCCCCTCAGCAGACGGTGATCTGCGGTTCACCAACGTCCTGACCGACGGCCGCACGGTCACAGCACGCCGGGTACTGGTGGCCACCGGCCTGCGCGACGTGCTGCCCGAGGTGCCCGACCTGGCTGAGCACTGGGGGCACAGCGTGGTGCACTGCTCCTACTGCCGCGGCTGGAAGGTCCGCGACGAGCCCATCGGCAACCTCGCCACCGGCCCCGCCTCCGTCCACCACGCTTGGCTGTTCCGCCAGCAGACGGATGACCTCATCGACTTCACCTACCTCACCCGCGGCACCGAACTGGACGCGGACACCCGCACCCGCCTCGCCGCCCGCAACATCCGCACCGTCCAGACCCATGTCAGGGAAGTAGTCAACGAAGAAGGTGCCCGCGCAGAGGTCCGCTTGACGGACCGCACCTTTGCGGAGCGGCGGATTCTGGCTGTGGTCACGCAGATGCGGGCCCGCACTGAGGGCTTGGAGCGGCCACCGCCGACACCGACGCCGCGCTTGCCGCCGCACAGAAGAACACCGGCTGACACGTAAGCCCCCGCTGCTGAAGAACCGCGCGACCGCCATCCAGCGGTCCGCGCGGTGAGCAAGTCCCTACCTCACCAACCTGGCGACCGGCCCTGTCCCGGCGCTGATTCTGCACGCCCTTTTCTGGAAGGAACTCATGAGTACTGATCAGCCTCTTCAGGCGGCAGCCGCGTCGGTCAGCGACGGGGGTGCGCCGGATGAGCGTCAGCTGCGCGCGATCCTGATCACCGTCTCGCTCGCGTTGATGGCCGTCATCGCCTCGGTGTCCGGGCTGAACGTCGCCCAGACCCACATGGCCGTCGAGTGGGACGCCTCGCAGAACACCGTCCTGTGGATCATCAATAGCTACACCCTGGCCCTGGCCGCGCTGCTGCTGCCGCTCGGCGCCATCGGTGATCGTCTGGGCCGCAAGCCCATGCTGATCACCGGACTGATCATCTTCGGTGTCGCCAGCGTCATCGCGGGGCTCGCCCCGTCGGCCGGAGTCATGATCGCCGCGCGCGTGGCGGCCGGCATCAGCGCCGCGATGATCATGCCGATCACGTTGGCCGTCATCACCTCCACCTTCCCTGAGGATCAGCGGGGCAAGGCGATCGGTGTCTGGACCGGTGTCGCCGGAGGTGGCGGAATCCTGGGCATGTTCCTCTCCGCGCTCCTGGTCGACGTCGCGGACTGGCGGTGGCTGTTCGTGCTGCCCGTGGTCCTGGTCGTCATCGCCCTGGCGATGACGCTGAAGTCGGTGCCCAACTCCCGCGACCGCTCGGCCCATTCCTTCGACATCACCGGCGCGCTGGTCTCCATCATCGCCGTGGTCGGTCTCATCTTCGTCCTGCAGGAAGGCCCCGAGCGCGGCTGGACCGCCCCCATCACCCTGCTCGGCCTGGTCGTCGGCGTCATCGGCGTCGTCGCCTTCGTGGCCTGGGAGCTGCACCGCCGCGACGCCTCGCTGCTGGACGTACGCCTCTTCCGTGCGCGCGGCCTCGCCAGCGGCTCCATCACCCTGCTCGTCGTCTTCGGCGTCCAGGCGGGCATCGCCGTCGTCCTCTTCCCGTTCTTCCAGGCCGTACTCGGCTGGTCCGGTCTGCTGTCCACCGTGGCGATGATGCCGATGGCCGTCATGATGATGGCGGCCTCCGGCCTGGCCCCCAAGACGGCCGCCAGGATCGGCGCCCGCTCCACCACGACCGTGGGCGTCGCCCTGGCCACCCTCGGCCTCGCTTTGATGGCGCTGTTCGTGTCCGTCGACGGTGGCTACCTGTCCATCCTGGGCGGCATGCTCGCCATGGGCATCGGCATGGGTCTGTCGATGACACCCTCCACGGAGGCCATCACCAGCTCCCTGCCCCGCGCCGAGCAGGGCGTTGCCTCCGCACTCAACGACGTCACCCGCGAGTTCGGCACCGCACTTGGTGTCGCCATGCTCGGCGCGCTCCTGGCCAACGGCTACCGCAGCGCCATCGACGACAAGCTCGACGGCATCCCCGCGGGCGCCGCGGACACCGCCCGCGAAGGCATCGCCAACGCCATCGAAGTAGCGCCCAAGACCGGCAGCCACGCCCAGGACCTGATCCACGCCGCACAGCAGTCCTTCGTCGACGGCTGGCAGCAGTCCATGTGGATCGGCGCCGCCGTCATGGCCGTACTACTCGTCTACGTCGCCCTGCGGGGCCCGAAGAACACCGCGCCCGTAGAGGCCGACGCCGCCGCGGCAGCACCGGAGGCCGGGGCCGCGGACAGCGTCGCCACCCGCTGACCTCGCGGGAACTGCCGTGCGGACGGTGTACGAACGCCGTCACGTGGCAGGACCGTCGGGCACACCGCGAACTCGTGGTGCGCCCGACGGCCGCGCAGCTCCCGAGCACAACCCGATGAGCACCTTCGAGCTGACCGCGGACAGTTCCAACAGGGTGGTCTCCGGAAACGGCCTTGTGATCAACGCTGGGCCGAATGGTGCTACCTGTGCCGCAAGTACACCTGCCTGCGCCGCTGGCTGGCCGGTGCTAAGCCGGTGGATCATCCCGTTGACCACCTGCCGATGGTCCCGCCACCGGCCGCACCGGCCACTACTCCCGGGGAGCAGTGGTTCGAGCACCGCTCCCTCGCTTTCCGTGACGTCTCCCCTGCTAAGCAAATGGCCAGAACAACGAATCGCCGTCCGAGCGTCGAAGGGGGCTCCAAGACCGCACGAAGCCCCGTTGACCGGGGCAGGACGGGCGGCAAACACCACCTGATCACCGCCGCCACCGGCATCCCACTCGCCGTCACCCTGACCGGCGGCAACCGAACGACGTCACCCAGCTCGTCCCGCTTCTGCACGCTGTGCCGCCGTTGTGAGGCAAGCACGGCCGGCCCCGCCGCCGCCCGGACGTGCTACTGGCCGACCGCGGCTACGACCACCGCAAATACCGTTCGTCTCGTCCGGGATCTCGGCGTGAAACCGCTGATCGCCCGCCGCGGCACCGAGCACGGCTCCGGCCTGGGCACCCAGCGCTGTGTCGTGGAGCGCGCGTTCGCCCACCCGCACTGGTTCCGCCGCCTGCGGATCCGCTGGGAGATCCGCGACGACATCCACGAAGTGCTCCTCACTCCGGGGTGCAGCAATATCTGCTGGCGTCGACTCAGGAACCACCATGCGTGAGGCAAAGCGACCGCGGCTGTCTACCGCGAGACCTTCCGCTCGTCGGCCTTGAGGCCGCGGAGTGTCCACAGCCCGTACAGAGCCAACAACGGTTTGACGACCATCCATTCGCCGGGGCGGTAGTCATCCGCGCGCACCAGCCTCTCTGCAAGATCGGGGCGCTGCCGCCGCAAGTACGCACGGGCCTTGAGCGCATGAGCCGGCTGGGAGGCGATCTTGATGCGATCCATGTCTTCAAGCAGTGGGATCACGTTCGTGATGTTCTCCCACGTCGTCGCGCTTTGGTCCTCGAGGAGCACCGTGCCGTCGAACTTAAGTACCGACGTCGCGTAGTCAGCCATCAGCTGGGCCTCCGTGGCGCCGCTGCTGGTCGCACCGCCGCTGAAGATCACGCAGGTCCCATGAGCACCGTCAGCGGCGATGGAGCGGATTCCAGCACGGACTCGCCATCGGTTGACCAAGTTCGCCGTCGCTTGGGGATTCCGGTACCCCAACACCACCACGGCCGTGGAGGCGCCCCCGCTCCTCCCCACGAGCGCTCGAGACCAGCGCCAGTTCAACCACTCGCCCCAGGCCAGGGCTGCAACACCGGCTACCGCCAGTCCCGTCCTTCGCCGCATGCGGCGACTCTAGGACACCTCGGCATCAGGCCACGAAGGAACCAGCCACGCTGCAGACGACGCATTCTGTTAGGAGTTTCAACAATCCAGTTGCACATCGCTATTGCCGCTGGTCAGGGGCTGGTCTCTGAGCATTCCCAGCTGACACGTCGTCATGTGGTCGAAGTTCGTGACCGGCAGCGCCCGGTCACTGTTGTGCTGATCGTGCAAGATGATGTGCGGCCCGGTGTCTGGGCTTGAGAGCTTGAAGGGGTGCTGTTGCGGGTCGGTCGCCGGTTCGGCCGGGTCGATCTGCGACGGCGGACGCGGGACTACGTGCGCGGGCTGCTCGGCCCTGTCGACCGGAAGAACGGCTGGCAACTGGGGGAGCACGTCGGCCACGACGTCCCGGCGGGCTTGCAGCACCTTTTGCACCGGTCCCGTTGGGATCCGGATGAGGTCCGCGACGGCCCGCAGGAATACGTGGCCGAACGGCTCGGCGAGCCCGACGGTGTCCTGATCATCGATGAGACCGGCTTCCTCGAGAAGGGCACCGCTTCGGCGGGCTTGCAGCGGCAGTACTCGGGCACGGCAGGACGCACCGAGAACTGCCAGGTCGCCGTGTTCGCCGCCTGTGCCTCGTCGCGGGGCCGGCCCGCCGCAGCATTGCTCACCCTGACGAGACCGCGTACTACCTGGCCTCTGCGCCAGGCGGCACCAGCGTCGCAGAGCTGCTGCGGTCGCCGGCTCCCGCTGGGCAAGCGCCATGCCGATGCACCTGAGGGCGGCGGTCTCGCTGGAAAAGTCCTTCCTCCAGCGCACGACGTGTACTGCCTGGCGTGCGCCGGGGTGTCAGGTGGGCGAAGGGGGACGGTCTTCAGCCGCCGGATCTCCAGGCGGTGGACCGGGCCCATAGGGACGGATTCGGAGGTGCCCTGCCGCCTGGCACTGATGGAAGCGTCCAACTTGCCCATCATCAAAGGTCAGCCGACACCTCTTGGTATCCGAAGCCGCCCGAGCCGATCATCACGCGCCGGATCCGGGATCAGATGGCGCCGTACTCCTTGACCACTCTCCTGGCGGAGGCCAGCAGCATTCCGATGTTCACGGAATTGGGGCACACCGCGACAGCGACAGTGTCCTCGTTGTGGTTGCTCCGGATGAACAGGTGCGTCAGATGGGAGCTGTTGACCAGGATCTCCTGGAAGTAGTGCTCATTGTTGCTGACGCCGCGGCGCTCCTTGAACAAGTTCTCGATCATGACGACGGTGCGGCCCTGGAACAAATCGAGCGTCGCCCCGGCGAGCAGGTCAAGAACCTCCTGGGGATGGTTGTCGGTGGTCTCGTATGCCAGCAGCATGCCGGTCGCCATGTCCACCACGCCGGAGGCCAAGCAGTCGGGGACTTCGTGACGCAGTTGCTTGACCACGGAAATCACCTGGTCGTGCATGCTCTGGTGATGCTTTCCTGCCGCGTCCATCTTCTCTGTCTCTTCTCTTTGATCGACGGCGGGCGCGTGGCGCACCCGTTTCATCTCTGGGGGGCCTGCGGCGAGGAGAGGATCGAACTGATCCGCTCGACGGCGGGCTGTGATTCCTTCAGCAGTCGCCCGACGTTGAGGCCTTCGTCCCCGAGAACGACCATCAGAGCCATGTCTCCCACGGCGTACACGGCCATGTATCCCCCGCTGCCGTAGACGACGCTCTGCCGGAACGTGCCACGTCCGGTGGCCTCAGTGGTCCTCTGTGCGAGTCCGAGGCCGGCGGCGGCGAGTGCGGAGAGTCCGTCAGGGTCGATGGTGTCCTCGGTGTCGGCCACGATGAGAAGGCCGTCCACCGCGGACACCAACGTGTCCGTGATGCCGCTCACCTGCTCGCGCAGCGTGTGCAGTTCGGCAACCAGCGCTTTGTCCATCTCAGGTTCCTTTCTGGTTCCCCGCGTCCCCGGGATCCGCGGCGGCCGGGGCGTTGGCCGGGGAAGGCCGCATTCGGGCGAGCAGCCGTGGCAGCCCTTCCCAGCCTGAGGTCCTGGTCTTGTCCGGCGATTCGTTGATGCCACTCGCTCCGCGGCGGCGTAGGGGCAGCAGATCCGGCGAACCGTCGCCATCGTCCTGGCCAGGGATGGGCCGTACCTTCGTGGGCGGCTCCGGCGCGCTGGTTTCCGGTGCGGCGTCCCGGCGGGCTCCGGGGACGACCTCCACTACCAGGCCCTCGCTCAGCATCCGGGAGATCTCCACCGTCACCGAATACACGCTGCGGCTGATTCTGAAGGCGATGTCCCGGGCACAGCGCCGACCGTCGGTATACGCGAGAATCTCACGGCGACCAGGAGTGAGAAGACGGTCTCTCGTGTCGATCCCGGGCGCGGGAGCGACGCGTTGACGGTGCGGCGTCACGCGGACGGGGAGTTTGGCGAGGGCACCCAGTCGACGTGCGGTCTCGCGCAGGAGAAGGTCAGGATCGATGCCGTCCACCGCAAGCAACAGGATCTCCGCCGGTTCGTCGTCCACGGCATAGTCCTCGACGGTGCCCGCGGCAGTGGCAAAGGCCGCGTCCTGCATCGCCATCAGGCACAGAACCTGCAGTTCGGTGGACCCGACGCAGCCCCGGACGACCAATTCAGCCTGTGGGGTGCGCGATTCCGCGGCAGCGCGCAGGGTCGCCGTCCAGTCGGTTTCACTGATTCTTCCGGACCGCAGCAGAAGCGCGTCCGGCCCCGGAGCACCGGGACTGTCCACGGCGACGACGAAGCCCTGCCGCATATGGAACACCGCCCCGGGGCTGCCTGAGAAGCTCAGCCTGCCGGTCACCGCGCCCGCTCGGCATTCCGTGAGGGCGCGGTCAAGAATGTCGAATGCGGCCAAGCCGAAGTTCTCGCTGATTCCCGTCACCGCTCCCCCCAGAGCCCCGGAAGTTTCAGGTTCTCGCTACGTCCCCGTGCGTCACACCCGTGGCCGAAACCCTACGGCTCATTGGCCGACCACCCAACTACCATTCGACCCATTGCCGATGAGCCACCCGCGTGATAGCGCACCTTTGGAACTCCTAATACTCCAGTCTGGTTTCGCGATCTTTCTGCGGTCCTGGCTGGGAACGGGTACGGCCACCGCGTGATCATCGGTTGTTGTGTGGACAAGCGAAGATCGTGCGGTGGCCGCGGGCCACAACGTAGACCCTGCGCGCTGGCGGGAGATGTTCGACCAGGCCATGGCCCGGGTCGCGGGTCGCTTCGGCCGAGTCGAGCCACGGCTGAGTGCCCGGGCCTGTCTACTCGGGCTGCTGTCGAAGGCGGAGCGGAAGAACTGCTGGCAGCTAGCCGAACAAGCCGGCCTGGCCCGGCCTGGGCCGATGCAGCGGCTGCTGCGCTACGCCCGCTGGGACGCCACACAGTCCGTGATGACCTACGTGCCTACGTCGTTGAACACCTCGGCACCGGCGACGGCGTGCTGATCGTGGACGAGACCGGCTTTGTGAAGAAGGGCCGCAATCGGACCGCCAGGGAACTCGCCTTCTACCTGTGCTGGTCACCCACCACAACCACCTTTGCGGAACTGGTCCGCGTCGCCGGTGTCCGCTGGAGCGTCGAGGAATGCTTCCAAGCCGCCAAGGGCCAAGTCGGACTCGACCATTACCAGGTCAGGCACTGGACCTCATGGCACCGGCACGTCACGCTCGCCATGCTCGCCCTGGCCCTCCTGACCGCCGTCGCCGTCAGCTCAGCACCCGGGCGCTCCGCCCGACCAGCCCACCTCACCTGCGGTCACCCCCTGATCAGACTCACCGTCCCGGAGATCCGACACCTACTTGCCGCCGTTCTCCACCCGCCGGCCGTGACAGCAACCAGGCTGCTGCACTGGTCCACCTGGCGCCGACAACACCAGGCAACAGCCCGCCGCGGCCACTACCGCCAGCGAGACCCTCACGAACCGACCGGATGGAACACAAAACGCGACACGAGGAGCGCGGAGCCGGACCGGCGATTTTCAGGTCAGGACCAGCCAGCGGCGGCCGTCGATCAGCTCTCGGGCTGCGTCGAGGTGGCCGGCATGGCAGGCAGTCTCGGTGATGACGTGCAGCAGAACGTCGCGCAGCGTGTGCAGGTGCGGTTCACCGAACAGGTCGTGGGGCCACCAGGCCAATGCGGCGTCGGCAGAGGTGGCGGTGATGACGGCATCAGCGAGTTCCGCCTCCCGCCGATACCGGTCGAGCACTTCGTTGGCCGGCACTTCCAGGGCCACCTTCCAGGCTTCGTCGCCGCTCGTCAGACCGCGGATGACCTTCTCCTCCCCGGCAACGACCGCGCGGAACCAGAACCGCTCCACATCCAGTGCCAGGTGCTGCACCAGCCCCAGGCAGTGCCATCCGGAAGGCAGCACGGGCCGTCGGAGATCCTTCGCGTCGAGCCCGTCAAGGATGCCGAGAACGTGGCGTCGCTGTCCGTCCAGGACCCGAAGAAGCGCCCTTACCTCACTACCCGGAGTTGTATCGCTCAAATTTTCGGTCACGGTCACCCAGGATCCCCGAATCTCTGCGGACGCGCAGGGAGTTGTCCAATATCCGGTACATGCACCCGGCCGAAGGCCAGCGGAACCGTGAGGCAGCCAGCCACTGAAGTCACCTTCCGATCCAGGGTCACGTCGCGAGAAGGCTTGCCCCGACCTCCGACCGCAGATCACGAAGTCGTACTGGAGTACTAACCGGCCGTTCTCTATCCGTTCGTGTGATCGGTCTGGTTCGAACGGGGTTCTGGATCGATTGAGTTGGTCGACGCGCAGGCATGAAGGAAGGGCCTCTTGGCAGCTCGCGGTTGTCGAGTCCAGCGAGGAGCAAGAGGCCCTAATTCCTTGTTAACAGCTCCAGCAGCGGGGACCACACCCGCGGCGGACTGTTCGAGCGCGGGACTGGGACGCCTTTCTGGACCCTGGCCGTTGAGGCCTCCACTGAGAGGGGTGTGGGCCCCGATGCTCATGGTGGTGGTCGCGTGAGCTGTCGGACGGACGCCTCAAGAGGCCCTGACCTCGACGTCTCACAACAGAGCGGCGGCGTTCGGCGTCCTCGCGGCCACCACCGTAAAGCGAGGGGCTGGCGCTCGTGGGCGCCGGGCGGACGCCTGTGCTCTACCTGGCCACGATGCCTCCGTGCAGAGCGGCGATGCCCGGCGCCGTCGAGCGTCAACACCCCTTGCTCTGATCACTCGTTGGTGCTGGTGGTGCGAGCCCACCACGCGGTGACCTCTCGATACGCCCGAGCCGTCCGAGCTCCCGCACAGACCGAGGCCCGCGTGGTGCGCTGGTGCCACGAACGGCTAGTGAGGTGGCGGACCAGTCCGGTGGGCCGAGTCCTGGAATTAGGTCGCTGCGTGGCCCGCATGCGCTCGTGACCAGCACAGACACCCGTGCCTGGGAAGGGAACATCTTGATCTACTGCGGAATCGACTGGGCCGAGAAGACACACGACGTCGCCCTGGTGGACGACAACGGCGAGTTACGGGCCAAGCGACACATCACTGACGACGCGGCCGGCTACAAACTGCTGGTGGAGCTGCTCGCGGAGTACGGCGACACCGAGGACAACCCGATACCGGTGGCGATCGAGACCTCCCGCGGCCTGCTGATTGCCGTGCTGCGGACCGGAAAACGGCAAGTGTTCGCGATCAACCCGCTGGCCGCGGCCCGCTACCGCGACCGCCACTCGGTCTCGCGCAAGAAGTCCGACCCCGGCGACGCACTCGTGCTCGCGAACATCCTGCGCACCGACATGCATGCCCATCGGCCGCTGCCGCAGGACAGCGACCTCGGACGCTCGATCGCCGTCCTGGCACGTGCCCAGCAAGATTCTCTGTGGAACAGGCAGCAGCTCGCCAACCAGCTCCGCTCCCTTCTGCGCGAGTACTATCCCGCTGCCCTGGAAGCCTTCGCCACCTGGGCCAACGCTCTGTGCCGCCCCGAAGTCCGCGAACTCCTCAAGGCCGCACCGACTCCCTCTCGGGCCGCGCGGCTGACCCGCACTCAGCTCCAGGCCGCTCTTAGACGAGCAGGCCGCAAGCGCGGCATCGAGGCCGAAGCCGACCGCGTCCGCGACGTCTTCCGCGCCGAGTGGGCCCACCAGCCGCCGCTGGTCGAAGAGGCACTCGGCAAGCAGATGCTCGCCCTCCTTCTCCAACTGGATGCCGCTTGCACCGCCGCCAACCAGCTTGCCGAGGCGGTGGAAGAGGCGTTCCCTCAGCACCCGGACGCCGAGATCCTGCTGAGCTTCCCCGGGCTCGGCATCCAGCTCGCCGCCCGGATTCTGGCTGAGATCGGGGACGACTCCACCCGCTTCGCCGATGCCCGCGGCCTGAAGGCATACGCCGGTTCCTCGCCCATCACCAGGGCCTCCGGCAAGAAGTCCAGCGTCACAAGACGTTGGGTGAAGAACGACCGGCTCAACCACGCCGGCTACCTCTGGGCCTTTTCCTCGCTCCGAACATCCACCGGAGCCAACGCCCACTACCGGCGACGACGCGAGCACGGAGACTGGCACGCCGCTGCCCAGCGCAATCTCTTCAACCGCATGATCGGACAGCTCTACCACTGCCTCCAACGCCGCGAACTCTTCGACGAGCAAGCTGCGTTTCCAGCACCGTCGCAGGCAGAGGCGGAGGCAGCCTGAACAGCGAAGACACCTTGCTCACGCTGGCAATGGAAGCTGATCATTCACCCATGAGACCCGAAGTGCAGGCGTTCGTCGCCGACGGCCCGCTCCCCGACTGGGACGCGAGCGAAGAGGAGATCGACACGCGCGTCGAACAACTCGACGCGATTCCGAAGCCAGTCACGGGAGAGGAAGCTCGAGCGCTGGTCTCCTGCTTCGGCCCGGACGACTGCTACGGCGTCGCCGGGACCCTGCTGCACCTCATCGAGACCGGCCCAAACCCCGTCCTGACCACCGACCCCGGACCCCACGCCAACGAGTGGCACCGTCGGCTATACAACCGCGCCGTGAACGGAGGGCTGATCCCGAGAACTTGACGGCATAGCAACGTGAGGTGTCTGTTGTCGAAGTGTCGCGTGGTTGCGGTGGCCGGGTCCGGTCCGGCCACTCCTGGCTGTGAATGTCTCGCCCATCGGTTCGCGAATGCGGCCGACCGGCCAGAGCGCCGGCCCCGGTACGGCTCGGACAGAAGCGATGCGGAGTGGGCGTCGGTGCGGGATCTTCTGCCGGTGCCGGGATGGCCGGCGCGCCGGGGCGGCCGGCCGGAGGGCTACTGCCACCGGCAGATGACCGACGCGGTGCGCTATCCCGTCGACAACGGCATCAAGCGGCGGGCGATGCCGTCCGACTTCCCGCCCTGGCCATGGGTGTATGCCTTCTTCGCCCGCTGGCGGGATCCAGGGCACAAGGCGGTGCGGACGGATCAGTCGACCCGCATCTTCTGCCCCCTCGAACCGACCGGGTCGGAGGCGATCAGCCATGAGACGACGGTGCGCCAGCGATCGGGCTGGTCGGTGTCGCCCGGCCCGACGAGATAGGTCTCCTCGACGAGGTCCTGGGAGTGGAGTCCGTTCCGGGCGACGAAGGAGCCGAGGGCGGCGTAGGTGAGGTCGAGATCGTCGTGCGGGCCCAGGTGGGTGGCGACGGCGGCGGTCCGCTGGGGCAGCCGGAGTTCTCGTACGGTGGCCGGTGCATCCGGTGGCAGCGGCACTTCGGCGGGAAGGTAGACGGTGGCGCGGCCGTGGCCCTCGGTGAAGAGCTCGTGCTGGTAGCGGCCGCCCGGCGGGAGAACCGGGCGGCCGCCGGCTGCTGCGTCCAGGTCGTGCATCGCGGAGTCGTACCAGCTGAGGTTGGCCCCGGGCGGGACGTCGAGAGACACGGCGAAGACGCGCTGGGCCGGAAGGACCTCCAGGTTCACGGTTCGTTCGGCCTGCGGGTCGAGGAGTTCCCGGAGCGTTTCGACGGCTCGCTGGGTCCGGCCCAGCCGGTCTTCGAGCCGGCGCAGGTGGGCGACGACGATCTGCTGCGCCGCCCTGTGGCCCGCCTCGTCCCCGCCCGCGGACTCGGCCTGGAGGAAGCGCCGGAGGTCTGCCAGTGGGAGGTCGAGCTCGCGGAACCGCCTGATGGTCAGCGCCGGCCGGACCTGCGCGGGCGTGTAATAGCGGTAGTTCGTGGCCGGGTCGACCTCTGCGGGAACGAGGAGGCCCTGCTCGTGGTATCGGCGCAGCGTGCGGATGCTCAGGTGCGTGATCCGGGAGAACTCCCCGATCGTCAATCGCGCTGCCACGATGTCCTGCTCGTCCACGATCTCCTCCTCGTCGTGTGGATCCGAGCCGGCTCAGGTCCCGGTATCCGGGTGGGTATTCAGGGCCTGATGTCCAGCAGTGTGATCTTCCCCTGCGCGTTGCGCTCGAAGGTGAAGCTGAGGGTGACCGGGCTGCCGGGGAAGTCGCCGGAGATCTCCGCAACGGCTTGGCACCCGGTGGAGGTGACGGCGACATCGCGGAGTTCGTAGCGCACGGGCGGGATTTCGGTGCGCCAGCGGCGCACCGCCGCGAGCCCTTCATGGCTACGGCCGTCGTCGTGGACGACGATGCCGTCGTCGAAGAGCGCGAAGTAGCGCTCGCGATCGGGATCGGTCGCCGCGGCGAAATACTCCTTGGTGAACTCCTGGACGTCTTGCATGGTCTTCTCCCATGTCGTGATGAGTAGGCCGGCTCAGAGGGTGCGGATGGTGCCGCCGTCGACGATGTATTCGGCAGCAGTGACCGCGCTCGCCCGATCCGAGACCAGGAAGGCGATCAGCTCGGCCACCTCTTCCGGCTCGGCGGGCCGCCCCAGCGGGATGCCGCCGAGTACCTGCATCAGGTCGCCGAGGGCGGCCTCGCGGGTGATGCCGCCCTCGCTCATCCGGCGCGCCAGGAGGTGCTCGGCGCCATCGGTGCGGATGAAACCGGGGGCGACCGAATTGACCCGTACACCACGCGGCGCCACCTCGTTCGCGAGCCCCTTGCTGTAGGTGGCCAGGGCACTCTTGGCCGCCGCGTACGCCAGCGTCGAGTCGTGCAGCGGCATGCGGCGCTGGATCGAGGTCACGTGCACGACGGCGCCTGACCCGCGGGCCACCATCCCGGGGACCAGCGCCCGGTCCAGCCGGACCGCCGGCAGCAGGTTGAGTCCAAGCTCCTCCTGCCACAGGTGGTCGTCGAGGGCCGCGTACCCGCCGGCCGGGGCGCGGGAGCCGCCCGTGACATGCACCAGGACGTCCGGTACCCCGCCCCGCTCGGTGACCGCCGCGGCCGCCGCCGAGGCACCCTCGGGGGTGCTCAGATCGGCCCGCACGAAGAGCGGGTCGGCCGTCTCCGGCGGCGTACGGGCAATGGTGACCACCGCCGCCCCGGCGCCTCGGAGCCGGCGTGCCGTCGCCAGCCCCAGTCCCTTGCTGCCGCCTGCCACCACGGCGAACCGTCCGTCGAGATCATTGCTGCTCATGGCTGCGACCTTGGACCCTCCCGCCAGGAGAGGGTCAAGGCGGACCCGCATGGCCGGAGTCAGACATCGACGAACGCCGTCACTTTCGGCCCCGTTCGCGGCAAGACATGGGGACTGTCGGAGGAGGCACGGCGACAGGCCGGACGGTCTGCCTGAAACCACGGGCACCGTCGGCCGCCGGCAGGGCACCGCGGGCACCCTGGTGGGATCGATGGCCGAGGCCGTGTCGTGCCCGTGGTGTCCCAGGACGCCGCCGAGCACGACGCCTGCGGCCTGAACACCAGAGGCGACCCGCAGCGCTGATCCGACCGCCCCGCCCCGCACAGGACGTCGCCCGGTTGTCCATCCAGCGCTACGACCTCCAGGCCGTGGCTTCCACGCGTCACTACTTGCGCGAGGTGCTCAAACGCTGGAGATCGGAAGTGCTCTTGGATGACCTGCAACTCATGCTGTCCGAAGTGGTCACCAATGCGCTGACCCATGCACATAGTGACGTCGACATCCGGATGTGCCGTCACGCCGGCGTCATCCGGGTGGAAGTGCAGGACAGCAGCCCGCAGCCCCCAGTTCCTACTGTGATCGTTGCCAATGAGGCGATGAATGCCGAAGCGGAGTCCGGGCGAGGCCTGCTCATCGTCGACGCGCTGGCGGCGTCATGGGGGAGTTCACCTGCCGGCCGTGGCAAGAACACGTGGTTTGAGATGTCGCTGCCCGAGTGAAGTTCTTGAAGAGCCATGAACGAGTGGGCGGCAAGCCCTCCTTCGGGCTGATGCGCCGAGGGCGGCCGCACAGACCTCGCCCCAGCCGGTCGCAGCGTCCACGCCTCCCCAACGAACCAGCAGCGCAGAACACCGGCTTCCTTGTGTACTGCGTCTCTGCAGGGGCGCTATTCCCCGGATCTGCCGGACGAGCCTCAGCGGAGAGGACCGTTGTCGACGCGGGGTGCCCCGGAGGCCTCCTGCTCAGTGGCAGACAGGGAACCAAGCAGAGCGAGTGCGGTGGCGGAAGGTGTGCCGGGCTCCGCGTAGTGGACGACGAGGAGCAGCCCGTCGGAGCCGGTGACGGCCAGTTTCTCGCGCCGCAGATGCAGTTCGCCGACCTGGGGATGCCGCAGGCGGGTGGTGGCTCCCTCCCAGCGGCGGACGTCGTGACGGGCCCACAGACGACGAAACCGCTCGCTTTTCAGGCTCAGCTCGCCGACGAGTTGAGCCAGGCGCGGGTCATCTGTCTCGGCGCCGGCTGCGGCGCGCAGCTGCGCGACCACACCGGCCGTGCCCCGCTCCCAGTCCATGTGCAGCTGCCGAGCGAGAGGGTCGGTGAACAGGGCCCGCAGCCGGTTGACGCCCGGCGCCATGTGCGGCGACAGGGCGACGGCCAGGCGGTTGGCGGCGAGCACGTCCATGCACCGGTTCTGCACGAACGCGGGCACGGCGAACGTGTCCAGCAGCATCGCGATCCCGTCCGGGACGCGTTCGGTGCGGGGGAGGGGCTGCCCGCGGCGGGATTTGGGCCTGGCGAGTTCGACGAGGTGAGCGGCGCTGTCCGCGTCGAGCCGCAGCACCTCCGCGAGGGCGTCGAGCACCTGGATCGACGGGTTGCGGTCCCGGCCGCGCTCCAGACGCAGGTAGTAGTCGGCGCTGATGCCCGCGAGCATCGCGACCTCCTCACGGCGCAGCCCTGGCACCCGTCGGAGCCCTGCGGCGGGAAGCCCCACTTCCTCCGGCCGGACGAGTTCACGACGGGCCCGTAGGAACTCGCCCAGGGCATTGCGGCCGTCTGCTGTGTCCATGCTCCGACGGTAACGCGCCACTTCTCCTCCTGCGGGGGCCCTGCCACTACCCGGAACAGGGGGGCACTGCCTGACCGAACGGTGCTGGCGCAGGATCGAGAACGAGGCCTCGGGAACACCGCGGCGCACAGGAATTCCTCCTCGGCAAGGAGCACGCCATGACACAGCGCACCTGGTTCATCACCGGCGTCAACAGCGGCTTCGGCCGGCACATGACCGAGCAGCTGCTGCAGCGAGGCGACAAGGTGGCCGGCACGATTCGTCGGACTGGATCCGTGGACGATCTCGTCGCCAGGTACGGCGACACGTTCTGGGTGGCGTCCCTCGACGTCACCGACACCCCCGCCGTCAAGGAGGTCGTCGGTCGGGCCTTCGCTGAGCTGGGGCGGATCGACGTGATTGTCAACAACGCGGGTCATGGCCTGTTCGGTGCGGCTGAGGAGGTCACCGACGAGCAGATCCTGCGTATCCTCGACACCAATCTGGTCGGTTCGATCCAGGTTGCCCGTGCCGCACTGCCGTATCTGCGGAGGCAGGGCGGAGGACACATCATTCAGATCTCCACTTACGGCGGGCAGGCCACCAACCCCGGCGCCTGCATGTACCACGCCAGCAAGTGGGGCATCGAGGGATTCATGGAATCCACCGCCAAGGACGTCGCCCCGTTCGGCATCGGCGTCACCATCGTCGAGCCCGGAGGCGCGCGCACCGAGTTCCGCTACGGCAGCCTCCAGATGGCAGTCCCGCTGTCGGCGTACGACGACACGCCGGCCGCCATGACCCGCGCAGCCCAGGACCGCAGCCGGCCTTCCCTCGGCGACCCGGCAGTGATGGCCACGCGCATCATCGACAGCGTGGAGCAGAACCCTGCCCCGCTGCGACTGGTCCTGGGAAGCGACTCCTACCGATTCCTCCGAGCGGCCCTGTCGGAGCGGCTGGCCGAGATCGAGGCCCAGGGCGATACGGCAGGTCTGACTGACATCACCGACGGCGTCTGCTGAGCTTCAAAGCGTGGTGTCGGTAGGGTCTGACGGTCCATGATCCCTGCGGTACGCCGACTGCATGAGGTATGCGCAAATAAGGGGGGCGGGCTGACCGACGCACTCATCCGGCGCTCACCTCGCCCGCAACACTATCGAACAAACAATCGAACTCGCGAGCGCGAAGAGAATGATCACGCTCCTAGATTGAAAAATATGTTCGATAGCTCGCGGGATCTTCCGGACGATCTGGACCGGCTCCAGACACTAGAAGTTACGTGGAATCTGCCTGGGCACGGGTGAGAAGCTCCTTCTGACCTGCGCATGGCGGTATTTACCGGCTGCCGTGCAGCGTCTCGCCGACAGTGGGCTTCGTCGGTCGCCGGATCCGAATGAGTCTTCTGTGATCAAATAAGCGCTCAACTACAGGGAGGATGCTGGTGTGGGCGGCGAGTGCCTCGCGTGCGATCTCATGGAGGGCAGGGCCCCGCTGCCGGGCGGGAACCTGTTGCGGACGCAGCTCTGGGTTGTCGAGCACTGCGTCGGCCCCCTGGGCCTTGGTGCCGTCGTGGTCAAGCCGGCCCGGCATGTAGTGCACGTGGCCGATCTGACGGCGCAAGAGTCCATGGAGCTCGGACCTCTGCTGCAGAAGGTGAGCGCTGCGGTCACCGAGGTGATGACCCCCGACCAGGTGTATGTATGCCTGTGGTCCCATGCCGGCGGCGTTCCCGGACACATCCACTTCGTCGTGCAGCCCGCCGGCAAAGAGGACATGGCACGGTTTGACGCCTTCGGTCCGGCGCTGCAGGTGGCTATGGGTGAGGCGCGGTGCTTCCCGCCGGCGGAGGAGGTGGAGCGGGTCTGCCACCGGCTGAGGGAAGCCCTGAGTTCCAGTTCAGCTGGCGCCTGACGGTGATGGCGATTCTTGAAATCGGCTCTGTCCGCAGTTCCGTGAATCCCCACGTCGACGGCAAGAACGCGGGATCGTTTCGGCAGCGTACTTCCTGCCGTGGCGAGCAAGACGGTTGAGGATGTGCTGTTTCCCGGGACGGGTGGAGGACGTGAGGGACTCCTCCGGCGTCCTGGTGGTGCCCGGACACGTCGTCGGGGCGTTTGACGATGGTCAGTGTGATGGCGAGGACGGTTGAGGCGAAGGCGACCAGCCAGCCGGTGTAACCGCCGTCGGCCCACACCAGGGTGACGGCGCGGTGCCGGGCGCGCAGGCGCTGCAGCAGGTCGCGGCCGGCGTCGCGGTCGCTGGCCGAGGCAGCGGTGACCATCACGACCAGCAGCAGGCCCGAGTGTCGACGGCGATGTGTCGCTTGCGCCCGTTGATCCTCTTACCGGGGTCGTAGCCGCGGGAGGCGGCAGGGACGGTGGCGTCGCCCTTCACCGATTGTGAGCCGCTGATCGCGGCGGTGGGCTCCTCCTTCTTGCCGGCCAGGGCGCGCAGGCTCTTGCGCAGCCGGCCGTAGAGCTCCTTGATCAGGTCGTTGTCGAGCCAGCGGCGGAAGAACCGGTACACGGCCCGCCACTTGGGGAAGTCGGCGGGCAGACTTGCCCAGCGCACGCCCTCGGCGACCAGGTAGCGCACTGCGTCGAGCATTTGGCGGTGGCAATAGCCCTCCGGGCGCCCGCCGCGTCCGATCGTCCAGGCCGGGACCGGCAGCAGTGGCCGGACGAGAGCCCACTCCGCGTCGGTGAGGTCACAGGCCTAGCGGCGGACGCGGTCCGGTTGGTCGGCGGCGTTGCCGAACTGGTGGGCGAGGCAGTCGCACGGCGACACGCCGGAAGCGGACGCGGGCAGGACGGGCACGCCGCAGGGGGCCACCAGGGCCTCCTGGATGCATGGTTGGCTCGACATCATCGAGCTGTGCAGGGGGCCCTCTCCTATGCGTTCACCGCCGAGTGGTCAGCCGAACGAGATCGATCCACACGAACGATCGAGCACGAGGCGTATCACGCGGTTCGAGAATCGCTTCTCAAGCCTCGCGGGCGCGCTCGTAGGCCAGGTGGACGAGGCCGTTCCCCACGGCCTTCGTGTGGATCAGGCGCAGGGGTCGCTTGTCGCTGGTCTCGCCGAACAGGCGCTCGCCCGCGCCGACCGCAACCGGGAAGACCGTCAGGCGCAGCTCGTCGACCAGGTCGTGCTCCATCAGTGTGCGCACGAGCGGACGGCTGGCGTACACGACGATCTCCCCCTGTATCTGCTGCTTGAGCTTCGAGACCTCGCTGACTACGTCGCCTGCCAGGACGGTGGCGTTCGTCCATTTGGGCTCCCTGAGCGTCGTGGACACGACGTACTTGGGCAGGCGGTTCAGACTGTCCAACCACTCGCCGCCCATCATTGACGACCGTGCGCCGAAGTACTCGTCGCTCCGCCGACCCATCAGCAGCGCCTCGGCGGCTTGTGCCTCGGCCAGTTCGAGCTCCGCCCACGCCTCCCAGTCCTGGTGCATGAACTGAAGAAACCAGCCGCCGTGCCTGAAACCTCCCTCGCCGCTCGGGTCCTCGACGACGCCGTCGAGCGTGACGTTCTGGCTGACCACGATCTTTCCCATCTTGATCCTCCTTGTCCCCGGGGCGCGCCCCGGACCGGGACCGCCTCCAACCAGGTAGACACCGGCCCAGCCAAGAACTGGGCGCGCAGACACGGCAAAGTGGCGGCCCACCGTGCAGATCGTGCGCCGCCGCGAACGGTCACCACCGGCAAGGTCACACCGGAACGCGTCTACGCACTCACCGACCTGACGGTGCAGCAGGCCAACGACGTCACCCTGCCTGGTAGGTGAGGTAGGCAAGGCTGTCGCCAACGGTGCGGGTGCCGACAAGGCGCAGGCGTTTCGGGGTGCCGGACTGGTCGAAGAGACGGTTGCCCGCGCCCATCACGAGCGGGAAGACCGTCAGCCGCAGCTCATCGACGAGGTCGTGCTCGATCAGCGTGTGCACGAGCTGGGAGCTGGCGTAGACGCGGATCTCGCCGTTGACCGTGTCCTTCAGCCTCGCAACCTCATCCGCGATGTCACCGACGAGCACCGTCGAGTCGTTCCAGCCGGGATCTGTGAGTGTGGTGGAGGCGACATATTTGGGCAAGTTGTTGATCCTGTCCGCCAGCCGGCCGGTCCGGAATGGGTATCGTGCGGCGAAGAACTCGTAGCTGCGTCGCCCCAGCAGCAGGACCTGCGCGCCCAGCGCGTCGTCGAGGATGAGCTTGTCCCATGCCTCGCGGTCGGTCGGGGCGAGCCCGGCGCGCCAGTCGTAACGGCTGAAGCCCTCCTCGCCGGTCGGGTCCTGGGTGACTCCGTCGAGTGAGACGTTCTCGAAGACGACGATCGTTCCCATGTCGATGCTCCCATGTTCGGGTGGTCGGACTACCACTGAGGTAGACACCGCGGCATCGGCAGAACTGGGCGCGCGTCAGCCGCCCAGTTGGCCGGTCAGCCGGTGTCCATACCCGTGGGAAGTGCGATGTGGTGACGGAGAGGGTGACACGAGGATGGCGACCGGCGATCTGATGTCGAAGGCGCGGGCCGGCGACGGTGACGCGTTCCGCGCATTGGTCCAGCCGTACCACGCGGAGTTGCAGGTGCACTGCTACCGCATGCTCGGATCGTTGCAGGACGCCGAGGATGCCCTGCAGGACACGCTACTGGCCGCCTGGCAAGGCATCGTGGGGTTCGAGCGGCGCGCCTCGATGCGCACTTGGCTGTACCGGATCGCCACCAACCGGTGCCTCAACGCGCGTCGCTCGGCGAGTCGGCGCCAGGCGAAGGAGTGGAACGTGCCCGATGTCGAACCGCCCGAGCCGACCCGGCTCGGTGAGGTCGTCTGGCTGCAGCCGTATCCCGACACCCTGCTCAGGGCCGTGATCGACGCGCCGCTCGGGCCGGAAGCCCGCTACGAGCAGGCCGAATCGATCTCCCTGGCGTTCGTCACCGCTTTGCAGGTACTGCCGCCTCGTCAACTCGCCGTTCTCGTCCTGCGTGACGTCCTCGGATTCCACGCCCGCGAGGTGGCCGACATGCTCGACTCAACCGTCGACTCGGTCAACAGCGCCCTCAAACGAGCCCGCGCCGCCCTGCAACGCCGCCGGCCGCAGGCCGCCCACCACCAACCTCCCGCCCCCGGCTCGGCCTCCGAGGACGCGGTCGTGGCGAGGTTCGTCCGCGCGTGGGAGTGCGCCGATCTCGACGCGCTGGTGGATCTTCTCACCGACGACGTCTTCTTCTCGATGCCGCCAGTGCCCTTCGAGTACGAGGGCAAAGACCTCGTTGCCCGCTTCTGCGCCAGCGTCTTCTGGTCTGGCCGGAGGTTCGACCTGGTGCCGACGCGAGCCAACGGTCAGCCGGCGTTCGGCGCGTATCTGCGCGCCTCCAACGGCATCAGCCACGGGACCGGCCTCTACGTCCTCACCCTCGCCGACCACCGCATCAGCGCCATGACCCGATTCGAGAACAGCGTGCTGCCCTGGTTCGGGCTTCCACGCTCACTCTCGAGCCGATAGCTGCCCACTCAGCCAGCCGCGTCAGTCGCCTGAACTGGCGTCAGAAGTGATCCCAACCCGGACGTAGGGTCACGTTTCCGCATGTCGGGAGTGGAGTGGCCGCTGGGTAGGCAGGCTCGTTCCGTTGGTTCGGATGGGAGGTGTGCGGAGGTGGCCGATGCCGTCGATGCCGTCGGTGCTGGGGGTGCTGGGGGTGCTGGGGGTGCTGGAGAAGCGCGAGCGGGTGGAGAACACCCGAACGGGAGTGAGACGTACGGAGGTTCGAGCGGCCGCCGTGTCCCTCGGGTTGGGAATCGCTTCCGAGACAGGCGGCCGAGTCGCCTTATCGTTCGGCAGGCTGTGTGCGGACGCGGTAGACGTGCGGCCAATACTTCCCAGTGAGGAGCAAGTCGTGTGTGGAAGGGTCCACGGCGATGCCGTTGACGTTGCCGGGGCGCCGAGCAGCAGGCGGAAGATCTGGGAGGGCGCCGATGTGCAGGGTCGCCTTCACGCGCCCTGTGCTGGGATCGATACGGGCGATCTCCTCGGTGGGCCAGACATTGGCCCACACGTCCGTGCCGGTGCACTCAAGCTCGTTCAACCCGCTTACGGGCCCGTCACCGTCGTGGACCGTGATCCGGCCCAGCAGCCTAAAGGACTGCGGGTCGCGCAGCGACAGGGTTGCGCTGCCGTCACTCATCATGAGCCGACCCCGTGCTCGGTCGTGGCACAGACCCCAGCCCTCACCGTCGTAAGTCACCCGGCGCAGTTCGCCCAGGGTCCGGCTGTCCCTGAGCACGGCCGTATGCTCACGCCACGTCAGATGCCACAGCCCTCCGTCGACCAGGGCCAGTCCTTCGCCGAACCATGAGGCGGGCAGCGCCACGCGTCGGCTCACCCGGCCGGAGGACAGATCTGCCTTCTGTACCCAGGACTGCCGGTAAATTCCGGAGCTCTCGTACAGCGAGCCGGCCAGAACCTCCAAGCCCTCGGTGAAGGCGCCGACGTCATGCGGCAGTACCTGAATCACCTTCGCTTCCAGTTCCACTGGATCGGCAGGCACTGCCGTGCGGCCAGCCGGGGGCACACCGATCAGCCCAGGGAACACGAAAAGGGGCAACAGAACCCTCCAGGGCAGAGCGACGGGGCGATTCCCAGGGTAGAAAACGTGCAATCCAGTCATGGTTAACCAAATCTACTTTGGGAGCGCGAAGAAGGCGGCCCGTCATCCGTGCCGCCGCGCCTGCCCGACGTCGACCGTCCCGGCGCCCAGAGGCCGTACGTCGCGAATGCGCTTCGGAGCGAGCTCCATCGCCTTGCCGGACACTCGCATCGGGTCCAGCCGCAGCCGACGGGCTCGGACACCCGTTTCATCTCCAAGGCCCGGCGTCCATATGGAAGATCTGTTCCAGCTCGCTGGGCAACGGCTCGGTGAACCCACACCGGCAACACCTTCGAGCGCGGCCTTCCCCTGTGGCTGATCGGACAACGGCCCGGCAGCGCCGGCGCCGCCGGGGCTTCACCTGAACCGGCGATACCGCCGGACCTGTTGCACCTGCTAGCGTCGACGAAACCGGCACTGAGCTGTACAAGGCCCCAAGGCTTGGTCGCGCGCCGCAGTCGCTCCCCAAGAGAACTCCTGGTCCAGGGCGCTTTGCGTGAGCGCGACCAGGTCGCCGGCGGGAACCTCGCTGTTCTCCCGGCCGAAGGCGGTCTCCGCCTGCAACTCGGGCGGCATTCCCGCGCGGACGTCCGTACGGGAGGGGAACCGCTGCAATGCGCGGCCGACGGCGATGACGAGCGCGAAGTCGCGCGGCACGCGGGTGCAGCGGCCTGCGCCCTGCACGACTCGGGTACGCACCTGTTCCAGGGCGGCGTTGCTCGCGCCGCCGGGTGATGAGGAGCCGGTCCTGGAGGTGGACGGCGTCGGGCAGGCCGTGCATCACCTTTACAAGGCTCGGTTCCGCGCCTCCAGGCAGCCTCAGGCCATCGGTTCCGGCTTCTTCGCCCAGCCGGAGGCAGGCTTCTTCCGGGTCAGCCGTCTGGTCATGAGGGTGATGAGCGACCAGTTCAGGTGGGCTTCGCTGTGCTGGGGAAGGCGCTCGTAATCCCGCGCGTTGCGGCGGGCGTTCATGATCCACCCCAGGGTGCGTTCGACGCGCCAGCGGCGCGGGAGTACGACGAAGCCTTTGGCGCCTTCGGGGCGGGAGACGGTCTTGAGGGTGATGTGGAGGAAGTCCTCGGCCCAGGTGACGAGTTGGCCGGCGTAGGCGTAGGCGGAGTCGGCCCAGACCTGGGTGATCTGCGGATGCGTGAGGCGAAGCCTCCAGAGGAGTTCGCGTGCGGCGTCGCGGTCCTGTATGCTGGCGGGCTTCACCATGATCATTACGGGGAAGCCCTTCGTGTGCCGGTCTGGTGAAGGTCCCGGCCACCGACTTCGCGAAGTACACGCTGATCGGCCGGACTGCCGAGTACCACCGCAAGCAGATCCGTGAGGCCCTGGGCTTTCGGCCCTCGACGGACGCGGACGAGAAGGCGCTGGCCGAGTGGCTGGCCGTGGAGGTCTGTCCGGTCGAGCTGGTGGAGGACCGACGGCGCGAGGCCCTGCTGGTCGAGTGCCGGGCCCGGAAGATTGAGCCGCCGGGCCAGACCCGGGTCGAGAAGGTCCTCGTTGCGGCGCGCGGCAAGTGGGAGAGGACGTTCTGCGCCCGCACGATCGGCCGCCTCGGCGAGGCGGGCACGGCCCGGCTGCTGTCCTTGGTGGCCGAGGTCAACGAGGCGGGTACTGCGCTGCTGGCCGCGCTCAAGCGCGACCCGGGCGCGGTCGGCCTGGACTCCCTGCTGACGGAGATCACCAAACTCAACGACGTGCGCAAGCTCGGGCTGCCCGACGGGCTGTTCACGGACTGCTCGGAGAAGCTGGTGGCCGCCTGGCGGGCACGGGCGATCAAGATGTACCCCTCGGACTTCCGCGACACGAGCGAGGACGTACGGATCACCCTGCTCGCGGCGCTGTGCTCGTCCCGGCAAGCGGAGATCACCGATGCCCTGGTCGACCTGTTGGTCGCTCTGGTCCACAAGATCAACGCACGGGCCGAGCGGCGGGTGGAGAAGCAGCTCACCGCCGAGTTGAAGAAGGTCCGCGGCAAGGAGGGCATCCTTTTCAAGCTGGCGACGGCCGCGTTGACAAGCCCGACGAGGTCGTACGCCGGGCCCTGTTTCCGGTGGTCGGGGAGAAGACGCTGCGCGAGCTGGTGGCCGAGGCGAAGGCGAACGAGAAGGTCTTCAGGGCCAAGGTCCGCACCACGCTCCGGTCGTCGTACAGCTCGTACTACCGGCAGATGCTGCCGCCGCTGCTAAACACCCTGGGCTTCAAGTGCAACAACACCGCGTACCGGCCGGTGATGGACGCGATGAAGCTGCTGAAGACGTACGCCGGCGTCGACGGCAAGACCCGCTTCTACGACGTCGGCGACGAGGTGCCGATGGACGGCGTGGTGCGCAAGGACTGGCGCGAAGCGGTCGTTGACGACAAGGGCAAGGTCGAGCGCATCCCGTACGAGATGTGCGTTCTGGTCGCGCTGCGGGACGCCGTACGGCGCCGGGAGATTTACGTCGAGGGCGCCGCGCGCTGGCGCAATCCGGAGGACGATCTGCCCGGCGATTTCGAGGCCACCCGCGCCGTGCACTACGCCGCGATCCGGCAGCCGCTGAACCCGAGGGCGTTCATCACGGACTTGAAGAAGCGCATGATCGCGGGCCTGGACCAGCTGTCCGGCGCGCTCGCGGACGGCTCGGCGGGCGGGGTGAAGGTCACCACCCGCAAGGGCGAGCCGTGGATCACGGTGCCGAAGCTGGAGCCGCTGGCCGAGCCCACCGGCCTGGCGGCCCTCAAGGAGGAGGTCGCGTGCCGCTGGGGCGTCCTGGACCTTCTGGACGTGTTGAAGAACGCCGACTTCCTCACCGGTTTCACTGAGGAGTTCTCCTCGGTGGCCGCCTACGAGCGAATTGAGCGTGACGTCCTCCAGCGCCGCCTCCTGCTGGCCCTCTTCGCACTAGGTACGAACATGGGTATCCGCGCGATCGTGGCGACCGGCGAGCACGGTGAGAGCGAGGCCGCGCTGCGGCACGTACGCCGGCACTTCATCACCGTCGACAACCTGCGGGCCGCCGTCACCAAGCTGGTGAACGCCACCTTCGCCTCTCGCGATACCGCCTGGTGGGGCCGCGGCACCGCGTGCGCGTCGGACTCGAAGAAGTTCGGATCCTGGTCCTCGAACTTCATGACCGAGTACCACGCCCGATACGGCGGCAACGGCGTGATGATCTACTGGCACGTCGAGCGGAAGAACGTCTGCATCTATTCCCAGCTCAAGAGCTGTTCGTCGTCTGAGGTCGTGGCGATGATCGAGGGCTTGCTGCGGCACTGTACGGACGCCGAGATCGAGTCGAACTACGTCGACACCCACGGTGCGAGCGTGGTCGGGTTCGCCTTCACCGAACTGCTGAACTTCCGCCTGCTGCCGCGGCTGAAGAAAATCGGCAGCATCCGCCTGTATCGCCCGGACGACACCCCGCCCGGCTGGCCGGCACTCGGAGCTTCGCTGACGCGGCCGATCCGCTGGGACCTGATCGAGCAGCAGTACGACCAGATGGTCAAGTACGCCACCGCGCTCCGCCTCGGCACGGCGGAGGCCGAACAGGTGCTGCGGCGCTTCACCCGAGGCGGCCCCAAGCACCCCACCTACCAGGCTCTCGAAGAACTCGGCCGCGCAGTTCGCACGGTCTTCGTATGCGACTACTTGGCCAGCCCCGACTTGCGCCGCGAGATCCACGGCGGGCTACAGGTCGTGGAGAACTGGAACAGTGCGAACGCCGTGCTGCACTACGGCAAGGACGGCGCTCTGACCGGCCCGGACAAAGAGCACGCCGAGACGTCGATGCTCACCCTGCACCTGCTCCAGTCCGCGCTCGTGCACGTCAACACCCTGCTGGTGCAGCAGGTCCTGGCCGAACCGGCGTGGGCGAAGAAGCTGAGCCATGAGGACCGGCGCGGCCTGACCGCCCTGTTCTGGTCCAACGTCAACCCGTACGGCACCTTCCACCTCGACATGGACAAGCGCCTCGACCTGGGGCCAGCCGTGACAGTGCCCGGTCCCCGTGCCACGGTTGATGCTGCCGAACGGTCCCCTCTTGACAAGCGATGACCGTCTGAAGGGTGCAGAACAAGCGAAGGTTACTCATGCGCGGTGCCCGGAGCGTTTACTTAGCTTGTAGATCGTTTTTGTCCGGCTGACCAACCCCCGGGACCATGCTGGTCCGAAAAGAGAGGCACCTGATGGTGAGGCCAACGCTGCCTGTGGAGGTCCCCCCGACTCGCCGCGTCTCTGAGGGCGGATACACGCTGCATGGCCGGCACTACGAGGACCCGTATGTCTGGCTGGAACGGCTCGACGACGGCGAGACGGTCGACTGGATCGCTGCCCAGGAGGCGGTCACCCGCACGGTGCTCGACAGCGTCCCCGGCCGCGACGGTCTGCGCGCTGCCGTCGCCCGTTCCACTCGCTACGCGCGGTTGTCCCCACCGATCCCTGCGGGCCGGAACGGGCGCACTTTCCATTGGCAAGCCGACGCCGACGACGAGAAGTCCGCCCTGATGATGCGCCGTTCGACCGGTGTCCCAGCAGAAACCGTGATCGACCCGGGCACATGGCCGGCCAGCGACGTCCTGGTGTTCGCCGAGCCGTCCCCCGACGGCACCCTGGTGGCATTCGGCCGAGCCAGTGGCAGCACCCACGACGCAGTGGTCCATGTTCTCGACGTCGAGACCGGCCAGCTGCTACCCGACCGACTGCGAGGCACCGACCACGGCTCGGTCGCCTGGCGACCCGATTCGTCCAGCTTCTTCTACACCGCCTACCCCGAGCACGGCGAGGTCCCACCGAACGAGGAGGCGTACTGGCACGCCGTCTACGAGCACCGGATCGGCTCGGACACCCCGGCCCGCAAGGTCTTCGGGGACGATCGCGATAAGGACCACTGGTGCACCGTAGACGCCAGCGAGTGTGGCCGGTACGCGGTCATCACCGTGTGGGACTTCGTACACGCCAACGACGTCACCCTGCTGCGCCTCACCGACGACGAGCTGATTCCGGTGGCCGCTGGAATGCGGTCGGTCAACCAGGTGCAGGTGATCGACGACTCGGTGCTCGTGTGGACCGACCTCGACGCGCCGCGCGGTCGCCTGTGCATTGCTCCCCTCACCGACCCGACCTCATGGCACACGCTCATCCCAGAAGGCCCGGACATCCTGCAGACCGTCACCGGGATCGGAGGCCGCCTCTACGCCGTCTACTCGCACGCCGCCTCGCACCGGGTGGCCGTCCACGCCGAGGACGGCACTCATCTGCGGGACCTGGCGCTCCCGTCCCTTGGCTCGGTCAACCGGAACGAGGGGGTGGGCGTCGTCAGCGGGGTCACCGGCTCCTGGCACGGCGACGACGTATGGGTGGCCTTCACCTCGTTCGTGCAGCCGCCGTCGGTCTACAAGTACGACTACGCACAGGACCGACTGGAGCCCTACCACGTACCGGACGCCGGCCTCGACCCGGCCGCGTACACCACGCAACAGGTCTGGTACGAGTCGACCGACGGCACCCCCGTGTCGATGTTCCTCATCTACCGCACCGACCTGCCGCGCGACGGACAGCGACCGGTCCGGCTCAGCGGCTACGGAGGCTTCAACATCCCCGTAGAACCGCGCTTCTCAGCCGTCAGCGCCACCTGGCTCCAGCTCGGCGGAGTGCTGGCCCACGCCAACATACGCGGCGGCGGCGAATACGGCCGCACCTGGCACGAGGCAGCCGTCGGCATGCGCCGGCAGAACGCCTTCGACGACTACATCGCCGCGGCCCGCCATCTGGTCGCCACCGGATGGACCACCCCCGACAGGATCGCCTCGCGCGGCAACAGCAACGGCGGCCTGATGGTCGCCGTCACCGCACTGCAAGCTCCCGACGCGTTCGGTGCCGTCTACTGCCGCGCGCCCCTGCTCGACATGCTGCGCTTTCCAACCTTCCCCAACCTCAGTGGCACCACCGTTGAATACGGCTCGCCAGACGACCCCGACGAGTGCGCCTATCTCGCCGCCTACTCGCCCTACCACAACGTACGGCCCGACCGCCGCTACCCAGTGATGGCGATCGCGTCGGCACTCAACGACCGCACCGTACCGCCGCACGACCCGCTCAAGATGATCGCGGCTCTCCAAGCCGACGCCCCGCAGGGCGGCCCCTACCTGCTGGTGCCGCTGCGTGACTCTGGCCACGGCGGAGGAACCACCCTGTCGGCCCTCATCGAACAGGACGTCGACGAGCTGAGCTTCCTCTGCTGGGCGCTCGGCATCTCAGCGCGGCCGAGATGATCGGTGGCAGATCAGGCCGAGACGGACCCCCTGCCCTCGAAGCACCGGGGGTCCGCCCGCCGCCCCACTGTTTCATAGGTGGTCGCTCATGAAACAGCCGCCCGTCCGACCTGCGCCGCCCCCGCGGGCTCCCCCTGCCGGACCGGCAAGAGCAAGGTGGCCATCCAGTACCACACCGCCCGCTTCCGCCTAGTGCCCCAACTCGCCAAGGCGCTCAGCGTGCCGACCCCCGCCGTACGGAAACCGGGCTCGGTGTGGACCGAACTGCCCCGGCCCGCGCGCGCCGGCGCCGAACCGGTCGGACACGTCCGCCTCGGCTACGCCCGCGCCTCGACCGCTCGACAGTCCCTCGACGCACAACTCGACTCGCTCGGCGAGGCCGGGGTCACCCGCGTCTTCTCGGAGAAGATCTCCACCCGCGCCACCAAGCGCCCCGAGTTGGAGGCCGCCGTGAAGCTCGCCGGGGAGATCCGCTCCTCTGGTGTTGCCGTCACCCTCGTCGTGCACGAGCACAAGCGGCTCGGCCGCGGCATCGAACTCGCTATGCTTGCCGAGGAGCTGAAGGCGAGCGACGTCGGGCTGGAGTTCCTCACCGGCGAACTGAAGGGCTCGCACGACCCGTCCGGCATCGTGCTCACCGTGCTCGCGGCCATGTCCGGCATGGAGCGCGAGTACATCCGCGACCGCACCCTGGAAGGCCACGAGAGCGCGCGGAAGCGCGGCAAGACCATCGGCGGCGCCGGGGTCACCGACGACGACATGCTGTCCATGGCTCTCCACCTGCGCGACCAGGAGATGAGCCTGCGCGACATCGCCAAGCGCCTCGTCATCACCATCGGCACGAAGAAGGGGCACCACCCCTCGCCCGCCACCGTCATGCGGATGCTGCGCGAGCACGACGAACAGGCCGCCACGGCGGCGAGCGCGTAATCATCCGGCTAGTTTGCGGCTGGTGTCTGAGCTAGGACTCCAGGGCCTGGTCACCGCGGCGAGTGTGCAGGGCTCCGTCGCCGGCACCAGACTCCTGGACCGGGTCGCGGCCGAACACCCCGGCATCCGCAAGGTGTGGGTCGACGGCGGCTACCGTCAGCACCTCGTCGAGCACGCGGCCACCCAGGGCAGTGACATGGAAATCACGCAACGCAAGCCCGGGACCAGGGGATTCACCCCGATCCCGAAACGCTGGGCAGTCGAGCGGACCTACGGCTGGCTCATGCTCCACCGCCGACTGGCCCGCGATTACGAGACCCCTCCGTCCGCTCCGAAGCCGTGATCCACATCGCCATGACCGACCTCATGACCCGCCGCCTCACCAGCGAGAACGCCATCTCCTGGCGCGACCCGACACCACAGACCAAACAGCAGATTCCGGGATGAAACAGCGGGAGAAGACGACCTCTCAGTCATAGAAGAAGAGCTCAAGGTCCTCGACGGATCCCGGCCCGGTGAAGAAGCCTTCAGCCTTGGCGATCTCGCCCTCCGGCGGCAGCTCGCCCTTCAGGAACTGCCGCATCCAGATTTCTCCTTGCTCACCGACCGCGTAGATGCCGGACAGCAGCTCGGCCATGCCCGCCGGGCGCGGCGGGCGGCCCCCGACAACTGGCTGGAGCACCCACCCGCCTGACCGGGCCGCGAGTCGCAGCACCCCGGCCCAGTTCGCGATCCTCCCGATTCGCACGTGCCACGAGTCCTCGGTGAACGGGGCCGTCCGCCCGCCACAGAGAGGGTTTGTGGCGGCGCCGATGTCCTCGATGACTTGCCGTTCCACGGCGTCACGGACCCAGCGCCCTTCCTGCGCTTCCTCGACAGCGGCCTCCCACCACGTTCGCCCGCCGTCGAACCGGTCCGCGAATGTGTCCATGCAAACAGACTTCCATGCACGATGCCGCAGGCATCCAAGAGGGCGCCGAGCAGCGGACCGACTCATCAAGGAGACAGGCCCTAGGTGTACTGACCCGTGAGGTTGGGGACGCGGCTGGCGGGTGGTTGGCCTTTCAGCGCGGTGTGTCCGCGGTGGTGGTTGTAGGTGTGC
>NZ_JBFBJL010000072.1:0-46088 GCF_040686075.1 Streptomyces sp. NPDC086519
GTTCCCCGCGCCCCCTTCTTTTGCTTTCAGGGGCGCGGGGAACTGCGCGACCAGCCCCCACGCACCCGCACCCGGCGAAGCACCTCAGAGCGACGCTATGACCCTGTCCGCCAGGATGTACACGTTCTCTTCTCCGCAGGCGAACGTCAGCGTGTACGCGCCGGAGATCCCCGACCCGCCCAGCAGGTACGGCGTCTCCCCGGCGGTCAGGGCGGCGGCCAGCCGTTCCGCCGTCTCGCGGTGCCCCGGCGTCATGCACAGGGTCGTGCCGTCGGCGAAGACGTAGACGTCCAGCGTGCCCAGCGGCCCGGGGCGGACGTCGGAGAGTTCGACCTGGGACTCGGCCAGCTGCTCCAGCGTCGCGACCGTACGCTCGTGGTCGTTCACCACCGGCGACTGCACCGGCACGAAGTCGGGGTGGGACGGGTGACGCCGGCGCGCGGCCGCCAGTTCCGGTGACTCCCCGGTGAACTCGTCCGTCTCCGCGGCCGGCTCGGCGACCGGCTCCAGGCCCACGAAGTCCGTCTGCCGGGGCAGGAACGGCTCGCCGTCCGCCAGCCACAGCAGCGACGGCGCGTCGGAGACGTCACGCGCCTCCTGCGCCGCCCAGAAGGCCCGTGCCTCGGCGAGCTCCCGCTCCCGCTCCTCGGCCAGCGCCTCCGCCACCGCGGCCCGTATCTCCTCGGCGTCCGCGTGGCTGCGGGCCGCCGGCATGAGCGCGCGCAAGGTCGCGGCCTGGTTCTGGGCGAGCTGGGTGTGCAGCTCGGCGACCTGACGGCGCAGCTTCAGAACGGTGCGCAGGACAGCGACGCCCACGGCGCCCGTGGCGGCCGTGGTGAGCAGCAAGGCGATCGGCATGGCGCTCACTGACGTACTCCCGGTTCAAAGTCGACCCCCGACTTCCTACATCAGCTTGAAGGGCGGACTATCAAGCTGTCAGTGCGTAACGTCACGAAACGGACAGAACTTTGGGTCTGGGGTTTGCTCGCACCATCATGCTGACCTGCGGTGATGCCTCCCTGGAGGGAGATAGGTCACATCCTGGGGGAGATTGGATCACAAATCGGCCCGGTGTTCGGGGTTTTCTCGAACACCGGGCCGCGGTGTCACGGTGGGTTCCGTGACGGTCACTCAGGGGTGACCTGGGGGTGGTGCGGTGGGGCTCAGCTGAGGCGCTCGATGACCATCGCCATGCCCTGGCCGCCGCCGACGCACATCGTCTCCAGACCGAACTGCTTGTCGTGGAACTGGAGGGAGTTGATGAGCGTGCCGGTGATGCGGGCGCCGGTCATGCCGAAGGGGTGGCCGACGGCGATGGCGCCGCCGTTCACGTTCAGCTTCTCCAGCGGGATGCCCAGGTCGCGGTAGGAGGGGATCACCTGGGCGGCGAACGCCTCGTTGATCTCGACCAGGTCGATGTCGTCGATGGTGAGGCCGGCGCGGCCCAGGGCCTGCTTGCTCGCCTCGACCGGGCCGAGGCCCATGATCTCGGGGGAGAGGCCGGAGACGCCGGTCGACACGATGCGGGCGAGCGGGGTGAGGCCGAGCTCGCGCGCCTTGGTGTCGGACATGATGACGACCGCGGCGGCGCCGTCGTTCAGCGGGCAGCAGTTGCCGGCGGTGACCATGCCGTCGGGGCGGAAGACCGGCTTCAGGCCTGCGACGCCCTCCAGGGTGACGCCGGCGCGCGGGCCGTCGTCCTTGCTGACGACCGTGCCGTCGGGGAGGGTGACGGGGGTGATCTCGCGCTCCCAGAAGCCGTTCTTGATGGCTTCCTCGGCGAGGTTCTGGGAGCGGACGCCGAACTCGTCCATGTCCTGACGGGTGACGCCCTTGATGCGGGCCAGGTTCTCGGCGGTCTGGCCCATCGCGATGTACGGGTCGGGGAGCAGGCCGTCCTCGCGCGGGTCGTGCCAGGTGGAGCCGGTCGACGCGGCGGTCGCGGCGGTACGGGCCTGGGCCTCGGCGAAGATCGGGTTCATGGTGTCCGGCAGGCCGTCCGAGCTGCCCTTGGCGAAGCGGGAGACCATCTCGACACCGGCCGAGATGAAGACGTCGCCCTCGCCGGCCTTGATGGCGTGCAGGGCCATGCGGCTGGTCTGGAGGGACGAGGAGCAGTACCGGGTGATGGTGCAGCCGGGCAGGTGGTCCATGCCCATCTGCACGGCGACGATACGGCCGAGGTTGTAGCCCTGCTCGCCGCCGGGCAGACCGCAGCCGAGCATCAGGTCGTCGATGTCCTTCGGGTCCAGCTCGGGGACCTTGGCGAGGGCGGCCTGGACGATCGTCGCGGCGAGGTCGTCGGGGCGCAGGTCCTTCAGGGAGCCCTTGACGGCGCGGCCGATCGGGGAACGGGCGGTCGAGACGATGACGGCTTCGGGCATCACGGCTCCATTGGCATGCGGGGACTGGCAGGGGTGATTGGGAAGTTACCCGTACGTATGTCATCGGTCACCGGTGTCGGAGTGTGACACTGACCGCACTTTCTAAGCGCTTGCTTGGCTGTGGGCTCGGCCGCGGACCGGTGGGGGCTGGTCGCGCCCACGCGGCGGAGCCGCACATCGACACAGCCCCGCGCCCCATACGGGGCGCTGTCCAGCCGCTCCTTTCCGGCCACTCGGCCGCGGGCAGGCGTGCCGCAGGGCGGCACGGGTGGGCGCAGCGGCACCCTGCGAGCGCCGGTCAGCGGCACCCTGCGAGCGCCGGTAAGCGCCCCCGTCCCGGGCCCCTACTCGGTCGTCCCGGCCCGCGACCTCGCCTCTTCGGAAGCCGCGTCGGGCGGGACGGCGGGCGGCTCCACGTTCCGGCGCCGGCGGCGTTTGAGCAGGGCCCACGGTCCCCGCGCCCCCGTCGGCATCGCCGCCGTGACCTCCGTGCCGGCCTCGGCCGCCGCCTCCGCCGCGGCCCGGGCGACCGGCAGGAAGCCCTCGCGGCGGGTGACGTCGGGGCGTTCCTCCTCCGCCGGCCAGAGGCCGAGGGCGGCGCAGACCGTCGGCAGCACCGCCATCGCCGCTGTGGCGTAGCCCTCCGCCGAAGGGTGGTAGTTGTCGGGGCCGAACAGCTCGCGGGGGTTGGCCGCGAACTCCGGGCCCAGCAGGTCGCCCAGTGACACCGTGCGGCCGCCCTGTTCCACCGTGCCGATCGTCTGGGCGGCCGCCAGCTGCCGGGACGCCCGCCGGGCCAGCCAGCGCAGCGGCTGTCGTACCGGCTCGATCGTGCCCAGGTCGGGACAGGTGCCGACCACCACCTCCGCGCCCGCCGTGCGCAGCCGGCGCACCGCCGAGGAGAGGTGGCGGACCGAGCGGGTCGGCGGCATGCGATGCGTGACGTCGTTCGCGCCGATCATGATCACGCAGACGTCGGGGACCGGCGAGGCCGAGCCCAGGACCAGCGACACCTGGCGGTCCAGGTCGTCGGACTGGGCGCCGGGCAGTGCCACGTTGCTGAGCTCGACCGGGCGTTCGGCCACCGCCGCGAGACCCGATGCCAGCAGCGCGCCCGGCGTCTGGGCGGCCCGGTGCACGCCCTGCCCGGCCGCCGTGGAGTCGCCGAGCATCGTCAGGCGGATGGGCGGCTCACCGAGGGCGTCGTACCCTCCCCCACTCTCGGCTTCGCTCGGGTGGGGGGACCCCCACCCGTAAAGGCCGTCCGCCGTCGGCACCCGGCCGCCGCTGTTGCCGTTGTGCACCGCCGTCCTGGCCATCCGCACCTCGGCCAGCACCAGGCCCACCGCGGCCGCGCCGACCAGCCCGACCCCGCCGCCGCCGTACGCCGCCCCGGCCGCGATCCGCCGGGCCACCCGCGCCCTCGACATGTTCGTCATGCGCCGCCGCCACCTCCTCGTTGCCGCTCATCCACTCCTTGCCCCGTACCGCCCGCGCGCCAATCTCAACGGGGAGTGAACCTCCGAAGCGGGCCTCAGGGTCCGTCCGGCGGACCCCGCCGCGGACGCGGGGTGTGACGCGCACTCGCCCGCTCACGCGGGAGGCACCCCCATCACCCCGCTCACCTGCGCCGATGAGTGCCGTTACGTTCCTGCGACCTGATCCGCCGGTCAGGCCCTAGGCTGGCGGCACCACTAGGACCACATCTTTTGCAAGCAACCGGAGACAACGGTGCGATACCACGACTCGATGATCAGCCTCGTCGGCAACACCCCGCTGGTGAGACTCAACAGCGTCACCCAGGGCATCCAGGCCACCGTGCTCGCCAAGGTCGAGTACTTCAACCCGGGCGGCTCCGTGAAGGACCGCATCGCGCTGCGGATGATCGAGGCCGCCGAGAAGAGCGGGGAGCTCCGGCCGGGCGGCACCATCGTCGAGCCGACCAGCGGGAACACCGGGGTGGGGCTGGCGATCGTGGCCCAGCAGAAGGGGTACAAGTGCATCTTCGTGTGCCCCGACAAGGTGAGCACCGACAAGATCAACGTGCTGCGGGCGTACGGCGCCGAGGTCGTGGTCTGCCCGACGGCGGTCGACCCGGAGCACCCGGACTCGTACTACAACGTCTCCGACCGGCTGGTCCGCGAGACGCCCGGTGCCTGGAAGCCGGACCAGTACTCCAACCCCAACAACCCCCTTTCGCACTATCACTCGACCGGACCCGAGCTGTGGGAGCAGACGGAGGGGAAGATCACCCATTTCGTGGCGGGGGTGGGCACCGGGGGGACGATCTCCGGCACCGGCCGGTATCTGAAGGACGTCAGTGACGGTCGCGTCCAGGTGATCGGCGCCGACCCGGAGGGGTCCGTGTACTCCGGCGGATCCGGGCGCCCGTACCTCGTCGAGGGCGTGGGCGAGGACTTCTGGCCGACCGCCTATGACCGGACCGTCGCGGACGAGATCGTCGCCGTGTCGGACAAGGACTCCTTCCAGATGACCCGCCGGCTGGCCAAGGAGGAGGGGCTGCTGGTCGGGGGCTCCTGCGGGATGGCGGTCGTCGCGGCGCTGCGGGTGGCCGAGCGGCTCGGCCCGGACGATGTCGTGGTCGTCCTGCTGCCGGACAGCGGCCGCGGTTACCTGAGCAAGATCTTCAACGACGAGTGGATGGCCGACTACGGCTTCCTGGAGGACGAGGGCCCGAGCGCCCGCGTCGGCGACGTGCTCAGCGACAAGGCCGGCGGCTCCATCCCCTCCCTCGTCCACATGCACCCGGACGAAACCGTCGGGCAGGCCATCGAGGTGCTGCGCGAGTACGGCGTCTCGCAGATGCCCGTCGTCAAGCCGGGCGCCGGTCACCCGGACGTGATGGCCGCCGAGGTCGTCGGCTCGGTCGTCGAACGCGAGCTGCTCGACGCGCTGTTCAGCAAGCGGGCCTCTCTGGAGGACCCGCTGGAGAAGCACATGTGCGCCCCGCTGCCCCAGGTCGGCTCCGGCGAGCCGGTCGCGGACCTGATGTCGGTGCTGGGCGCGGCCGACGCCGCGATCGTGCTCGTCGAGGGCAAGCCCACCGGTGTGATCAGTCGGCAGGACCTGCTGGCGTTTCTCGCCAAGGGCGGCAAGCAGTAGCGAACGTCCGGTGAACGGCCCGTGACACCGCGGAACTTGCTGTTCCCGGTCCGCGTGGTGGACTTCGCGGAAGTGGTACGAGCGTGTCACGTGCGCGCAGCACACGCTTAACACGGGTCCGGCAGATTAGTGGGCGTCGGCAGGGCGGGAGCGGCTCCCCGCCCCGGCCGGCACCGAACGTCCAAGGACCTCCGGAGCGGCTCCCGGACCTCCATGGACGCCCGGACGTGAGACCCGGCCCTGACCCGGTCCACGTCCCTCGCGGGGACCGCCGTCGTCCCGCCCCCCTTTTAGGGGGTGCGGCGGTCCCCGCGCACACCTCTCTGCGGCTGTTGCCGGCGTCGGCCGACCCGCGAGGTCCCCCCGTTCCGGCTCCGGCCCCGGTCAGTCCTCGTCGCCGCGGTCGCGCCGGTGGAACAGGCCGGGGTTGAGGCGGACGACCTGGGCCACGTTGACCCCCACGACGCCGCACCACGTGACCAGCAGTCCCGGCAGATGCGCTGTGCCGGCGCCGATCGCCGACAGCGGTATCGCCAGCACCAGCGAGACGATCCCGAAGCCGAAGCGCTCGCCCCACGAGTCGGTGCCGCTCCTGGCGCCGCGCGCCCCGCGGGCCACCTGCATCTGCTGCTCGGCGAGGGTCCTGCGCAGCCGGCGCTCGACCGCGCCGTCGATGCGCTGGTCGATCTTCTCCAGGAAGGAGTCGGCCAGTTCCGACTCGTACTCGGGCCCAAGCTCCCTGCGGGCGTGCAGAGTGGCGTCGAGTTCCTTCTTCAGGTCGGTGTCCCGCGCGTCCGTCATGGTGCTCACGGTAGGGATCCAGGGCCCCCGCCGCACTGGGGAAATCCCCCGCATCCGGCAGGGGGCCGCCCTCAGGACAGCAGCGACACCAGTCCGCTGCCGGAGTCGAACCGGGCCGCCATCACCGACGCCCCCGCGAACCCGCAGTCCGCGCGGATCGCGTCCCGCGCCCACACCGTCTGGGCCCGCATGGTGTGCTCGGCCCAGTCACCGGGCAGCGACCTGGTGCGCAGGGCGGCCGGCGCGATCTGGTCGGCGAGCAGTTCCAGATGACCGGGGACGGGCGCGCCGGTGCGCAGCCGGGCGAGGGTGGCGGCGACGGCCCCGCAGCCGTCGTGGCCGAGGACGACGACAAGCGGGACGCGCAGTTCCTGTACGCCGTACTGGAGGGAACCGAGAACCGCCTCGTCCAGCACCTGGCCGGCCGTCCTCATGCTCAGCAGATCGCCGAGGTCCTGGTCGAAGACCAGTTCCGGGGCGGCTGGGGAGTCCACGCAGCCGAGCACCGCCGCGAGCGGGCGCGGTGCGGCGGCCCGGCGCCGGCGGGAGCGGCCGGTGGCGTACCGCCGGTTGCCCTGGAGCAGTTCGTCGAGGGCCGCGCTCGCCGAGGCGGGGACGACGGCCGCCGACGAGTGGGCGACGGCCTGCGCGCCGACGGCGGTGGCCGTCGGAAGGGCCGTGGGGTTCCGGGCCATGACGCTTCCTCAGGTGCTGGCGCTGATGGTTCTCATTACTGTACGCGTCGGAAAGATTACGTTCAGTATTGGTTTAACGGCTCTTGGCCGGATCATCGCCCGCGCGATACCGATCGCGGTGGCCCCGGTCGGTCGGCGGCCGGCGCCCAGGGCGGCCCGTGCCGCTTCGTGCGGGCGGCCGCCACCTCCTCCTCTTCGGCCCGGCCCGGCATCCCCGGCCGTGGGTGGATCATGAGATGTCCCTTGCCTGACTGTATAAAGTCATGCAGAGTTGTCGGTATGTGAATAGTCCGTCAACGGCCTGGCGCCCGTTGACGGACGACCGGAAGGCAAGGTTGGGCGTGATGTCGTCTGGTGCTGCGGACGCTCCCGGAATTGACCATTCCGGCCTGGTGGTCCTCGACGGCGTCGGCATGGGCGTCGAGGACGTCGTACGCCTCGCCGACGGCACCGCCCGCCCGGTCCCGGGCACCGGGGCGATGCGCCGCGCGGAGGAGTCCTGGAACGCCGCCCGGCAGATCGCCGCGACCGGCCGCGTCTACGGCCGTTCCACCGGCGTCGGCGCCAACCGGAACGAGGACGTGCCCACCGAGGCGGCCGCCGGCCACGGACTGCGGCTGCTGCGCAGCCACGCCGGGGCGATCGGCGAGGAGCTGCCCGCCCGGCAGGTGCGCGCCATGCTCGCGGTGCGGGCCAACCAGCTGCTGGCGGGCGGCGCCGGCCTCAGGCCCAGTGTCGTGACGGCGCTGTGCGAGGCGCTGGAGTCGGGCGCGTACCCGGTCGTCAACGAGTTCGGCTCGGTCGGCACCGGGGACATCGCGGCGCTGGCGCAGACGGGCCTCGCGCTGGCGGGGGAGCACCCCTGGCGGGGCTTCGGCGCGCCGGAACCCCAGCCGCTGGACAACAACGACGCCCTCGCCCTGATCAGCAGCAACGCCCTCACGCTCGGCCAGTCGGCGCTCGCCCTGCACGAGCTGCGCGGGCTGATCGAGGCCACCCAGGTGGTGGCGGCCCTGTCCCTGCTCGCCGTCGACGGCTCCCACGAGGCGTTCGCGGCGCCCGTGCACGCGGCCCGTCCGCACCGGGGCAGCGTCGAGGTCGCCCGGCGGATGCGGGAGCTGATCGGCGCCGCCGACCGGCCGACCCCGCCGCTCGGCCGGATCCAGGACCCCTACGGCTTCCGCTGCCTGCCCCAGATCCACGGCCCGGCCCACGACGCGGCCGACGCCCTGGAGGGCGTCCTGGCGATCGAGATCAACGCGGCCGCCGAGAACCCCCTCATCTCCCCCGAGGATCTGGCCGCCTACCACCACGGCGGCTTCTACGAGGCCCAACTCGCCCTCGCCCTGGACCACTTCCGGCTCGCCGTCACCCAGGTCGCACGCCTGTCCACCTCCCGGCTCTCCACCCTCAACGAACCCGCCTACACCCGGCTGCGACCCTTCCTCGCCGACCACGAACCCGCCTCCTCCGGCGTGATGATCCTGGAGTACGCCGCCGGCGCCGCCCTCGGCGACCTGCGCGCCTTCTCCGCGCCCGCCTCCCTGGGGCACGCTGTACTCTCCCGAGGCGTCGAGGAACAGGCCAGTTTCGCCTCGCTCGCCGCCCGTCAAACGCTGCGCGCCTGCCGTGCGTACCGTCTGGTGGTCGGCTGCGAACTCGTCGCCGCCGTAAGGGCGCTGCGCCAGCGCGAGCTGCGTCCCGACCCCGGGCTCGGGGCGGGGCGGGCGCTGGAGCTCGCCGAGGCGGCGCTGGAGGCGGACCCGGCCGACCGGCCGCTCACGGACGACGTCACCGCGGCGGCCGGGCTGCTCGACCGGTTCACGGACATCTGGAGGGGGAGCACGTCATGAACGTGACCGACAGCCCTGCGACTCGGTTGCAGGCGCTCTTCGAGGGGCACCGGCTCACGCCGACCCAGCGGCGCATCGCGCACAGCATGGTGCGGCGCGCCGTCGACGTGCCCTTCCTGTCCAGCGTGGAGCTGGCCGAACTGGCCGGGGTCAGCCAGCCCTCCGTCACCCGCTTCGCGGTCGCCCTCGGCTTCGACGGCTACCCGGCGCTGCGCAGGCACCTGCGCGAGGTGGTCCCCGCCGAACACGCGCCCGGCTCCGGGGCGTACAACGAGTACCAGCAGGCCGTCGAGGCCGAGATCGAGAACCTCCGGCACCTCGCCGAGGCGCTCGCCGACCCGCGCCCGGTGCAGCAGGCCGGCCGGCTGCTGGCCGCCTCCCGGCCGCTCCCGGTCCTCGGCCTGCGCGCCGCCGCCTCCCAGGCCTACGGCTTCACCTACTTCGCCGCCAAGGTGCACCCGGACGTACGGCTGCTCAACGAGGGCGGCACGATGATCCACGACCGCGTGGACGCGGCCGTCCTCGCCGGCGCCACGGCCCTGCTGTGCTTCGCGCTGCCCCGGCATCCGCGCGAGGTCGTGGACACCCTGGCCTACGCCAAGGAGGCCGGGCTGACCGTCGTGACCGTCGCCGACTCCGCCTTCGCCCCCGTCGCCAAGGTCTCCGACCTGCTGCTGCCGGCCGCCGTCGGCACCGGGCTCGCCTTCGACACGGCCTGTGCGCCGATGCTGCTCGGCCGGGTGCTCCTGGAGGCGATGTGCGACGACCTGCCGGACGCGCAGGCCCGCCTGGAGGAGTTCGACACGCGGGCGGCGGCACGCGGTCTTTTCGTCGAGTAGGGCTTTAAGACTCGTCTCACGTTCGCTGGTTAGCGTTCCGCCGTACGGACTGGGCCGAGAGCGGCGAGGAGGCTGCGGACATGGCGCGTGCGGGACGAGGGGCACGAGGAGGGCAGGGACTTGCCCGGGTGGCCGTGGTCGTACGGGCCGGGGCCGCGCCGCTGTGGTGGTCCGGGGTGTTCGCGGCGGGCGTCGGCGTGCTGCCCTCCGGGATCACCGGGCGGCGGATCGGCGTCATGGCCGGGGCCGCGCTGTTCATCATCGGCGCCGCCGTCGTGGCGCTCACCCGCCGCAAGCGCTACACCGCGCTGGTGCACGGCGCCGCCCGGGCCGGCAAGCACGACGTCCTCCAGGACCGGGCGGTGACCGTGCGGAACTGGCGCCGGGGACACCGCTGGTGGCTGCTGCTGGCGTTCGCCGCCGCCCTCGGCAGCTCCTTCGCGCTGCCCGCGGCGGGCGGCATGCTGCTCGCCGGGACCGGCACCGGGCTGCGCCTGAAGGCGGCCTGGCTGGGCCGCCGGGAGAGGGCCGGCGAGCACCTGGTGTGGCTGCGCGTCGACTGGCTCGACAAGCGCGGCGGCCGCCCGGCCGGCAAGGCCGTCAAGGCCTACCGCGGTACCGGCATCGCGGCGGGCGACGCGGCCCCGGGCGGGGCCCGCCGCCGCACCGCGGCGCTGGTGTGAGGCCCGGTCAGACCTCCAGGTCCTCCTCGACCCTCTTCAGCTGGTGCCGGGCCATCGCCAGGTTGGCGCGCGACTGGTCGAGCACCAGGTAGAGGAAGAGGCCGTTGCCGCCCCGGCCCTTGAGCAGCCGGATCAGGTGGTACTGGTTGGAGAGTGTGATCAGTATGTCCTCGATCTCGCCCTTGAGACCGAGGTGCTCCATGGTGCGCATCTTGGCGCGGATCACGTCGGTGTTGCCGGCCGCGGCCACGTTCAGGTCGAAGGACTTGCTGCCGCCCATGGTGCCCAGCGCCATTCCGCTGGTGTAGTCGACGAGCGCGACACCCGTCGCGCCCTCGATGGAGGTGAGGCACTCTTTCAGGGCGGTTTCGGTGTTGGCCATGACTTTCTGGTTCCTTTCAACTGTCGGTTGCGGTGCGCGCCTCGCTGCTGGTGCTGGTGCGTGGCGTGCGCGTGGTTCTGGTCCGTGTGGCCGCGCTGCGGGCCGGGCGCAGGGCCTTGGCGGCGGCCTCGGCCGCGGCCTCGGCGGCGTCGACCAGCTCGCCGATCCGGGCGGCGGCCCGGCGGCCCTCCAGGTGGAGCCGGCCGACGTTCACCCGGTCTTCGGCGAGCAGGGTGAGCACGGCGCTGCGGCCGGCGGCATAGGTGGCGACATAGCCGTCCTCGCCGCGCACCACCAGCTCCTTGAGTTCGCCCTTGCCGGTGGCGTCGGAGACCCGGACGGCGACGCCGAGCTCGGCCGCGGTGAGCGCGGCGAGGCCCTCCGGATCGACGCCCGGGCAGTCGTGGGCGATGACCAGGCCGTCGACACCGGCCGCGAGGGCGCCGGTGAGCTGGGGCATCCGGGTGCGCAGCCGACGAAGTTCGTCGAGGACTGCCTCTCTGCCGGAGCTGCCGGGTTCTGCGGCCATCAGCTGTCTCCTCTCGGCGGGGCGGTGCCGTTCAAAGGGCCTCCAGCGCATCCCTGAGCCTCTTCAGCAGCGCGATGTCGGGGTCGGTGACCGGGGGAAGCGGGGGCGGCAGGGGCACGGTGTTCCTCGGGACGAGGAGTCCGGCCGCCGCCAGCCGCCGTACGTCCACCAGCGTGTGGAAGGCCGGCCTGCCCAGCTCCCGGGCGATCTGCGGGGCCGTGCGGACGCCGTCCACCCGGTCCAGGACCGCCCGCTGCCGGGGGGTGACCGGTGGTGGCGCGACGGGGTCGGCGCGGATCAGCGGGGCGCCGTCCGCCGACGGATCGGGCCAGATGCGGTGCAGCAGCTCGCGGCGGCGCAGGGTCTCGTGCTCCAGGGCGGTGACGGGAACCGCGCGCAGCGGTCGGACCGCGCCCGGCGGGCCGGCGGCGGCCGTGGTGGTGCCGTAGCGGAACCGGCCCGGGGTGCTGCTGGGCGCCAGCGCGAAGTATCCGGCGTCGTACAGGGCGCCCAGCCGGCACAGCTCCAGGGCACCCCTCGGGAGCAGGCCGGCGGCGAGCAGCCGATGGGTGGCGGCGGGTATGTCGTCGGTCCAGGGCCAGGCCGCCGCGTCGAGTGTGCCGTGGGCGGTGAGGAGCACGTCGAGGCCGGGGGCGAGGGGGCTCTCGGCATGCACCACGCGGCCCTCGGCCAGGTGCAGGGTGCCGTGCTCGCGGACCAGGGCACCGGTGGCCCGCTCCTCGGCGAGGCGCGTCAGCATCGGTGAGAGCGCGCCGGGCGCTCTCTCGTGCGGGGCCGTCCGGTCCCGGACCGGCAGCGGCGGCGGTATGTCGACCACGGTCATCCCAGCACCAGCCGCTCGGCCATCTCGCCGAGCCGGATCCGGGCGAGGGCGAGATTGCCGTCCTCGCGGGCCAGCCACAGATGCAGGAACACGGTGGCGTCGAAGGACGTGACCACGAACCGCAGCAGGTGGTAGCTGTCCCGGTTGCTGACGATCAGGTCCTCCACCGGAGGAGTCACCTCGGTGTCGTCCGTCGTGCTGAACGCCCCGTGCTCGGCGGCCAGCCGGGCCAGTTCGGCGGCCTCCGCGGCGGTGGTCTCGTGGTCACCGCCGGGCGCCTCCCCGACCGTCCCCAGGGCCAGCCCGCTGGTCCAGTCGACCAACGCGGCGCCCCGGGCACCGGGCAGGCGCATCGCTTCCAGTAAGCACTCGTCGATTCCGGGCACCGTGGCTCCCCTCCTGCCGCGTGGCTCTCCGGTTGAGTGACGCAGACACTACGCACCGTGTGCGGGAGGGGAGCAGGTGTTTGGCATTTTCCGGTGGAACATGCGTCCGGCAGACTAGTGTTGGTCAACTGGACTGCTTTTCACACCAGTTGATCGCCGCCGTCCGAGGTGTCTCAACGGCTTCCGGTGGCGCGCAGGGTGGTGAGCGCGTCGGCGTGCGCCCCTCCGGATTCGGCCACCACCTCGGCGACCGTCTGCGGGTCCCGTACGACGGCGAACGCCACGCCCCCGTCGCCGTCCGGCGCGAAGCCGTAAACCCCGGGCCGGGCGAGGGAGTTGTAGGAGTAGTGGGTGCCGAAGTAGTACGCCCCGGTGTCCAGCGCGGCCGCGAAGTCCCCCTGGTCCAGCGGCGGCAGGGCGCGCCCCTCGGCGAGCAGGTCGCCCGAGAAACAGGCCGGACCCGCCACGTCCTGCACCACCGGCGCCCCCTCCTTGGGCCGCCCCTTCGCGTCGTACGCGGCGATCCTGAGCGGCCACGCCCCCGGCACGTACACCGTCCGCGGCGCCACCTGCACCCCCGCGTGCGTCACCGCGATCCGCCGCCCGCCGGAGCTCTTCGCGTACTCCACCCGGGCCACCACCGTGCCGTGCCGGGCCAGCAGCGACCGCCCGAACTCCGTCACCAGCCCGTACCGCCCGTCGAACAGGCCCGGCACCGCCTCCGCCAGCAGCCGCGCGTACTGCGCGTACGTGGGCTCCGTCGCCTCCGAGGCGAAGTTGACCGAAAGCCCGCCCCCGATGTCGAGGGTGTCCACCTGCCGCCGCCCGGCGCGCGCGTTGATCTCCTCGGCCAGCGCGTACGTCTCCGCCACGCCCCGCGCCAGCAGCGACAGCGAGATCCCCTGCGACCCGACGTGCGCGTGCAGCCGCGTCAGCCACGGCCGCTCCGCGAACGCCTGTACGACCCACTCCCGGGCCCCCTCGTCCCGCAGCCCCACCCCGAACTTCGAGGTCGCGGTCGCGGTGGAGGTGGCCCCGATCGTCCCGGCCCCGATCTGCGGGTTCACCCGGATCCCGAGCGGCGAACGGGTGCGGCCGGACTGCCGGAGCGCGTCGATCCTGGTGAGCTCCTGCGGGTTGTCGGCGTTCACGGCCATGCCCAGTGCCAGTGCCTCGCGCAGCTCCGCCTCGGTCTTCGCGGGCGCGTCGAACACCATCAGCTCCGCCGGCATCCCGGCCGCCCGCGCCAGCGCCAGCTCGCCCGCGCTGGCCACCTCGGCGCCCAGGCCGGCCTCGGCCAGCAGCCGCAGGACCGGGACCAGCGGGTTCGCCTTCACCGCGAAGGCGTGCAGGATCGCGGTGCCGGGCGCGGCGACCGCCTCGAACGCCCGGCGCAGCGCCGCGGCCGACGCGCGGATGCCCCGTACGTCCAGCAGACCTACGATCGGCGCGTCCGGCCCCAGCAGTCCCTGCTCCACCGCTGCCCGCACGGCGTCGTCCCGCCGCCCGACCCGCTCGTCCTCGTCCCCGCGTCCGTCCACGACGTCCCCCGACATGTCGTCGTCCACACCCTTAAGGCCCATAAGTCCAGCCAAACACCTGGGCTGCGGCCGCGCTGCCGGACCCCTGTATTGACTAGTTCTATTCAGCAAGCCAGGATGTGAATAGCCGTAGGAACACTTCGTCGGCCGCTGATCCCGGATCCGCTAGGAGGCAGACCATGTCAGGACCCCGCCCCGTACGAGCGCCGCGCGGTACGGAACTGAGCGCCCTGGGATGGCAGCAGGAAGCCGCCCTGCGGATGCTGCAGAACAACCTGGACCCCGAGGTCGCCGAACACCCCGACAAGCTCGTCGTCTACGGCGGCACCGGCAAGGCCGCCCGCGACTGGCGCTCCTTCGACGCCATGGTGCGCACCCTTCGCACCCTCAAGCAGGACGAGACCATGCTGGTCCAGTCCGGCCGCCCGGTCGGCGTGATGCAGACCCACGAGTGGGCCCCGCGCGTCCTCATCGCCAACTCCAACCTCGTCGGAGACTGGGCCAACTGGGAGGAGTTCCGCCGCCTGGAGGCCCTCGGCCTGACCATGTACGGCCAGATGACCGCCGGCTCCTGGATCTACATCGGCACCCAGGGCATCCTCCAGGGCACCTACGAGACCTTCGCCGCCGTCGCCGCCAAGAAGTTCAACGGCACCCTCGCCGGCACCATCACCCTGACGGCCGGCCTCGGCGGCATGGGCGGCGCCCAGCCCCTCGCCGTCACCATGAACGACGGCGTCGCGATCTGTGTCGACTGCGACCCGCGCGCCATCGAGCGCCGCATCGAGCACCGCTACCTCGACGTGAAGGCCGACAGCCTCGACCACGCCCTCCAGCTGGCGACCGAGGCCCGCGACGCCCGCCGCCCGCTGTCCATCGGCGTCCTCGGCAACGCGGCCGAACTGGTGCCGCAGCTGCTCGCGATGAACGCCCCCATCGACATCGTCACCGACCAGACCTCGGCCCACGACCCGCTGTCGTACCTGCCGGTCGGCGTCGCCTTCGAGGACATGGCCGACGCGGCCGCCAAGGACCCGGCAGGCTTCACCACCCGCGCCCGCGAGTCCATGGCCCGGCACGTCGAGGCCATGGTCGGCTTCATGGACGCCGGCGCCGAGGTCTTCGACTACGGCAACTCCATCCGCGGCGAGGCGCAACTGGCCGGATACGACCGGGCGTTCGCCTTCCCCGGCTTCGTCCCCGCCTACATCCGCCCGCTCTTCTGCGAGGGCAAGGGCCCCTTCCGGTGGGCGGCCCTGTCCGGCGACCCCGCCGACATCGCCAAGACGGACCGGGCCATCCTCGACCTCTTCCCGGAGAACGAGTCCCTCGCCCGCTGGATCAAGATGGCCGAGGAGCGGGTCCACTTCCAGGGGCTGCCCGCGCGCATCTGCTGGCTCGGCTACGGCGAGCGGGACAAGGCCGGCGAGCGGTTCAACGACATGGTGGCGAGCGGCGAGCTGGCCGCGCCGCTGGCGATCGGCCGCGACCACCTCGACTGCGGCTCCGTGGCCTCTCCCTACCGCGAGACGGAGGCCATGCTGGACGGCTCCGACGCGATCGCCGACTGGCCGCTGCTGAACGCGATGGTCAACGTGGCCTCGGGTGCGTCCTGGGTCTCCATCCACCACGGCGGCGGGGTGGGCATGGGGCGGTCGATCCACGCGGGGCAGGTGACGGTCGCCGACGGCACGAAGCTGGGCGGGGAGAAGATCCGACGGGTTCTCACCAACGACCCCGGCATGGGTGTCATCCGGCACGTGGACGCCGGGTACGACATCGCGGAGTCGGTTGCCGAGGAGCGGGGGGTTCGGGTTCCGATGCGTGAAGGTGAGTCCGCGTGACGAGGGGCGGGGACTCCTCGGTGGGGGCTGAGCTCTCGTTGCCGGGTGCGGGTGCGGCTGTGCCCACCCGTTCCGCCCTGCGGAACGACTGCCCACAGCCTGTACGGGCCGAGGGCCCGCAGCCTGTACGGGCCGAGGGGCCGCAGCCTGTGCGGGGCGAGGGGCCGCAGCCTGTGCGGGGCGAGGGGCCGCAGCCTGTGCGGGGCGAGGGGCCGCGGCCTGGTGCCGCGTCGGCCGACAGCGCTGCCTCCTTCCATGCCATGTGGCGTGAGCTGCTTCCCGTCGGCCGTCACCCCGACTCCCACGGCTACCGGCGGTTCGCCTGGACCGGGGCCGATGCCGAATGCCGGGCCTGGTTCCAGGGGCAGGCCGAGGCGCGTGGGCTCGCGTACGAGGTCGACCGGAACGGGAATCAGTGGGCCTGGCTCGGGGATCCGGAGGCCGGGGACGCCGTCGTCACCGGGTCGCATCTGGACTCCGTGCCGGACGGCGGGGCCTTCGACGGGCCCCTCGGTGTCGTGTCCTCCTTCGCCGCGCTGGACGAACTCCGGCGGCGGGGAACGGAGTTCACCCGCCCCCTCGCCATCGTGAACTTCGGTGACGAGGAGGGTGCCCGGTTCGGGCTCGCCTGTGTCGGGTCCCGGCTGACCGCGGGGCACCTGACCGTCGAGCAGGCCCACCGGCTCACCGACGGCGACGGCATCACCCTGCCGCAGGCCATGGCGGCCGCCGGCCACGACCCCGACGCCATCGGCCCCGACCCCGAGCGGCTCGCCCGCATCGGCGCCTTCGTCGAACTGCATGTCGAACAGGGCCGGGCGCTGGACCTGTCCGGCGACCGGGTCGGCATCGCCAGCGCCATCTGGCCGCACGGCCGCTGGCGGTTCGACTTCCGGGGCGAGGCCAACCACGCCGGCACCACGCGGCTGGCGGACCGGCACGACCCCATGCTGTCCTACGCCGAGACCGTGCTCGCCGCCCGCCGCGAGGCCGAACTCGCCGGTGCCGTCGCCACCTTCGGCAAGATCGCCGTCGAGCCGAACGGCGTCAACGCCATCCCCTCCCTGGTGCGCGGCTGGCTCGACTCCCGCGCCGCCGACCAGGCCACCCTCGACACCGTCGTCGGCGGCATCGAGACGGCGGCCCGGGAGTACGCGCAGGCGCACGGCATCGACCTGGACGTGGTCCGCGAGTCGTTCACGCCGGTCGTGGAGTTCGACCACGCCCTGCGCGACGAACTCGGCCGGATCCTCGGCAAGGACACCGGTCTCACCGTGCCCGTCCTGGGTACCGGGGCCGGACACGACGCCGGGATCCTCTCCGGCAGCGTCCCGACGGCCATGCTGTTCGTGCGCAACCCCACCGGCGTCTCGCACTCCCCGGCCGAGTTCGCGGCCGAGGACGACTGCATGGCCGGGGTGAGCGCGCTCGCCGACGTACTGGAAGGGCTGGCCCGCGAGTGACGACACGGACGACGTACTGGTTGGAGTACGCCTGGCTGGACCCGCACGTCCAGCCGGGCGTCGCCGTGGAGGTGGCCGGCGGCCGGATCACGGCGGTGCGCACCGAGGTGCCCGCGCCGCCGCCCGGGGCCGAGGTGCTGCGCGGCCTCACCCTCCCCGGTCTGGCGAACGCCCACTCGCACGCCTTTCACCGCGCGCTGCGCGGCACCGTCCAGGTGGGCTCCGGGACCTTCTGGACCTGGCGTGACGTGATGTACGGCTTCGCCGGCCGGCTGACCCCGGAGACCTACCACGCGCTCGCCCGCGCGGTGTACGCCGAGATGGCCCTGGCGGGTGTCGCCTGCGTCGGCGAGTTCCACTACGTCCACCACGCTCCCGACGGCACCCCGTACGCCGACCCCAACGCCATGGGCGAGGCGCTGATCGCGGCGGCCGCCGACGCCGGCATCCGGATCACGCTCCTCGACACCGCCTACCTCTCCGCGGGTTTCGGTGAGCCGCCCAACGCCCATCAGCGGCGCTTCTCCGACGGCAGCGCGGAGGCCTGGGCCGAACGCTGTGCAGTTCTCAAGGAACGGGATCACGCACGGATCGGGGCGGCGATCCACTCCGTACGGGCGGTGCCCGCCGCGCAGCTGGCGACCGTGGCGCAGTGGGCCGACGAGCGGCGGGCCCCGCTCCACGTGCACCTGTCCGAGCAGACGGCGGAGAACGACGCCTGCCGGGCCGCCCACGGCTGCACGCCCACCCGCCTGCTCGCCGACCACGGCGTCCTCGGCCCGCGCACCACCGGCGTCCACAACACCCACCTCACCGACGAGGACATCGCGCTGATCGGCGGCTCCGGCACCGGCACCTGCATGTGCCCGACCACCGAGCGCGACCTGGCCGACGGCATCGGCCCCGCCGTCGCACTCCAGAAGCAGGGCTCGCCGCTCTCCCTCGGCTCCGACAGCCACGCCGTCATCGACCTGCTCGAAGAGGCGCGCGCGATGGAGCTCGACGAGCGGCTGCGCACCCGCACCCGGGGCCACTGGACGGCCGCCGCCCTGCTGCACGCCGCCTGTGCCGACGGCCACGCCGCCCTCGGCTGGGACGACGCCGGCACCATCGGGACCGGCATGCTCGCCGACCTCACCACGATCGCGCTGGACTCGGTCAGAACGGCGGGGCCGCTGCCCCGCCTCGGCGCCGAGACGGCCGTATTCGCCGCGACCGCGGCGGACGTACGGCACACGGTCGTCGGAGGCCGGCACGTCGTACGAGACGGTGCGCACACCCTCGTACCCGATGTGCCACAGGCCCTCGCGCGGGCCGTCGAAGCCCTTCGCGCCTGACGACCGACCCACTCAAGGACTCCGACGAGGCCACTATGAGCAGCAGCACCGTCATCACCAACATCGCCACGCTGGTCACCAACGACCCCTCCCTCGGTGACAACTCCCCTCTCGGTCTGATCCAGGACGCGGCCGTCGTCATCGACGGCGACCGTGTCGTGTGGACCGGTGAATCCAGCAAAGCACCCGCCACTGACAATCGGGTCGACGCGGGCGGCCGGGCGGTGCTGCCGGGCTTCGTGGACTCCCACTCCCACTTGGTCTTCGCGGGCGACCGCACCCAGGAGTTCAACGCCCGCATGTCCGGCCGCTCGTACACGGCGGGCGGCATCCGCACCACGGTGGCCGCGACCCGGGCCGCGTCGGACGAGGAACTGGAGCAGAACCTCACCCGTTACCTCACCGAGGCCCTCCGCCAGGGCACCACCACCTTCGAGACGAAGTCGGGCTACGGCCTGACGGTCGCCGACGAGTCCCGCGCCCTGCGCATCGCGGCCCGGCACACCGACGAGGTGACGTACCTGGGCGCCCACATCGTCTCGCCCGACCACGCCGACGACCCGGCCGCGTACGTCGCCCTCGTCACCGGCGAGATGCTGGACGCCTGTGCGCCGTACGCCCGGTGGATCGACGTCTTCTGCGAGAAGGGCGCCTTCGACGGCGACCAGGCCCGGACGATCCTCACCGCGGGCAAGGCCAGGGGCCTGACCCCGCGCATCCACGCCAACCAGCTCTCCTACGGCCCCGGTGTCCAGCTCGCGGTGGAACTCGACGCGGCCAGCGCCGACCACTGCACCCACCTGACGCCCGAGGACGTGGACGCCCTCGCCAACAGCCGGACGGTCGCCACCCTCCTGCCCGGCGCCGAGTTCTCCACCCGCGCCCAGTGGCCCGACGCCCGCCGCCTCCTCGACGCCGGCGCGACGGTCGCCCTCTCCACCGACTGCAACCCCGGCTCGTCCTTCACGTCCTCCGTCCCCTTCTGCGTCGCCCTGGCCGTCCGCGACATGCGGATGACCCCCGACGAGGCGGTCTGGTCGGCCACGGCGGGCGGCGCGGCGGCCCTGCGCCGGGACGACATCGGCCGCCTGACCCCGGGCGCCTACGCCGACCTGCTCCTGCTGGACGCCCCGAGCCACGTCCACCTGGCCTACCGGCCGGGGGTGCCGCTGGTCAGCGAGGTGTGGCGGCGGGGCGTACGGGTCGCCGGCTGAGTCGGCCCGTCCCCGCCCACCGGGGCTATTCGTCCAGGGTGAGTGCCCTGCGCAGCCGCACGAGGGTGCGGGACAACAGGCGGGACACGTGCATCTGGGAGATCCCGAGCTCGTCGCCGATCTCCGACTGGGTCATGCCCGCGACGAAGCGGAGGGAGAGGATGGTGCGGTCCCTGGACGGGAGTTCCGCGATGAGGGGCTTGAGGGACTCGATGTACTCGATGCCCTCCAGGCCGTGGTCCTCGTAGCCGATGCGGTCCGCCAGGGCGCCCTCGGACTCGTCCTCCTCGGGTTGCGCGTCGAGGGAGGAGGCCGTGTAGGCGTTGGACGCCGCCATGCCCTCGACGACCTCCTCGCTGGAGAGGCCGAGGCGTTCCGCGAGCTCCGCGACGGTGGGGGCACGGTCCAGTTTCTGGGCCAGTTCGTCGCCCGCCTTGGCGAGGTCCAGGCGGAGCTCCTGGAGGCGGCGCGGGACCCGTACCGACCACGACGTGTCGCGGAAGAAACGCTTGATCTCGCCGATGATGGTCGGCATCGCGAAGGTGGGGAACTCGACGCCCCGGGAGAGCTCGAAGCGGTCGATCGCCTTGATCAGGCCGATGGTGCCGACCTGGATGATGTCCTCCATCGGCTCGCTGCGGGAGCGGAAGCGGGAGGCGGCGAACTTGACCAGCGCGAGGTTCAGTTCGACGAGGGTGTTGCGGACGTACGAATATTCGTGGGTGCCTTCCTCCAGCGACTCCAGCCGCTCGAAGAGGGTCTTGGACAGGGCTCGCGCGTCGACCGCGCCGACCTCGTCGTACGGGGGGATCTCCGGGAGGCCGAGTCCGGCGAAGAATCCCTCGATGGCATCCAGTGTTTCCGGTGGGGGAGTCGACGTCGCCGTCAGGGGGTACGAGGCGTCGAGCCGGGGTGACATGGTGTCCTCCATCGTTCTCGGCAATAAGGCTGCCGGAGCCGTGCGTGCACTGCGGTGTGCGGCGCCTCCAAAGCCGGCCGTGTCGGTTGACGTGTTCTTACCTGTGTTCGTGTCCCTACTAGCCCTACCCGCTCCGTCGAGCCACTCGCAAGTCCGTTCTATTATCTTTTGTCCCGTTCTACACGGTTGTTCGGGTGTCGGGTTGCGTGCAGAAGGCGTAATGTTCGAGGGCGTCGGCATGGCGTTCGGCAGACATCGGTGGGCATCGTCGGACATCGGTCAGACGGTGGCGAAAGCGGTCACGACCTCGGGAGAGAGACGGCAATGGACCACGGGACGGTCGGCAGCGCACAGTCGGGCCGGCTGCTGGTGGAGGTGCGGGAAGAAGGCTCCAGCGCCGTCGTGATTCCGGCGGGTGAGCTCGATCACCACACCGCCGACCTGCTGCGCGAGCCGCTGGACGATCTTCTCGACAAGGGGTTCTCACGCCTTGTCGTCGACTGCTCACGCCTTGAGTTCTGCGACTCCACCGGACTGAACGTGCTGCTCGGCGCCCGCCTGCGGGCCGAGGCCGCCGGGGGCGGGGTGCATCTCGCCGGGATGCTGCCCGTCGTCGCCCGGGTCTTCGAGATCACGGGGGCCGAGGCCGTCTTCACCGTCCACGACTCCGTCGAGGCGGCGCTGGCCGACGAGGGCGCCGACGACGGGGGCGGCGGTACCGACACGGCCGGTGGCGAGGACTGAGCCCCGGTCCGGCGTCCGGAACCGGGGGGTGTTCCCGTGGATCGCTCGGGCAGGAGAGATTCTGGATCTGTCGCCGCCGGCCCGGCCCCGTCCGAGCCGATCGCGCCCCAGGCCCGTATGAACTGCAGCAACGCGAAATTTTCCATGTGAACCGGTGAATCGGTGAGGTGAAGCGCTGATGAGCACCACCCGGCCTTACCCGCCGGGCGACCGCGGCCCGGAGCCCAGCGGCGCTTCGGGGGTGTCCGAGGAGGCGGCGTCCGATGCGCCACCCACCTCGACGGGGGGTCGTCAGGTCCGCAGGCTGCGCCTCGACGGCGAGAGCGGGGTCGTACCGCTCGCCCGCGATTTCACCCGCCAGGCGCTGCACGCGTGGGGGTGGCTGCCGGCCGCGACCGCCGACCACCGGGCCGCCGCCGAGGATGTGCTGCTCGTCGTCTCCGAGCTCGTGACGAACGCGTGCCTGCATGCGGAGGGGCCGGACGAGCTGTTCCTGGCCTGCGACAAGAAGGTGATCCGGGTGGAGGTGTCGGACCGGGGGACCGGGCAGCCGGCGCCGCGGACGCCGCACCGGGCGGGGCGGCCCGGGGGGCACGGCATGTTCATCGTCCAACGGCTCTGTCTGGACTGGGGGGTTGTACGGACGGCGGGGGCGGCCGGGAAGACGGTCTGGGCGGAGCTGGGGGCACCCGCGTAACAGGGGCACCCGCGTAACAGGGGGCGGCGCTTCCTGGGGCGTCCTTCGGCTGGCGGCCGGTGAGGGCCGGCCGCGCCCACGCCGCGGTAGCCGCCTGTCGGACACAGTCCCGCGCCCCTGACGGCGCGCCACAGCTCACGGGCCGCTTTGGCATCCCCACACTTCCGCCACGCCCTTTCTCTTCCCTCCTCATGGGCCCCGGCGTACCTTGACGGCCGAATCTGATACCTCGTCAGTAGCGAATGGGGTGGCCGACCGTGTCGTCGTACCCGAAACGTACCGCCGTGCTCGCGTCCGCCGCCGCCCTGGCCGGATCGGCGGTGCTGCTCGCCGCCCCCGCGGCGCACGCCACCGTGGTCAACGTCAACTACAAGTGCCAGACGCCGATCGGCCCGAAGAGCGCTGTCTCTCCGATCGACATCAAGGGCGTCAAGAGCGGCAGCGGCTACAGGATCACGATGTCCTGGCAGAAGGGCGTCTCCTCCAGCCCCGTCGAACTCGGCAAGGGCGCCGTGAACCCGAGTGCCGTCATCAAGCTGGGCGGCGCCGACAGCGGCACCCTGAACGTCACCGGAGCCGCCAACCAGGCCGCGATCCCCGCCAACACCCCCATCAAGATCAACGACTTGAGCGGCACCTACACCCCGGAGAAGTCCGGCAAGGTGACGTTCACCGCGGGCACGCTCACCATCAAGGCGCTCGGTACGACGACCACCTGCACCCCCGCCAACAACCCCGGCCCGTCCCTGACCCTGGACGTGACCGCGGCCGGCGGCGGGTCGGGCGGTTCCGGCTCGTCGTCGTCCGGCAGTACCAGCACCGACTCCGGAGGCACCCTCCCGAAGACCGGCCCCGAGGACTCGTTCGTCGCCCTCGGCACCCTCGGCGGCACCGTGCTGCTCGCGGGCGCGGCCGGCACGCTCTGGCTGACCCGGCGGAACCAGACCGCACGCCGCTGACCTCCGGGTCCGACCGCTGGAGCCGCCCATGCCGTCCGCCCAGTCCGCCGCCCGCGCCGCCCGGTCCGCCGCCCGGGTCCTCGGCCTCACCGCGCTGGTCCTGCTCGCCACCGCCCCGCGCGCGTCGGCCGCCGAGGGCTGGTCCCTCGCGCCCGCGGGCGGCGGCCGCCCCTCCTTCTACGCCGAGGGCGCCCCCGGGGCGGTCCTCCAGGACACCGTGTCGGTGACCAACCCCGGCGGGCACCCGGTCACGGTACGGCTGGCCGGCACCGGCGTCCCCGTCGTCTTCGCCGAGCCGACGGTCCGGGTCCCGGCCCGCACCCGAGCCGACGTCCCCTTCACCATGACCGTCCCGGCCGGCGCGACCCCCGGCGACCGCCCCGCCGCCCTCGTCGCGAAGGACACCGACGGCCGCACCGCCACCGCCCGCATCCACCTGCGCGTCGGCGGCCCCGTGCTGTCCGCGCTGACCGTCGAACACCTCGCCGTCCACGGTGACCGCATCACGTACGAGCTGGTCAACCGGGGTACGACCGTACTCGCACCGAAGCTGGCGGTGCGCGCCCACGGCCTCTTCGGGCGCGTCCTGCTGGACCGGTCACCGCGCACCCTCCCGGTCCGCCTCGCCCCGGGCACCCGCACCGCACTCAGCGAGCCCTGGCCCGGCCACCCCGCCCTGGACGCGGTCGACGTCCGGCTGACGGCGACGGCGGCGGGCGGCGCCCACGACACGGCGGACACCGCGGCACGGTTCGTGCCCTGGGGCGCGGTCGCGGTCGCGGGGGCCGGGGGCGCGCTGGCGGCGGGGGCCGCCGTGACGGCCGCACGACTGCGCGGGCGCCGCAGCCGCGACGACCGCCCGGCCGAACCCCGGTCCGAGGACGTCGAGTTGACAGGAGCAGCGAGGTGAGAGTGCGTGCGGTCCCGGTCCTGGCGGTACTGACGTCGCTGGCGGCGTTGTTCTCGCTGCTCCTGGTGCCCATGGCGGCGGCCGCCGACGGGCCGGCCGTCAAGGTGGCCAAGTCACAGGCGGGCACCGGTGGTTCGGTCACCGTCAGCGGCACCGGCTGGCGGCCGCACACCCTGCTGATGATGCTGATCTGCGGCCAGGCCAGCCCGTCCCGGGGCGTGATCGGCGGCACCAACTCCTGCGCCAACGCCGACGGGCGGGCCGTCACCACCGACGCGGACGGCGCCTTCAGCAAGCAGCTCCCGGTCGCCGAACCGCCGGTCCCGTGCCCCTGCGTGGTGCACGTGGCCACCGTGACCGGCACCAGCGCCGACGCGGACGCCGCCTTCCAGGTCGCCGGACACCCCGTCAAGGCCCTGCCTCCCGAGTCCACCGGCGGCAGCCTGTCGATGCTCACCGACACCCGCCTCGACGGCTCCTCCGGCCTGCTGACCTGGTTCGGCGCGCCCCCCGCCCGCACCCTCGTCTTCACCATCGGCAACGCGGGATCGAGCACCCTCAAGGATCCGGTCTTCCAAGTCGGCACCGCGCACGGTGTGTTCGCACCCCAGTGGGACGAGCAGCAGTGGCACGGCACCCTCGCGCCCGGCAAGAAGGCCCAGGTCGAACTGCCCGTGGAACTCTCCGCCGGGGCGCACGGCGACTACACCGTCTCTCTCAAGTACGACGGCAAGGTCCTGGCCGAGGAGCCCTGGGGCGTCGGCCGTCCCTGGGGCGTGACCCTCTTCTGGATCCTGCTCGGCGTGGTCGTACCGGCGGCCGTCTTCCGCATCGGCATGGCGGTGGTGGACCGGGTACGGCCGCCCCGCGCCGGCGGCATCCGCCACCGGGGAATGCCCCGCCCGGTCTTGCGCGTGCCGCGCCTGCGCGCCGCGGAGCCCGCACGCTCGACGACCGCCACCACCTCGACCCTGCCGTGGTTCACCCCGGACTCCGATCCGGGCGCGACGGCCGGCCGGCTCTCCGCACCGCACGACGACAGCTCCACGAGTCCTCCGACTCCGACCACGAAAGGACCCACGTGATCATGCGAAGGAGAGTGACACCGGTACCGGCCAGAGCGGGCGCGGCAGCGGCCGCGCTGGTCCTCGCCGCGGCGGGCGCCCTGCTCGGCGCGGCGGCGGGGACCGCCCAGGCGGCCGAGGTGTCGTACGCCACCCACTGCGTACCGCCCGCCGGGGTCGCCGACCCGATCGACGGGACCACCAAGGTCGCGATCACCGCGCCCGCCACGGCGAAGGTCGGCGACACCGTCGACATCACCTGGAAGTTCGTGCAGGCGGCGTCCAAGAACCCGGACATCATCGACCTGCCCGCGAACTCGGTCCAGCCGTCCGGCACGCTCAAGGCGGCCGGCGCCCAGACCGCCGACATCGCCATGCAGGGGCCGCGCGAGAACCCGGCGATCCCCAAGGGCGGCGACATGGTGCTGTCCGACATGACGGGCACGCTGAAGCTGACGTCGCCCGGTGAGGTGACCCTCACGCCGGACGCGTACACGGTCAACGCCTTCTCGACGGACACCGTGTGCACGCCGAAGGAGACGGTCCCGAAGGCGGCGACGATCGAGGTCACCGGCAGCGGTTCGAGCGAGTCGGCGAGCCCGTCGGACAGCGCGTCGGCCTCGGCGTCGGCCTCGGCGTCGCCCTCCGACTCCGCGTCGGCGTCGGCCTCCGCGTCCGCTTCCGCCTCCGACGGCACGGGCAGCGGCCAGACCGACTTCACGGGCAAGGAGGTCGAGGTCCCCTACGCCTGCAAGACGCCGATCGGCGACAAGAGCGCGACCTCGCCGGTGCAGATCAACGCCAAGAAGAACGGCGGGAGTTTCGATCTCACCGTGCAGTTCAAGAAGTCGGTGATGGACAGTCCCGCCGACATCCCGGCCGACTCGGTGAAACCGTCGATGGAGGTGGTCCTGGGCGGCGCCGACAAGGGCACGGTCCATGTGGAGGGCCCCACCAACTCCTCCGCGATCAAGTCCGGCGACCCGATCGAGATTCCCGACCTGACCGGTACCTACAAGCCGGGGGCGAGCGGTACGTCGACACTGTCCCCGGGCGTCCTGACGATCAAGGCGCTCGGTACGACGACCACGTGCACGCCGACGAAGACCGAGGTCTCCCTGACCCTGGACACGACGCAGCAGGCGAGCGGAGCGTCGGGCAGCACCACGTCGGGAAGCAGCGGCAGCGGTGGCGGCAGCAGTAGCAGCGGTGGCCTGGCGGAGACCGGTGACAGCAGCAACGGCGCGCTGAAGGCGCTGGGCCTGGTGGCGGGCACCGCGATCCTCTTGGGCGGCGCCGTGTTCACGTTCATGCCTCGGAAGAGGACGAGGTGACTTCCCTGCTTTCAGGGGCGCCGGACCGTATCTGATGTGCGGCTCCGCCGCGTGGGCGCGATCAGTTCCCACGCACCGTTGGCCGACCACGCACGAGGGCCACCCCATCCACAAGATGCGGTGGCCCTCCGTCAGAAGACGATCAGTGAACGTCTCCCATGAGCTCCCGAACCTTCTTCCGGTACACCCACACAGCCGCACCGGCGAGCACCGCCAGCGCCGCCTGGAACGCCACGATCCCCGTCTTGTTCAGGTCGACGCCCGCGATGGACAGCAGACCGGTCGTCGCGTCACCCGCGGTGACCGCCAGGAACCACACCCCCATCATCTGGGACGCGTACTTCGCCGGCGCCATCTTGGTCGTCACGGACAGACCCACCGGGGACAGCATCAGCTCACCCACGGTCTGCACGAAGTAGATCCCGACCAGCCACATCGCCGCGGCCTTGTGCCCGCCCTCGGCGATCGACAGCGGCGCGAGGAACAGGAAGAACGACGCACCGATCAGCACCAGGCCGCCGGCGAACTTCACGGCCGTGCTCGGCTCCTTGCCCCGCCGGGCCATCGCCAGCCACGCCCAGGCGAAGACCGGCGCGAAGGCCATGATCATGACCGGGTTGACGGACTGGTACCAGGAGACCGGGAAGTTCCAGCCGAAGACGGTGTTCTTGGCGGACGCGTCGGCGAACAGGGAGACGGTCGAGCCACCCTGGTCGTAGATCATCCAGAAGACCGCGGCGGCCACGAAGAACCAGATGTACGCGCTCATCTTGGACTGCTCGGCGCGGTCCAGGTCCTTGTCCCGCTTGATGCGGGCGATGACGACGACCGGGATCAGCAGACCGGCGACGGTGATCGGCACCAGCAGCCAGTTCAGCGTGTAGACGCCGGAGACACCGACGACGACGTAGAAGACCGCGGCGACGGCGGCCCAGAAGCCGGCCTTCGTCAGCGTCGCCTTCTTCTCCGCGGCGGACAGCGGGGTCGGGACGATGTCCGAGCGCGAGCTCAGGTGGCGGGTGCCGAGCAGGAACTGGGCGAGACCCAGCGCCATGCCGACCGCGGCCAGCGCGAAGCCCAGGTGCCAGTTGTAGTTCTCGCCGACCGTGCCGATGACCAGCGGCGCGGCGAACGCGCCCAGGTTGATGCCGATGTAGAAGAGCGTGAAGCCACCGTCACGGCGCGGGTCGTCCGGGCCGTCGTACAGGTGGCCGACCATCGTGGAGATGTTGGCCTTCAGCAGACCGGAACCGACCGCGACCAGGCCGAGGCCCGCGAAGAAGGTGCCGGAGCTGGGCAGCGCCAGCGTCAGGTGGCCGAGCATGATGACCGTGCCCGCGACGGCGACCGTCCGGCGGGGGCCGAGGACCCGGTCGGCGAACCAGCCGCCCGGCAGGGCGAGCAGGTACACGAGCGACAGGTACACCGAGTAGATCGCCGTCGCCGTGGCCGCGCTCATGTGCAGGCCGCCGGGAGCGACCAGGTACAGCGGGAGCAGGGCCTTCATGCCGTAGTAGGAGAACCGCTCCCACATCTCGGTCATGAAGAGGGTGGCCAGTCCGCGGGGGTGGCCGAAGAAGGTCTTCTCGGAACCGGGGGTGCCCGGTCGGACCGAGTCCTTCGTCAGGCTGGACGCCATGGTCGTTCCTTGCTGGTCGGAGCGCGCGGTGGGGCTTTGCGCGCCCGTGGGGGGAGCGGCCGGACCGGCGTCCACCCGTCCACCCCACGCCCACGGGGATTCCGCTCCGGGTCGCGGAGCGGCGGAGGGTGACCACCGGGGATCCACGCCCCGTGACGCTGTGTCGCGTCCGGAGCCCGGCCAGAGGTCATTCCTTTCAAGGCTGGCAGGCCAGCCCGCACACAAAAGAGACCTTCAGTGTCGAGATGCCCACCAAAGGTCACCGGGTGTACTACAGGCGTTCACGTCACTCTACGTCATGACACTGCCGGATATGGAAGGACTTGAGATACGGATCACAGGTGTCGGGGGAACCGCGCACTGGTTTCGAAGGTCTGTCTCCGGTCTCACCCTTCGCTCACAGGTTCGCACCACTGTGCCCCAAGGTAAGAATTCCCCGTGCCGATCACACCCCAGCACTGCGCGTAATCGGACTACCATCACCTCATGACCCGTGTACTGCTCGCCGAGGACGACGCGTCCATCTCGGAGCCGCTGGCCCGCGCACTGCGCCGGGAAGGCTACGAGGTCGAGGTGCGCGAGGACGGACCCACCGCGCTCGACGCCGGAATGCAGGGCGGCGTCGATCTGGTCGTGCTGGACCTCGGGCTGCCCGGCATGGACGGCTTGGAGGTGGCTCGTCGGCTGCGTGCCGAGGGCCACGCCGTGCCGATCCTCATCCTGACCGCGCGGGCCGACGAGGTGGACACCGTCGTCGGCCTGGACGCGGGCGCCGACGACTACGTGACCAAGCCGTTCCGTCTCGCCGAACTGCTCGCCCGGGTGCGGGCGCTGCTGCGGCGCGGTGCCGCGGAGCCGGCGCAGCCGCCGGCCACGCACGGGGTACGGATCGACGTCGAGTCGCACCGGGCGTGGATGGGTGACGAGGAACTCCAGCTCACGGCGAAGGAGTTCGATCTGCTGCGGGTGCTGGTGCGGGACGCGGGACGGGTCGTCACGCGGGACCAGCTGATGCGGGAGGTCTGGGACACGACCTGGTGGTCGTCGACCAAGACGCTCGACATGCACATCTCGTGGCTGCGCAAGAAGCTCGGCGACGACGCGGCGAACCCTCGGTACATCGCTACCGTGCGTGGTGTCGGGTTCCGTTTCGAGAAGAGTTGAGTGCGATTCGTCGTGGGTGGTACGGGCACGTGTGCGACTGACCGTCGTGGTGGGCTGATCGCGCCCGCGCGGCGGCGCCGCACATGTCCGCGCCCCGCGCCCCTGAAGGGGCGCTGACGTGCGTCGTCGTCTGATCCAGTCCACCCTCGCCGTCGTACTGGTCGTCATCGCCGTCTTCGGCGTCTCCCTCGTGATCGTCGAGTCGCGGACCATCAGCAACAGCGCCCAGGAACGCGTCGACTCCGAGGCGCTCCGTCTCGCCAGCATCGTGGACAGCCGGATTCTCGGGGACGAGGACGTCACCGCCGAGATACTGCGCAGCCAGGTCGGCAAGGAGCAGTACGCCGTCATCCGGATCCCGGGCAAGGCGCCGATCGAGCTGGGTGTGAAACCCGAGGGCGATGTCATCCACTACACGGCCGACGGCGAGGAAGGCGAGACGGTCACCGTTCAGGAGCCGCGGTCGACCGTGACCCGGGAGGTCGGCCGTACGCTGCTGATCATCGGTGCCGTCGCGCTGCTCGCCGTGATCGCCGCCGTGCTGCTCGCCATCCGGCAGGCCAACCGGCTGGCCTCCCCGCTCACCGACCTCGCGGAGACCGCGGAGCGGCTCGGCTCGGGCGACCCGCGGCCCCGGCACAAGCGGTACGGCGTCCCGGAGCTGGACCGGGTCGCCGATGTGCTGGACTCCTCCGCCGAGCGGATCGGCCGGATGCTCACCGCCGAGCGGCGGCTGGCCGCCGACGCCTCCCACCAGCTGCGCACGCCCCTGACCGCGCTGTCCATGCGGCTTGAGGAGATCACCCTCACCGACGACCCGGACATCGTGAAGGAGGAGGCGAACGTGGCGCTCACGCAGGTGGAGCGGCTGACGGACGTCGTCGAGCGGCTGCTGACGAACTCCAGGGACCCGCGCACCGGCTCCGCCGTCTCCTTCGACCTGGACGAGGTCATCCAGCAGCAGCTCGCCGAGTGGCGGCCCGCCTACCGCAGTGCGGGCCGGGCGATCGTCAGCTCCGGCAAGCGGCATCTGCGGGCGGTCGGCACGCCGGGCGCGGTGGCGCAGGTGCTGGCCGCGCTGATCGAGAACTCTTTGATGCACGGGGGCGGCACGGTCGCCCTGCGCACCAGGGTGACCGGCAACCAAGCGGTGGTCGAGGTGACCGACGAGGGCGCCGGGGTCCCCGCCGACCTGGGCAACCGCATCTTCGAGCGGACCATCAGCGGCCGTAACTCCACCGGGATCGGGCTGGCCGTCGCGCGTGATCTCGCGGAGGCCGACGGAGGCCGCCTGGAGCTGCTCCAGGCCCAGCCGCCGGTGTTCGGCCTGTTCCTGTCCCGCACCCCGCCACCGCACAAGCCGGACGACGACCGGCCCACGGTCCGCTAGGGCCTGTTGCGCCCTAACGGACCCGCTGCTTGGGCTGCTCGGTGTCGGCGGCCCGCTCCAGGAGGGCCTCCGCGTCCGCGACCGTCTCACGGGCCGGCAGCGTCCTGAACACCCACGTGCGGTACGACCAGAAGCGGAACAGGGTCGCCACGCCGATGCCGACGAACTTGAAGACGTTGCTCTGCAGCGGGCTGTCCCAGCCGAAGCCGTAGGTGGCCAGGTACAGCAGACCGTTCTCGATCACCAGGCCGACGGCGCTGAACAGCAGGAACAGGGTGAGTTCCTTGGTGCGGCCGTGCTTGTCGCGGTCCCGGTACGTCCAGTAACGGAACCCCAGGTAGTTGAAGACGATGGCGACGACCGTCGCTATGACGCTCGCCCGTACCACCGGCAGGTCCGTGACGTGCCGGACCAGGTTGAAGACGCCGAGATTGACGAGAATGCCGGCACCGCCGACCGCGCCGAACTTGGCGGCCTCGCGTACGAGACGTTGCAGCCCCGAGGAACGACGTTCCATGGTTGTGCGGGCTCCCGTCCGTAGGTATTGCGACCCAGCCACTCTAACGACCCAGTATCTCCGGCGCCTGTGGATGGCGACACAGGTCGGGAACGGCTTGGAAAGAACACCGGAAGGCCACGGGAAAAGCAGGGCAAGAGGAGGCGAAGCGGCGGGTAAGAGCCCTGCTCCAGGACGGGGAAACCGGCCACCCTGGCGCGGCCGATACCCTAGGGGAGTGACATTCCCGGTAGTCGGCATGATCGGCGGGGGGCAGCTCGCGCGTATGACGCACGAGGCGGGCATCCCGTTGGGCATCAGGTTCAAGCTTCTCAGCGACACCCCTCAGGATTCCGCGGCCCAGGTGGTGAGCGATGTCGTCGTCGGCGACTACCGCGACCTGGAGACACTGCGCGCGTTCGCGCGCGGCTGCGATGTGATCACCTTCGATCACGAGCACGTGCCGACCGAGCACCTGCGGGCCCTGGAGGCGGACGGCATCCCCGTGCGCCCCGGCCCCGACGCTCTGGTGCACGCCCAGGACAAGGGCGTGATGCGGGCGAAGCTCGACGCGATCGGCATCCCCTGCCCGCGCCACCGCATCGTGGCCGATCCGGAGGACGTGGTCCGGTTCGCGGCAGAGGGCGACGGTTTCCCCGTCGTCCTGAAGACCGTGCGCGGCGGCTACGACGGCAAGGGCGTGTGGGTCGTGGAGACCGCCGAGGAGGCCTCCGACCCGTTCCGGGCCGGTGTGCCGGTCCTCGCGGAGGAGAAGGTCGACTACGTCCGCGAGCTCGCCGCCAACGTCGTACGCTCCCCGCACGGCCAGGCCGTCGCCTACCCGGTGGTCGAGTCCCAGCAGGTCGACGGCGTCTGCGACACCGTCATCGCGCCCGCACCCGACCTGGACGAGACGCTCGCCCTGCAGGCCGAGGAGATGGCCCTGCGGATCGCCAAGGAACTGGGCGTGGTCGGCCACCTGGCCGTCGAGCTGTTCCAGACCCGCGACGGCCGCATCCTCGTCAACGAGCTGGCGATGCGCCCGCACAACTCCGGCCACTGGAGCCAGGACGGCGCGATCACCAGCCAGTTCGCCAACCACGTCCGCGCCGTCCTCGACCTGCCCCTCGGCGACCCGCGCCCGCGCGCCAGGTGGACGGTCATGGTCAACGTCCTGGGCGGCGACTACCCCGACATGTACTCCGCCTACCTGCACTGCATGGCCCGCGACCCCAGACTGAAGATCCACATGTACGGCAAGGACGTGAAGCCCGGCCGCAAGGTCGGCCACGTCAACACCTACGGCGACGACCTGGACGACGTTCTCGAGCGCGCACGTCACGCTGCCGGCTACCTGAGAGGCACGATCACCGAATGAGCCCCGTTGTAGGCATCGTCATGGGTTCCGACTCCGACTGGCCCGTCATGGAGGCCGCCGCCGAGGCCCTGGACGAGTTCGAGATCGAGTACGAGGTCGATGTCGTCTCCGCGCACCGGATGCCGCGCGAGATGGTCACGTACGGCGAGCAGGCGGCGGAGCGCGGTCTGAAGGTGATCATCGCGGGTGCCGGGGGCGCGGCCCACCTGCCGGGCATGCTGGCCTCGGTCACGCCGCTGCCGGTCATCGGCGTCCCGGTCCCGCTGAAGTACCTCGACGGCATGGACTCCCTGCTCTCCATCGTGCAGATGCCGGCCGGCGTCCCGGTCGCCACGGTCTCGGTCGCCGGTGCCCGCAACGCGGGCCTGCTGGCCGCCCGCATCCTGGCCGCCCACGACGAGGAACTGCTCGGCCGGATGCGTGACTTCCAGCAGGACCTCAACGACCAGGCCACCGAGAAGGGCAAGCGGCTGCGCGCCAAGGTCGAGGGGTCGGGCGGCTTCGGCTTCGGCAAGTAGGACTCCGGGAAGTAACACGCAATGACGTCCCTGGATGAAGCCCGGTCCCTGCTGCGTGAGTTCCCGGTGGTCGACGGTCACAACGACCTGCCGTACGCACTGCGCGAGCAGGTCCGCTACGACCTCGACGCACGCGACATCGCCACCCACCAGAACGCGCACCTGCACACCGACATCCCGCGCCTGCGGGAGGGCGGCGTCGGTGCGCAGTACTGGTCGGTGTACGTCCGCTCGGACCTGCCGGGCGCGGTCCCGGCGACCCTGGAACAGATCGACTGCGTACGGCAGTTGATCGCCCGGTACCCGGCCGACCTGCGGGCCGCGCTGACCGCCGCCGACATGGAGGCGGCGCGCGCGGAGGGCCGTATCGCCTCCCTGATGGGTGCGGAGGGCGGCCACTCCATCGACAACTCGCTGGGCACCCTGCGCGGCCTGTACGAGCTGGGTGTGCGCTACATGACGCTCACCCACAACGACAACAACGACTGGGCGGACTCGGCGACCGACGAGCCGAACGTGGGCGGCCTGTCGGCCTTCGGCCGCGAGGTGGTGCGGGAGATGAACCGACTGGGCATGCTCGTCGACCTCTCCCACGTCGCGGCCACGACCATGCGCGCCGCCCTCGACACCACCACCGCCCCGGTGATCTTCTCCCACTCCTCCTCCCGGGCCGTCTGCGACCACCCCCGCAACATCCCGGACGACGTCCTCGAACGCCTCCCCGGCAACGGCGGCATGGCGATGGTGACGTTCGTGCCGAAGTTCGTGCTCCAGGCGGCGGTCGACTGGACGGCGGCCGCCGACGACAACATGCGCGCCCACGGCTTCCACCACCTGGACACCACCGAGGCGGCGATGAAGGTCCACCGGGCCTTCGAGGAGACCCATCCGCGCCCCGTCGCCACGGCCGCCACGGTCGCCGACCACCTCGACCACATGCGCGAGGTCGCCGGCATCGACCACCTCGGCATCGGCGGCGACTACGACGGAACCGCCTTCACCCCCGACGGCCTGAACGACGTCTCCGGCTACCCCAACCTCGTCGCCGAGCTCCTGGACCGCGGCTGGTCCAGGTCCGACCTGGCCAAGCTGACCTGGCAGAACGCGGTCCGCGTGCTGGGCGCCGCGGAGGACGTGGCCCGCGGCCTGCGGGAGACGCGGGGGCCCTCCCACGCGACCATCGCCGAGCTGGACGGCTGACCGGAGAGAGCGGCGCGACCACTCGGCGGGGCCGCCCCGCGAGGGACCGGGCGTTCGGGGCGTACCCCCGAACGCCCCGTCCACCAGGAACCCTCCCGGGCAGGCGTGCGACGGTGAGCTACAGCCCCTTCACGACGTAGCTCACGACGACGTACGGAGCCCTTCATGGCCGACCTCCAGCACGACATCCCCACCACGACCGAGGTCGGCAGGGAGGACCGCCTCCCGGACGACCCCTTCCCGGTGGAGTCCGGCGTCGCGTTCCTGGAGCGGGCCCACGCGCTGCTGGAGGCGTATCCGGTCGCGGACGGCTACAGCGGGCTGCCCCGGGCGCTGGGGCCGCTGCCCTGGTACGACCTCGAACTGGGCGAGACGGCGGTGGACACGGACGTGCCCCGGCTGCGCGAGGGGCACGTGGGGGCGCTGTTCTGGTCCTTGCCGGTGCCGGAGGGCGACCGGGGCGACCGGGGCGGCCGGGCCGTGGGGGCCACCCTGGAACAGCTGGACCTGGTGCGCCGGGTGGTCGAGACGCACCCGGAGGGGCTCCGGCTGGTGCGCACCGCCGGGCAGGTCATCGACGCCCGCAACTGCGGCCGGGTCGCCGTGGTGCTCGGTCCCGCCTCCGCCGCCGCCCTCGACGACTCCCTCGGCATCCTGCGGGTCCTGCAGTCCCTGGGCCTGCGGGTGCTCTCCCTGGCCGGTGCCGCCTGGGCGGGGGCACAGGGGCTGACCCGGTTCGGCGAGGAGGTGATCCGGGAGATGAACCGGCTCGGGGTGCTCGCCGACCTGTCCGGCGCCCCGGAGGCCGCCCTGGCCCGGACGCTCGCGCTCTCCAAGACACCGGTCCTGTGCACCCGCTCCGCGGCCGCGGCGGTACGCCCGCACCCCGCCAACCTCTCCGACGGACTGCTGGCGCGGCTCGGGGAGCAGAAGGGCGTGTGCATGGTGCCGCTGGCCGCCGAGCAGACCGGGCCGAGCCTCGCGGACGTCGCCGGCCACCTCGACCACGTCCGCGCGGTCGCGGGCCCCGAGTGCGTCGCCCTGTCCGGCACCTACGACTCCGGCGTTGCCCACCCCCGCGATCTCGACGACGCCTCCCGCTACCCCCACCTGATCGCCGAACTGCTCCGCCGCGGCTGGTCCGACACCGAGCTGTCGCTGCTGACCTGGGGAAACGTCCAGCGGGCGCTGCGCAGCGCCGACTTCACCGCCCGAGCGACCCAGTACCGCAGAGACCCGACCCCGCCCCGCCCGGCCGACACCGACGCCTGATCGGCCGACGCCTGATCAGCCGAGGTCTGATCAGGCGTGCAGTCGAGGCCTGATCAGTCGATCCGGCACAGGCAGAACGGATGGCCTGCCGGATCGGCGTACACCCGGAAGTCCTCCGCGACCGGGTCCTCCTCCCGCCGCAGCAGCCGCGCCCCCAGCTCCAGCACCTTCTTCTCCGCCGCGTCGACGTCCTCCCACGTCGGCCCCGCGTCGAAGTCGAGATGGAACTGCTGGGAGTTGTGGTCGGCGCGCGGCCACTCGGGCGGGGTGTACCCCTCCGCCAGCTGGAAGCCCAGCCGCAACCCGTCCGGCAGCTTCAGTACGACCCAGTCGGCCTCCTCGGCCACCAGGGTGCCGCCGGCGACGGCCGCGTAGAAGGCGGCCAGCGCGTGCGGGTCGGGACAGTCGATCACCACGTTGCGCAGGCGGGCGACGGACGCCATGAGTCCTCCTTGCCTCGTCGCTCTTCCTTCTTCGATCTTCGTCTCTCTTCTTGCGATCTCTTCTTCCGGCCGGCCCTCAGCCTGCGCAGAGACAGAACGGGTGACCCGCCGGGTCGGCGTACACCCGGAAGCTGCGCTCCCGGTCCGCCGCGTCCAGCGGCTTCGCGCCCAGCTCCAGCACCCCCTTCTCGGCCGCGTCCAGGTCGTCCACCACCAGGTCCAGGTGGAACTGCTGCGAGTCGTCGGGCGCGGGCCACTTCGGCGCCACGAATCCGGGCGCCTGCTGGAACGCCAGCGCCTGCCCGCCGGGCACGGTCAGGTCCACCCACTCCCCGTCCCCCTCGACACTGCCGCCCAGCACCCCGGCGTAGAAACCGGCGAGCGCGGACGGGTCGGGGCAGTCCAGGACGACAACACCGAGCTTGGCGAGAGCCATGACTTCCTCCTCGAAGTCGGAGTTACCTGCAAAGCCGTTCAACCAGTAACTGCGGTTACCGCATGCTCCCGCACCGCCGGTAACGTCGCAACCGGATTTCGGAGGTAACTTGCAGGGATGAGTGAGAGATCGCCCGCGCCGGGCGGCCTGGCCCTGGTCGAGGCCCTGGTGAACACACTGGACCTGGAGTCGGGCGCCGACGCGCTCGACACGGCGGACGGCAGGGCACGCCTCGGCATCACGGAGGCCGAGCTCTCACCCGCCCGCGCCCTGCGCGAGTCCCTGCGCGCCGCCCTCCTCGCCCACGCCGGGTACCCCCCGCACCAGGAGGTCACTCCCCTGAGCGAATTGCTCGCGCAGGCCCCGCTGCATGTCGCCGTCGACCCCGCCGACGGCTCGGCGCACCTCACCCCCGCCGACCCGGCCCCCCTGCTCTCCCGCGTAGCGGCGGCCGTCGCCACAGCCCTGGTCGAGGGCACCTGGACCCGCCTCAAGGCCTGCGAGGCGGACACCTGCCACTGGGCGTACTACGACCGCAGCCCGGCCGGCCGCGGCCGCTGGTGCTCGATGCAGGTGTGCGGGGCGCGCGCGAAAATGCGCCGGTACCGGGCCAAGGAGCGGTAAGGCGCAGCCGGTTCACCGGATATGCGTGTGCGGCGTGGTGCAGAATGCAACAAGACACCGGTTCGGCCGACTGAGCCTCGGCCGAACCGGTGTCGTCTTTCGTGCCACGGGCCGGATGCGCTGCGATGGAACGCCCCCGGCTGAGGCGCCCCGAAAGGGGCGCCGGGCTGTATCAATACGCGGCTCCGCCGCGCGGGCGCGACCAGCCCCAACGCGCCCGCTGCCCTACGCGGTCGGACGCCCCATGGCGCGATACGTCCACCCAGCCCGCCGCCAGACTTCAGGATCCAGCGCATTCCGTCCGTCGAGAATCACCCGAGCCGCGGCCACCTCCCCCAGCGCCGCCGGATCCAGCTCCCTGAACTCCCGCCACTCGGTGAGGTGCAGCACCACATCAGCCCCCCGCACACACTCCTCGGCGCTACCGGCATAGCCCAGCGTCGGGAACAGCCGCCGAGCGTTCGCCATCCCCTTCGGGTCGTAGACCGTCACCTGGCCGCCCTGCAGATGGATCTGCCCCGCCACGTTCAGTGCCGGCGAGTCCCGCACGTCGTCCGAGTCCGGCTTGAACGCCGCCCCGAGCACCGCCACCCGCTTCCCGAGGAAGGACCCGCCGCCGAGCGCGTCCCGCGCCATCTCGACCATCTGTCCCCGGCGCCGCATGTTGATGGAGTCGATCTCGCGCAGGAAGGTCAGCGCCTGGTCGGCGCCCAGCTCACCCGCGCGGGCCATGAAGGCACGGATGTCCTTCGGCAGGCAGCCACCGCCGAACCCGATCCCGGCGCGCAGGAACTTCTTCCCGATCCGGTCGTCGTACCCGATCGCCTCGGCCAGCTTGGCGACATCACCGCCGGCGGCCTCGCACACCTCCGCCATCGCGTTGATGAAGGAGATCTTCGTGGCGAGGAAGGAGTTCGCCGAGGTCTTGACCAGCTCGGCGGTCGGGAAGTCGGTCACCACGAACGGCGTGCCCTCGCTCACCGGCGTCGCGTACACCTCGCGCAGCAGCTTCTCCGCGCGCTCGCCGCGCACGCCGACCACGATCCGGTCCGGGTGCAGCGTGTCCTGGACGGCGAAGCCCTCGCGCAGGAACTCCGGGTTCCAGGCCAGTTCGGCGTCGTCGCCCGCGGGCGCGTTCTCGGTGAGGTAGGCGGCCAGCCGCTCCGCGGAACCGACCGGCACCGTCGACTTGCCGACGACCAGCGCGGGCCCGGTCAGATGCGGGGCCAGCGACGCGATCGCGGAGTCGACGTACGACATGTCGCAGGCGTACTCGCCGTGCTTCTGCGGGGTGTTCACGCACACGAAGTGCACGTCACCGAAGGCGCCGACCTCGGCCCAGTCGGTGGTGAAGCGCAGCCGCCCGGTGGAGCCCTCGAAGCCGGCCACGTGCCGGCGCAGCAGCTCGTCGAGCCCCGGTTCGTACATCGGGGTCTCGCCGCGCTCCAGCATCGCGATCTTCTCGGGCACGACGTCCAGCCCGAGCACCTCGAAGCCCAGCTCGGCCATGGCCGCGGCATGCGTGGCGCCGAGATAGCCGGTGCCGATCACGGTGATCTTGAGGCTCATGAATGCTCCAGCTCGGGGAACGTCGGTACGGGCTGCGGCCCGAGCATAACCGGGCCGTGTTCCGGGCAACTTTCCCGCTGTCGCCAAGCTCACGTGACCTATCCGAGGGCCGCGTTCTAAACTTTGAGTTACTTAACAGTAATTAGCGTCAGCACCACTGCGTCTGGAGTGAGGGACCTTGGCCGGATCGGCTGACTTCGACCTGTACCGCCCGTCCGAGGAGCACGACATGCTCCGGGACGTCGTCCGCGCGCTGGTCGAGGCGAAGATCGCCCCGTACGCCGCCGCGGTGGACGAGGAGGCCCGCTTCCCGCAGGAGGCACTCGACGCGCTGGTCGCCAATGACCTGCATGCCGTGCACGTACCCGAGGAGTACGGCGGGGCCGGCGCCGACGCGCTCGCCACGGTCATCGTGATCGAGGAGGTCGCCCGCGCCTGCGTCTCCTCCTCCCTCATCCCGGCCGTGAACAAGCTGGGCTCGCTCCCGGTGATGATCTCCGGCTCCGAGGACCTGAAGAAGAAGTACCTCGCGCCGCTGGCCAAAGGCGACGCGATGTTCTCGTACTGCCTCTCCGAGCCGGAGGCCGGCTCGGACGCGGGCGGCATGAAGACGAAGGCGGTCCGCGACGGCGACCACTACGTCCTCAACGGCGTGAAGCGCTGGATCACCAACGCGGGCGTCTCCGACTACTACACGGTGATGGCCGTGACGGACCCGGAGAAGCGCACCAAGGGCATCTCCGCCTTCGTCGTCGAGAAGTCCGACGAGGGCGTCTCCTTCGGCGCCCCGGAGAAGAAGCTCGGCATCAAGGGCTCGCCGACCCGCGAGGTCTACTTCGACAACGTCCGCATCCCCGCCGACCGCATGATCGGCGCGGAGGGCACCGGCTTCGCCACCGCGATGAAGACCCTGGACCACACCCGGATCACCATCGCCGCCCAGGCCCTCGGCGTCGCCCAGGGCGCCCTCGACTACGCCAAGGGCTACGTCCAGGAGCGCAAGCAGTTCGGCAAGCCGATCGCCGACTTCCAGGGCATCCAGTTCATGCTCGCCGACATGGCCATGAAGATCGCCGCCGCCCGCGCCCTCACCTACCAGGCCGCGGCCGCCTCCGAGCGCGGCGACGCCGACCTCACCTTCCAGGGCGCGGCGGCGAAGTGCTTCGCCTCCGACGTCGCCATGGAGGTCACCACGGACGCCGTCCAGCTCCTCGGCGGCTACGGCTACACCCGTGACTACCCGGTCGAGCGCATGATGCGCGACGCCAAGATCACGCAGATCTACGAGGGTACGAATCAGGTCCAGCGGATCGTCATGGCCCGCAACCTGCCGTAACCGCAAGCGGGTTCCGTCTCTTGGAAAGGCGCCCTCCGGGGCGCCTTTCGCACGCATCGTTCGTGCAGCGAGATCAGATCTCGCGCGATGTGGACCGACGCGCCCGTCGGGACCGGCGCCGCGTGATCCGGCCGCGCTGGCCGTGGTCTACCGCATGGGGCAGACCAGCTCAGGCTGCGAGCGATTCGGGCAGCACCTCACCACTGCCAGGGACAGGTACGAGGGGCGTTCCAGGTAGAAGCCGTACGACACATCAGTGCCCGAGTGCAGTTGTTCGGCAGCGGCGTTCATCAGTCGGGCCAGGTGGGCGGTGTCCCGGTCCGGTACCGCCGCGAACCGGGGCGCGTACTCGGCCAGCTGCTCACCGAGCCATGAGGCCGCCTCCTTGGCTTCCCGCCAGGTTCCGCGAACGAGGGAACGGGGCTTGATGAGCCAGTACGCCGTTTCGATCGGCGGAAGACCGACCGTGGGGAACTCCGCGACCACCTCCCGGTAGCGCTTGAGCAGCCGCTCCGCCTGTACGTCCTGATCGGAAACAGGTGCGGGCGGAGGGGCGGGGTGTGGCGGTCGCCGCAGGGCCTCATCGTCGAAGCGCTCTTTCGGGCCGGTCCATAGGTAGCCGTGGTGGTGCACGAGTCGTTCCCGTTCGAGAGGTGCCAGCCGGGCCGGACCCAGGGACGGGGGATGGACCCGGCCCGACTGACGGGAGGGGGAGGATCAGACGTTCAGGCCGAAGCGCGCCGGGTCGATACCGGCCGCGTCCAGCTCCTCCGTGGTGAACCGCAGCGGCTGCGCGTCCGGCCGCTTGCTGTCACCCAGGGCCCAGGCGTCGTCACCGATCCGCGCCAGGGTTACGCACCCCTCGGTGCAGGGGCCGCCGCACGCCTTCGTGAACGCGGCCCCGCTGATGTCGAGGGCGTACAACTCACTTCCGTCCAGCATCACTGCACCTTCCTGCTCAACTGATCGCGGCCATGACTGACCGCCGCCGCCCACGGCGGGCGGGAGTTCGTGGATTCCACCGCCGGAGTGGATCTCTGCTCGGCGCGAACGACCATGGCGAACGAGGTCCTGATGCGCCGGAAACCGGAGCGACCGGACCGGCCCGTGTGTCTCATGCACTCCACATCGACGGGCGCAGTGATGCGGTGCATCACGAACCGCAGGGCCGCTCTGACGCTCACAGCCCACCCCTACGGCTCCGCGCGTTCGCCGCGGCGACTCTGCTGCTCAGCTCCTCTGACGGGATCTTCGGGGGAGGCTTGTAGTCAGGACACTTCGGGCTCCCGCACTCGCATCGGGGCCAGCGCAAGGCCGAACTCGGCGGCAAGTCAGCGCCTTCAGGGCCAGGATCACTCTTCTGGACCACGAGCACGCCGCCGACGCCGAATGTTCGGGAAAGGCAGGAGAGAAATCCTCGGGCCTCTCTGCTGCCCAGATGATCAGCCGCTTCGGTCCCATGTGCCCTATCGTCGCTCACCATGGCGCCCATCCTCTGGGGGGCCATGGCCGGGCCTCTAGCCTGTTTCCTGTTCCCGCAAGAACTCGTCCCGGATCTCTTCGATCACGGACCGCATGGAGTGCCCGGAAACCGCCACCCGCTCGAATGCCGCGAATTTCTGGATGTACAGGTCGACATCGCGTGGATCAGTGACAATCAGTTCCGCGTGAACCGTCTCCACGGTCACCATGCGGTCGTCCTTGATCGAAAAGGAGTGGCCGGAGAATTCTGTCTGAGGTGCCGACAGCGGTACGACACGGAGGTTCACGGTTGGAAGTCGGGAGACCGCGATGAGCTTGTCGAGTTGCCCGGCCATCATCAGCGGCGGCACGATCCTCCACCGCAACACCTGCTCGGCGACGATAAAATCAAGCTGTCGCCCGGGTTCGTAAAGAATTCCCTGTCGTGCCAGTCTCGCGCCTACGGCACGCGCAAGCTGTTCCTCGCCCAGTTGCTTGCGGCCGAGGACAGCCTTCACATATTCCGGTGTCTGCAACAAGCCAGGAACAAGGGAAGGTTGAAAGAGCCGAAGCCGCGTCGTTCGTGTCTCGATCTCCTGAATCTGCTGTTGCTTCCGGTGATAGCCGAGGCGCCGGTACAGACGCCATGCCGTCGCCTCTGTCGCGGCTGCCCGTGCGGCCGACATGTACTCGGCCTTGACCTCCTCGGAAACCCCCAGGGCCGTGAGGATCTGTTCCACGTCGAGCACGCTCGGCATGACGCTGCCGTTCTCGATCTTCGAGAGTTTCGAGTTGGACATGGCAGCGCTACGGGCGACGGCCTTGGCCTCCCTGCCGGAAGCCTGCCGCAACGCCCGAAGTGCGGACCCGAGTTCAGCCTTGTTCACTCCCCGTGCAGCGCCCACCACTCGGTGAACGGGACCGCATGCGCAAGTGCCGTGTCCCGGCAGGAGCGGAACTCGGACAGCCGGTCCGCTCTCACGAATTCGCTCCCGAGGTATTTCCCGGCTCCGTTGTAGGACATCACCGCCGCCACCCGGTCGTCGAACATCCAGAAATCAGGCGAGTTCGGGATCGGATTTTGGGTGTCCGTGATGTCGAGGATGAAGAACTCCTCGCCGGCAGTCATGTTCCGGCGGTATCCCCAGGACAACTCGAACCGAAGATAGTCTGTCAGTGGACGGGACAGAATATGCACGCGATAAACACGCTTGCCGCTCTTGGTGGCGTTCCCTACCGTGGTCATCCATGAGGCCGTCCGGTACGATTCCGGCTGTTCCTCTCCCGCCAGAAACGCCTGGTAGGCGTCGACTCCTCCGGACTGGCTGTAGTCGTCCAGCGTCTCCAGCCGGAATGCCTCCCGCTCGAACTCGGTGAACCACTCGCCGAGGGATCGACTAGATGAGGTTGTCACGGATGACCTCTCGGATCAGCTCGACGGGAATCTCGACGAGGGCTTCGTGTGCCGGGAGGTCCCTGGTGTGGTCGGTCAGGAGAATTCCCTGGACGACGAGTGTTCCGCGATCGGTGCTGTACAGCGTCGGGCACTCGCCGTCCTCGCACTCACCCACCAACCGTGTCAGTTTCACCATTGTGCTTTCCCCCGTCCGTGGGCCGTCCTCCTGCGACCGATCGTCCCCGTTGCGCTGGATGCCCCGCAAGAGCTCGCGGTTTCGGGTTCTGGAAACTGCCCAGACGGGTTCAGGAACCTGTTTCCGCCAGGTACGAGAGGGAGACTGGCCCAGGCGGTGGGTGGGCGTGCGGGACAGCCACCCGCGTATCCCCGCGCGCGTCGGCGAGTCACCCCGGGCCAGGGCCCGCTCGCCTCGTAGGGCACGGTCTGCGTCTCGTGCCGGAGCGTGTGCTCGAATGGCACTACCGGACGGTCGGGCTTAGGACGGGAACCAGACGGGGCCGCCCCGGACCCCTCACCCACCCTGGAGGAGCCATGACCCAGACCGGACCCATGTCGGCCATGTCCAAGCAGATGCAGGAGTGCGTCAACGCGTGCATGGCCACTCACACGATGTGCGAGGAGACCCTGAGCTCCTGCATGTCGATGGAGGGCGGCCAGGCCCACATGCGCATCATGCGCGCGCTGATGGATTGCTCCGAGGCGACCCGCATGTGCGCCGACATGATGATGCGGCGTTCGCCGCTGTCGCCCGAGATGTGCGCGATGTGCGCGAAGGCCTGTGACATGTGCGCCGAGGCGTGTATGTCCATGCCCGACGACCCCCAGATGAAGCGCTGCGCGGAAGCGTGTCGCCGCTGCGCCGAGATGTGCCGCTCGATGGCGACCATGCCCATGTGACGCCTCTCGCCGGCGCGGTCAGGGACCTCCGGGCGGGGTCCCTGATACGCGTTGCGGGACCCTGACCAAGGGGCATTGATCATCGTCGTCCGTACCGTGCCGCCGTTCGACGCGCTGTAGCCGACTGCACCGACGGGGAAGGGCGGCCGGCCCTTCCCCACGTGGCGCTGCTTGCCGTCGGGACGGCTCAGTCGGTCGGTCGGCGGGTCAGTTGCCGGAGACGGTGACCTTCTCGTCGTTCTTCAGTTCGTCCACCAGGGTCTTCATCTTCGCCTTGTCCCAGACGAGGTTGCCGCCGGTGGAGCCGGATATCGGCATGTTCATCGAGACGCCGTCGCCGCCGTTGACGTCCTTCATCGCGAAGAACATCGACGCCAGGTTCCACAGGCTCATGTCCTTGTCGACGGTGAGGGAGTCGAGGCCCGCGCCGAGGGTGGGGTAGAGCTTGAAGGGGTTCAGGACCGTCGACGGGGTGGCCACCTCGTGGGCCAGGGCCGCCAGGAACTTCTGCTGGTTCTTGGTGCGCTGCAGGTCCGACGTGGCGAAGGCGTGCCGGGTACGGACGAAGGCCAGGGCCTCCTCGCCGTTCAGCGTCTGCTTGCCCGCCTTGAAGTTCGCGCCCGAGTAGCTGTCCTTGAAGCCCTTGTCGATGGTGATCGTGACACCGCCGACCGCGTCCACGATGTCCGCGAAGCCGGCGAAGCCGATCTCCACGTAGTGGTCGATGTGCAGACCGGTGTTGTACTCGACCGTGCGGACGAGGAGCGTCGGCCCGTCCTCGGCGTAGGCCGCGTTCAGCTTCGTGTGCCGGCCGGTGCCCTGGTAGACCTTGCCGGACGTCGACCCCTGGTAGGAGGGGATCTCCACGTCCGAGTCACGGGGGAGCGAGATCAGCGTGTCGCCGTTGTCGCCGACGTGCAGGATCATCATCGAGTCGGTGCGCTGACCCTCGGCCGACCCGGTGTGCAGCTTCTTCTTCTCCTCGGCCGACATGCCCTTGCGGCTGTCGGAGCCGACGATCAGGTAGTTGGTGCCCTTGCCCGCCGCGGGCCGGTCGATGACCTTGGACAGGTCGACGTCCCGGTGCAGCTTGGAGTCGGCCCAGAAGTAGGTCGCGACGGATGTGACGATCAGCACGCTGACGACGACGATCGCCGTCCACTTGATCCGCTTGCGCCAGTTGGGAGCCGGCCGCGGCCCGCGCTCACGGGTGCCGGCGGGCCCGCCGCCCCCGGGGCCGCCGCCGTAGACCTGGCCGGTGTTGTAGCCGCTGTCGTAGCCGTCGTGCCCGCCACCGCCGTCGTACCCGCTGTTGTACGACTGCTGCTGCGGGACCCCGCCGTATCCGCCGCCGCCCTGCTGCGGGGAGCCGTACGGCGGTGCCGACGGCTCTCCCCGCCGTACCTGGCGCATCACGCGGGCGCCCTCAGGCTGCGCGCTTGCGCTACCGCGTCCGTACCGGTCGCCGCGGTTGTCGTTCGACCGTCCCTGGGGCCATTCGCTCATGGGCCCCAGTGTGCAGGCAGCGCCTGTACCTCTTACAAGGGTCGTCGGAAAATCAGGTCACCCCTGTTGCGAAGCCGACACAAAATTCCGTGAATGTCGCTTCGGCATAAGGTGGGGGCCATGACAGACCAGGCCACAGAGGCGGAATCCGACATACCAGGCAAGCCGACGTCCGCGTCCCGGACCACACTGAGCCACATCATGACCCACAGCGACACCAACCTCCTCGGGACGGTGCACGGCGGCGTGATCATGAAGCTCGTGGACGACGCGGCGGGCGCGGTCGCCGGCCGCCACTCGGGAGGTCCCGCCGTCACCGCGTCCATGGACGAGATGGCGTTCTTGGAGCCGGTCCGCGTCGGCGACCTCGTCCACGTCAAGGCCCAGGTCAACTGGACCGGCCGGACGTCGATGGAGGTGGGGGTGCGGGTCCTCGCCGAGCGCTGGAACGAGTCGACTCCCGCCACCCAGGTCGGCTCGGCCTACCTGGTCTTCGCGGCGGTGGACGCGGACGGCAAGCCGCGCCGGGTGCCGCCGGTGGTACCGGAGACCGACAGGGACCGCCGGCGCTGCCAGGAGGCCCAGATCAGGCGCACGCACCGGCTGGCGAGGCGACGGGAGATCCGTGAGCTGCGCGAGCGGAGGGTGGCGGAGGGGTACGAGGACTAGGCCGGCCGACGGTCGGGTGCGGGTCGGTGGGGGCTTGTCGCGCAGTTCCCCGCGCCCCTGAAGGGGCGCACTGCAGCGCTCGTTCTTTTCAGGGGCGCGGGCGAAGTTCTTCACGGCGGCCGGGCGGC
>NZ_JBFBJL010000073.1:0-45991 GCF_040686075.1 Streptomyces sp. NPDC086519
GGCTGCACACCTACAACCACCACCGCGGACACACCGCGCTGAAAGGCCAACCACCCGCCAGCCGCGTCCCCAACCTCACGGGTCAGTACACCTAGACATGTCGAAAGCATGTCCCCCAGGCAACCTCCGAACCGCCAACGATTTCTGTCAAGGACTTGACGGCGGTAACCCCTTCAGCAGAGCTTGGAGTTCATAACTTGTAAGTGACCCGGTCTCAGTGAGGTGATCTGGGTCACGCGGGCGGCGCCGTGGCCGCCTCCGATGGCAGGAGTGGATGGGTCGATGGAGACTCCGGGGTCGCAGTCGTCGCTGCACCGAGCCAACCTGGAACGTGTCGTACGGGCCGTACGACTGGCCGGATCGCTCACGCAGGCGGAGATCGCGCGCACGACCGGCCTGTCGGCTGCGACGGTCTCCAACATCGTGCGCGAACTCAAGGACGGCGGAACCGTCGAGGTCACGCCCACGTCGGCGGGCGGCCGCAGGGCCCGCAGCGTGAGTCTGAGCGGTGACGCCGGCATCGTCATCGGGGTCGACTTCGGCCACACCCACCTGCGCGTCGCGATCGGGAACCTCGCCCACCAGGTGCTGGCCGAGGAGTCCGAGCCCCTCGACGTGGACGCCTCGGCCAGCCAGGGCTTCGACCGGGCGGAAGAACTGGTCAACCGCCTGATCGCGGCCACGGGTGTGGACCGCACGAAGATCGCCGGCGTGGGCGTCGGCGTCCCCGGCCCGATCGACGTGGAGTCCGGCACCCTCGGCTCCAGCGCCATCCTGCCCGGCTGGATCGGCGCGAGACCCGCGGAGGAGCTCCGGCTGCGCCTCGGCGTCCCCGTGCACGTGGACAACGACGCCAACCTCGGCGCCCTCGGTGAGCTGGTCTGGGGCAGCGGCAAGGGCGTGCGTGATCTTGCTTACATCAAGGTGGCCAGCGGTGTCGGCGCCGGGCTGGTGATCAACGGGAAGATCTACCGGGGTCCCGGCGGTACGGCCGGAGAAATCGGACATATTACACTCGATGAGTCCGGCCCGGTCTGCCGCTGCGGCAACCGCGGCTGCCTGGAGACCTTCGCGTCGGCCCGCTATGTGCTGCCGCTGCTCCAGCCCAGTCACGGCACCGACCTGACCATGGAAGGTGTCGTACGGCTGGCCCGGGAGGGCGACCCGGGCTGTCGCCGGGTGATCGCTGACATCGGTCGGCACATCGGCAGCGGTGTGGCCAATCTCTGCAACCTGCTCAACCCGAGCCGGGTGGTCCTCGGCGGCGATCTCGCCGAGGCCGGAGAGCTGGTCCTGGGGCCCATCAGGGAGTCCGTGAGCCGCTATGCGATCCCCAGTGCGGCCCGCCAGCTCTCGGTGCTTCCGGGGGCGCTCGGCGGCCGTGCGGAGGTGCTCGGCGCGCTCGCTCTCGCCCTCAGCGAGATGGGCGATTCGACCCTTTTGGATGGGTCGTTGCCCGCTGTTGCACCTGCCTTCACTTAGAGAACGAATGGCGCCGTTGCCATCTCGTTAAGTATTTACTTCTTGACGTCGAAGTCACGGCCGAGTTGACTTCCAGCCACCTCGGCCGCAGCGTTGCGGCCCTGTCAGGGAGGCACCCCCAAATGAACGCAACGATGCGTAGAGTCGTGATCGGCACCGCCGCGGTTTCCATGGCGCTGTCGCTCGCCGCCTGTGGCAAGGCCGGCGACAAGAAGAGCGACTCGTCGAGCAGCAGCTCCTCCGGTGGTAGCAAGACCATCGGCCTGCTGCTCCCCGACAGCGTGACCGCGCGCTACGAGAAGTTCGACAAGCCGTACTTCGAGCAGCAGGTCAGCTCGCTGTGTGCCGACTGCAAGGTCGAGTACGCGAACGCTGCCGGTGACGCGGCCAAGCAGGCCCAGCAGGTCAGCAGCATGGTCACCAAGGGCGTGAAGGTCATCGTGATCTCCGCCCAGGACTCTGCGGCCATCAAGTCCTCCATCGACGCCGCCGTGGCCAAGGGCATCAAGGTCGTCGCGTACGACCGCCTCGCCCAGGGCAACGTCTCGGCCTACGTCTCCTTCGACAACGTCAAGGTCGGCCAGCTCCAGGGCCAGGCCCTCCTCGACGCCCTCGGCTCCAAGGCGACCACCAAGTCCAAGATCGTCATGATCAACGGTGACGACGCCGACCCGAACGCCGCCCAGTTCAAGAAGGGCGCGCACGAGGCTCTCGACGGCAAGGTCGACATCGCCTACGAGCAGTCCGGTCTGTGGAAGGACACGGTCGCCGCGCAGAAGGTGAAGGCGGCCATCACCCAGCTCGGTGCCAAGAACATCGCGGGCGTCTACTCCGCCAACGACGGCATGGCCGGTGGTATCGCCAACACCCTCAAGGGCGCCGGCATCAGCGGCATCCCGCTGACGGGCCAGGACGCGGAGCTCGCGGGCATCCAGCGCATCGTCGCCGGCACCCAGTCCTCCACCGTCTACAAGGCGTTCAAGCCGGAGGCCGACGCCGCCGCCACGATCGCGGTGGACCTGCTGGAGGGCAAGAGCATCTCCTCGCTCGCCACCACCACGCTGACCAGCGGCTCCGGCAACAAGGTGCCCTCGCAGCTGCTGACCCCGGTGTCGGTCACCAAGGCCAACATCAAGGACACGGTGATCAAGGACGGTCTCTACACCGTCTCCGACATCTGCACCAGCGAGTTCGCCAAGGCCTGCAAGGCCGCCGGCCTGCAGTAGTCCGGCACCGGAGCCGCACGGCTCCGGCCGTCAGCGCCCGGGTGATCGCAGTACGACACCCGGGCCCCGGCCGCCCGGCGCACCCCGGCCCTTCCGCAAGGGCCCGGTCCGTCCGGCGGTCTCGCGAAACCCCTCCGACGCCCGCTCCGGCCTTCATACCCCGCTGCCGGAACGGGCGTCGGACGGACCCGTTGCCAAGCGCGGCGGATTCGCGCATGTTCATCTTGTAAACCGCGTGCGTACACCGAGGCACCCCGAGGTACCGCACGACCCTCCGCGCCTGATCACCAAGCGCGGCATCCCCGCCGGTCAGGCGGCGAAGGAGATGGTTCACGTGTCCGCTACGCCCGTGCTGGCGTTGCGCGGAGTCTCCAAGCGATTCGGTGCGGTCCAGGCCCTCACCGACGTCGAACTGGAGGTCCACGCCGGAGAAGTGGTCGCCCTGGTGGGCGACAACGGCGCAGGAAAGTCGACCCTGGTCAAGACGATCGCGGGTGTGCACCCCATCGATGAGGGCGTCATCGAGTGGGAGGGCAACTCCGTCAGCATCAACAAGCCGCACGACGCCCAGGGGCTCGGCGTCGCGACGGTCTACCAGGACCTCGCCCTCTGCGACAACCTCGACGTGGTGGGCAACCTCTTCCTCGGCCGTGAGCTGCTGCACCGCGGCGTCATCGACGAGGTGACGATGGAGAAGCAGGCCCGCGAGCTGCTGAGCACGCTCTCCATCCGGATCCCGAGCGTGCGCATCCCGATCGCCAGCCTCTCCGGCGGTCAGCGTCAGGTCGTGGCCATCGCCCGCGCCCTGATCGGCGACCCCAAGGTCGTCATCCTCGACGAGCCCACCGCCGCCCTCGGCGTCGAGCAGACCGCGCAGGTCCTCGACCTGGTCGAGCGGCTGCGCGAGCGGAACCTCGCCGTCATTCTCATCAGCCACAACATGGCCGACGTGAAGGCGGTCGCGGACACCGTCGCCGTGCTGCGTCTGGGCAGGAACAATGGTTTCTTCCCCGTGAAGAGCACCAGCCAGGAAGAGATCATCGCGGCGATCACGGGTGCCACGGACAACGCCGTGACCCGTCGTTCGGAGCGTCGCACCCCGGAGGCGGCAAAGTGAGCGAGACGTCCAACAAGACCGTCAAGGGCGACGAGTCGCCCCGGCTCGACAAGACCGAGCCGGCCGACGCCGTGACCACGGTGGCCCCCGCCGACGACCCCACGGCCGCGCCGGTCGCGGTCGTCGACCCGCGTCTGCTGGTCCGTGAAGAGGGCCTGAAGGGCTACCTCACGGAGTTCAAGCGCCGGGTGCGGGGCGGCGAGCTGGGCTCGCTGCCGGTGGTGATCGGCCTGGTCATCATCTGGACCATCTTCCAGGTGAAGAACAGCCTGTTCCTCAGCGCGGAGAACCTCTCCAACATCAGCTACTTCCTCTCGGCCACCGGCATGCTCGCCATCGGCCTGGTGTTCGTGCTGCTGCTCGGCGAGATCGACCTCTCCGTCGGATCGGTGAGCGGTCTGGCCTCCACGGTGTTCGCCGTCTTCGTGGTCAACCACGGAATGAACCAGTGGCTGGCGCTGGTCCTCACGATCGTCACGGGTGTCGGCATCGGCGCCCTGCACGGCTGGTTCTTCGCCAGGATCGGCGTACCCGCGTTCGTGGTCACCCTGGCCGGCTTCCTCGGCTGGAACGGTCTGATGCTGTGGCTGCTCGGCGACAGCGGCACGATCAACATCCCGGCCGACAGCGGTCCGGTGCACGTCCTCGGCCAGAGCTCCTTCTTCATGGACCAGGCCATCATCGGCGCCTACCTGCTGGCCGGCCTCGGTGTCGTGCTGTCGGCGCTGGGCCAGTTCAACGAGCAGCGCCGGCGCCGCGCGGCGGGCGTGCCGTTCCGGCCCACCAGCGAGATCATCGTCCGCGTCGCGCTGCTCGCGGTCGCGTCCTTCGCCGCCGCCGCCGTGCTGAACAACGCGGCCGGTGTCTCCAACGCGCTGGTGATCTTCCTGGCGTCGCTGGTGATCGTCGACTTCGTGCTGCGCCGTACGACCTACGGCCGCAAGGTCTTCGCGGTCGGCGGCGGCATCGAGGCGGCCCGGCGTGCCGGTATCAGCGTGCCGATGGTCCGGATCACCGTGTTCGCGATCTCCGGTGGCTTCGCGGCGATCGGCGGCATGTTCTTCGCCGGTCAGACGGCGAGCGCGACGCTCAACGCCGGTGGCGGCAACACGCTGATGCTCGCCATCGCGGCGGCGGTCATCGGCGGCACGTCGCTGTTCGGCGGCCGCGGTACCGTCTGGTCCGCCCTCCTGGGCATGCTGGTCATCCAGTCCATCCAGACCGGTCTCGACCTGCTGAACATGAACACGTCGATCCAGTACATGATCACCGGTGGCGTTCTGCTGGGTGCGGTCGTCATCGACTCCGTCTCCCGCAAGAGCCAGAAGGCGGCGGGGCGCGGCTGACACCGATCGCCGTTGGGGGTGCGGTGGTGGTGCGGGTGCCGGTCCGTTGTGGCTGGTCGCGCCCACGCGGCGGTAGCCGCAAATGAACACAGCCCCGCGCCCCTTTCAGGGACGTGACAGTGCCCGGTGTCTGAAAAGGCACCGGGCACAGCTGTGTCTCAGGAACCCTTTCGTTGGGTACGGCCGTTCGCGTGACGTATGACGTACAGCCCGCGCGTCGGCCGCCCGGGCGGAACATTAGACTCGACGAGCCCGGCAACAGCTCGATCAGCTCTACTGCAAGGAGGCACGGGTGCCGCTGCTGACCCGTATCAGGGGACCGCGCGATCTGGACCGGCTCAGCCCCGAGGAGCTGGTCCAGCTGGCAGAGGAGATCCGGACCTTCCTCGTGGAAGCGGTCTCCAAGACCGGCGGACACCTCGGTCCCAACCTGGGCGTGGTCGAGCTCACCATCGCCCTGCACCGCGTCTTCGACTCCCCGAAGGACAAGGTGCTCTGGGACACCGGCCACCAGTCCTACGTGCACAAGCTGCTCACCGGCCGTCAGGACTTCTCCAGGCTCAAACAGAAGGGCGGCCTGTCCGGCTACCCCTCGCAGGCCGAGTCCGAGCACGACGTCATCGAGAACAGTCACGCCTCCACCGTGCTCGGCTGGGCGGACGGCATCGCCAAGGGCAACCAGCTGCTGGCACGCGACAGTCACGTCGTCGCGGTGATCGGTGACGGCGCCCTCACCGGCGGCATGGCCTGGGAGGCGCTGAACAACATCGCCGACGCCAAGGACCGCCCGCTGGTCATCGTCGTCAACGACAACGAGCGCTCGTACGCCCCGACCATCGGCGGCCTCGCCAACCACCTGGCGACCCTGCGTACGACCGACGGGTACGAGCGGTTCCTGGCCCGGGGCAAGGACCTGCTGGAGCGCACCCCGGTCGTCGGCAGGCCGCTCTACGACACCCTGCACGGCGCCAAGAAGGGGCTGAAGGACTTCATCGCCCCGCAGGGCATGTTCGAGGACCTCGGCCTGAAGTACGTCGGCCCGATCGACGGCCACGACATCGAGGCCCTGGAGTCGGCCCTCACGCGGGCCAAGCGGTTCGGCGGCCCGGTGATCGTGCACTGCCTCACCGAGAAGGGCCGCGGCTACCAGCCCGCCCTCCAGGACGAGGCCGACCGCTTCCACGGCATCGGCCCCATCCACCCCGACACCGGCCTGCCGGTCAAGGTCTCTGGCGCCGACTGGACCTCCGTGTTCGGTGACGAGATGGTCGAGCTCGGCAAGGAGCGCGAGGACATCGTGGCCATCACGGCGGCCATGCTCCAGCCGGTCGGCCTGAAGAAGTTCGCGGACACCTTCCCGGACCGTATCTACGACGTCGGCATCGCCGAGCAGCACGGCGCCGTCTCGGCGGCGGGCCTCGCCACGGCCGGCCTGCACCCCGTCTTCGCCGTGTACGCCACCTTCCTCAACCGCGCCTTCGACCAGGTGCTGATGGACGTGGCCCTGCACAGGTGCGGGGTGACCTTCGTCCTGGACCGGGCCGGCGTCACCGGCACCGACGGCGCCTCCCACAACGGCATGTGGGACATGTCGATCCTCCAGGTCGTGCCCGGCCTCAGGCTCGCCGCCCCGCGTGACGCCGACCAGGTCCGCGCCCAGCTCCGCGAGGCCGTCGAGGTCGACGACGCCCCGACGGTCGTCCGCTTCTCCAAGGGCGCGGTCGGCCCCGCCGTGGCCGCCGTCGGCAAGGTCGGCGGCATGGACGTCCTGCGCGAGCCCGGCACCGACACCCCGGACGTGCTCCTGGTCTCCGTGGGCGCCCTCGCCCCCATGTGCCTGGAGATCGCCGGCCTCCTCGACAAGCAGGGCATCTCCACCACCGTGGTCGACCCGCGCTGGGTCAAGCCGGTCGACGAGGCCATGGCCCCGCTGGCCGAGCGTCACCGGGTGGTCGTGACGGTGGAGGACAACATCCGCGTGGGCGGTGTGGGCTCCGCCGTCGCCCAGGCGCTGAGGGACGCCGGAGTGGACGTCCCGCTCCGAGACTTCGGCATCCCGCCCCGCTTCCTCGACCACGCGTCGAGGGCCGAGGTCATGGCCGAGATCGGCCTGACAGCCCCGGACATCGCCCGCCAGGTGACGGGCCTGGTGGCGAAGCTGGACGGTCAGCCGACGGATGTCACTTCGGTGGAACCGGCGAGGGACTGATCAAAGCCGCCCCGGCCGGAGCGCCCCTTCGGGGGGCGGGGCTGTATTGGACCATGGGCCGGTCTCGCCTCTCCGGTGGCGAGACCGGCCCATCTGCGTGAACCTGCCCTTGCCGGGGCATACGCACCCCCGGCCCTCTCGATCATGTCGAGGACGACAAACGTGGGAGGTAGACACGTGGGCAGTACCCTCTTCAGGACGAAGAACGTCGAACAGTCCATCAAGGACACCGAGGAACCGGAGCACGCGCTCAAGAAGTCGCTGTCGGCCCTGGACCTCACGGTCTTCGGCGTGGGTGTCATCATCGGCACCGGCATCTTCGTCCTGACCGGCACGGCCGCGAAGAACAACGCGGGCCCCGCCGTAGCGCTCTCCTTCGTCGTGGCCGGCGTCGTCTGCGGCCTCGCCGCGCTGTGCTACGCGGAGTTCGCCTCCACCGTCCCGGTCGCCGGTTCGGCGTACACCTTCTCGTACGCCTCCCTCGGCGAGTTCCCCGCCTGGATCATCGGCTGGGACCTGGTGCTGGAGCTGGCGCTGGGCACGGCGGTGGTCGCCGTCGGCTGGTCGGGGTACATCCACTCGCTGCTCGAGAACGCGGGCTGGCATCTGCCCGGCTACCTCAGCGGCCGCGACGGCGCCCACGGCTTCGGTTTCGACATCCTCGCCGCCGCCCTGGTCCTCGTCCTCACCGCGATCCTCGTCGTCGGCATGAAGCTCTCGGCCCGGGTCACCTCGGTCGTCGTCGCCATCAAGGTGGCCGTCGTCCTGGTCGTCATCATCGCGGGCGCCTTCTTCATCAACAGCGGCAACTACAGCCCCTTCGTCCCGGCCAAGGAACCGGTGCCGGCCGGCGGCAACCTCAAGGCCCCGCTGATCCAGCTGATGTTCGGCTGGGCGCCCTCCAACTTCGGCGTGATGGGCATCTTCACCGCCGCCTCCGTCGTCTTCTTCGCCTTCATCGGCTTCGACGTCGTCGCCACCGCCGCCGAGGAGACCCGCCACCCGCAGCGGGACGTGCCGCGCGGCATCATCGGCTCCCTCATCATCTGCACCGCGCTCTACGTGGCGGTGGCCATCGTGGTGACCGGCATGCAGAAGTACAGCGAGCTGTCCGTGGACGCCCCGCTGGCCGACGCGTTCAAGGCCACCGGGCATCCCTGGTTCGCGGGCCTGATCAGTTTCGGCGCGGCCGTCGGCCTGACCACCGTCTGCATGATCCTGCTGCTCGGCCAGTCCCGGGTGTTCTTCGCGATGAGCCGGGACGGCCTGCTGCCCCGCTTCTTCTCGCACACCCACCCGAGGTTCCGCACCCCGTACCGGCCGACCATCCTGCTGGGCGTCGTCATCGCGATCGTCGCCGGCTTCACCAGTCTCAGCGAACTCGCCGAACTGGTGAACATCGGCACGCTCTTCGCGTTCGTCGTCGTCGCGATCAGTGTGATCATCCTGCGCAACACCCGGCCGGACCTGGAGCGGTCCTTCCGCACCCCCTGGGTGCCGGCGCTGCCGATCCTGTCCGTCCTGGCCTCGCTGTGGCTGATGCTCAACCTGCCCGCGGAGACCTGGCTGCGGTTCGCCATCTGGATGATCATCGGCTTCGTCGTCTACTTCCTCTACGGCCGCTCGCACAGCCGCCTCGCCCAGGCCGGGCGGGCCCCCGCCGACGCTCCGTGACCGGCAGGCTCGCCGCTCCGGCCCCGTATGTCCCGCCGGGATGGGACTGCGGGGCCGGATAGCGTGCTCCCCATGCTTCTCGCGCCCCTCGCCCCACCACGGTCCGTAGGCGCAGGGAGGGGGTACTGGGCGCGGCTGCTGCCGCTGCTCGCCGTCCTGGCCTGCGTCACCCGCGTGCCGTCCTTCCTCAGACCGCTGTGGAACCCGGACGAGGGCTACCTCGCCGTCCAGGCACGCCTCCTCGCGCGCGGCGGGCAGCTGTACGAGACGGTCGTGGACCGCAAGCCGCCGCTGCTGCCGTGGCTGTACGAGGGGACGTTCGCGGTCTTCGGGTCCGGGTCGCTCACCCCGGTCCGGGTCCTCGCCGTCCTGGCCCAGCTGGCCACTGCCGCGCTGCTCGCGTCGATCGCCCGGCGGCGCTGGGGGGACCGCGCGGGCCGTACCGCCGGGGCGCTGTATCTGCTGGTCTCGGTCGGCCTCAACCCCGAGGACGCGCAGGCGGCCACCTTCGAGGTGTTCATGCTGCCCTGCACGGCCGCCGCGGTGTGGTGCGCCGACCGCCGCCGCTGGGGCGCGGCCGGGGCCGCCGTCGCCTGCGCCTTCCTCACCAAGCAGACCGGCGGGGCGGTCCTGCTGCCGGTGCTCTTTCTCCTCGGCCGGCACGGCGGCCCGCGCGCGGGCCTGCTCAGGCTGGCGGCCGGCGCCGCCCTGCCCGTACTCGGCGCGGCCCTGGTCACCGACCCGGCCGGCTTCGCCTTCTGGACGGTCACCGGCTCCGGCGCCTACGCCTCCTTCACCGGCTCCGAACTCCATGTCCTGGCGCGGGCGATGACCAACACCGCGATTCTCGGCGCGGCCTCGGCCGGCCTGCTCCCGGCCATCGTGCGGGCCCTGCGCATCGCCCGCACCGGCTCCGGCGACCTGTGGCTGTGGCTGGCCGCGTCGGCGGCCGCCGTCGCCCTCGGCTTCCACTTCTTCGGCCACTACTTCCTGCAACTCACCCCGCCGCTCGCGCTGCTGGCCACGGCCGCGTTGCAGATCCTGCCGCGGGAGCGGACCCCGGGCGCCGTGCTCGCCTCGGCCTGCGCCTGCGCCCTGTTCCTGACCTGGGGCGTCCTGGCCCCCCGGCCCGAACTGGCGCACGCCCAGCGGCTGGCGCTCACCCTGGACCGCCGTACCGAGCCCGGCGACCGGGTCCTGGTGTGGGGCATACACCCGGAGACGTACTGGCTCGCCGACCGCACCCCGGCGACCCGCTACCTCACCGCCGGCCTCCTCACCAACTTCAGCGGCGGCCGGGACGGCCCGCAGGTCGGCGAGAAGTACGCCGTCGCCGGCACCTGGCCGGTCTTCCGCGCGGAAATGGCCGACCGGGCGCCGGCCCTGGTGATCGACGACTCCCGGGGCAAGCCGTACGGCCCCGACCGCGTCCCCAGCCTGCGCAGGCTGCTCGCGACAGGGTACGAGCAGGCCGGCGAGGTGGACGGCGCGGTGCTGTACGTCAGGGTGCCGAGCGCCCCGTAAGGGGCGCTGGGGGGTACCCCCGGCCGAAGGCTGGGGGAGGAACCGCGCAACCAGCCACGACGGCGCCGCAGTCGGCGTGCCGCGGTACTTCCGGCGGAGCGCCCCGCTCAGCGCAGCAGGGTGCTCGGCCCGATCACCTCGGCGCCCAACTCGGTGACCCGGCTCCGCAGTTCACGGTCGGCGGTGACGACGAGCCGGGGCCGGCCGGGGTCCTCGGCGGTCAGCTCCACGATCCGGTCGTCGCCGCTGCCGGGTGCCGACTCCACCCGTACCCCGGGCACCGACGCCACCCCGCGGGCCGCGCCCTCGACGACGAGCACCAGCTCCACCGGCGTCGGCCGGCCGGGCAGCCCCCGCTCGGCGAGCCGGTCGCGGAGCCGCTCGGCGGCCCCCTTACGGTCCCGCCACCAGCCGTCCGGCCGTGCCCCGACGACGTTCGCGCCGTCGACGATCACCAGCAGGGGAGCTTCGTCTTCCATGCCCCAAGCCTCGCACGCCCGGGGCCGCTCCACTGCCGCGAACGGCCCCGCTTAGAGTGAAGCGGTGAACGGCGACTGGCTCCTCCGCGGCCGTGACGGCCGGCTCAGTGTCTATCTGCCGTCGGGCGACGCCGTGTTGTGCCGCGCCGAACGCGGACCCGGCGCGCCCTGGGGCGCGCCCCGGAAGATGGGCGGCGACCAGCGGCTGCATGCCGGCTTCTCGGTGGGGCAGGGGGCCAACGGATACGCCCACCTGGTCGCCTGGCGGCCCACCGTGCGGGGTGAGTCGGGTCTCGTCCACTCCACGCACTACCGGCCGCATCTGGCCGCCCTGGACTGGCAGTCGATCGGCCACCCGAGCAAGAAGGGCGACGTCACCGGTGTGCCGGCGGTGGCCGTGGACGCGGAGGGCCGCGCCCATGTCTTCGTCCGCAACCGGGGGCGCGGGGTGAGCATGGTCGCTCAGAAGGAGAAGGGCGGCTGGGAGCCGTGGCGGGACCTGAAGGGACGGCTGGTCGAGGACGGGCTCGCGGCGGTGACCGGCGCGTCGGGGCGCGTCGAGGTGTACGCGGCCGTGCCCGGCGGCATCGTGCACTGGCGTCAGGAGGAGGCCGGCAAACCGCCGGTGCTCCTTGAGTCGCTTGAGACCCCGGTCCGGCCGGGCACTCTCACCGCCCTCGCCACCTCGGCCGAAAGCACCACCCTCTACTACACCGACGAGTCCGGGGACCTCTGCGCCTGGCGTCCGGGCGGCAAGCCGCACACCCTGCTGCCGTCCGCCGGGCCCGGCCCGGTCGCCGCGGTCCGCTGCGAACTCGACGGGTACGACTGCACCCTGCTCGCCCAGCGCTCGGCGAGCGGCCGGGTGGCCTTCGCCGCGTATCCGACCCAGGACGAGGGGGCGGGCGCCTGGTGGACCGAGTCGGGACCACAACTCCCCGCCGACGCCCGGGTCGCCCTGACCACGGACGAGGAGGGCCGGGTGACCGCGGCGAGCCTGTCGCCGTCCACCGGGCAGTTCCTGCTCACCCGCCGCAAGGACGAGCCGGGGCTGGCGCTCGCGGCCTGGCGCGCGGTCTGACTTCTGCGAGTGCACGGGCTTCTGGAACCGCACGGGCTTCTGGAACCGCACGGGAGAACGAAAAGGGGCCCTCCGCGTGGTGCGGAGGGCCCCTTCACTGCGCTGTGGCCGTTACGCGGGCACCGATGCCACGCCCGGGGCCAGGAACTTCTTGCCGTTCACGCGCTCCGAGACGCCCTCGCGGTCCAGGTACGGCGTGATGCCGCCCAGGTGGAAGGGCCAGCCGGCGCCCGTGATCAGGCAGAGGTCGATGTCCTGGGCCTCGGCGACGACACCCTCGTCGAGCATGAGCCCGATCTCCTGGGCGACGGCGTCCAGGACACGGTCGCGGACCTGCTCCTCGCTGAGGACCGAGTCACCCTGCTTGAGCAGCGCGGCGACCTCCGGGTCCAGCTCCGGCTTCCCGCTGTCGTACACGTAGAAGCCGCGCTTGCCCGCCTTGACGACGGCCGCGAGGTTCGGGGAGACCGTGAAGCGGTCCGGGAAGGCCCGGTTGAGGGTCTCCGAGACGTGCAGACCGATGGCCGGACCGACCAGCTCCAACAGCACCAGCGGCGACATCGGCAGACCCAGCGGCTCGACCGCCTTCTCCGCGACCTCGACCGGGGTGCCCTCGTCGATGACGTTCTGGATCTCGCCCATGAAGCGGGTGAGGATGCGGTTCACGACGAACGCCGGGGCGTCCTTCACCAGAACCGCCGTCTTCTTCAGCTTCTTGGCGACGGCGAACGCGGTCGCGAGCGACGCGTCGTCGGTCTGCTCGCCGCGCACGATCTCCAGGAGGGGGAGAACCGCGACCGGGTTGAAGAAGTGGAAGCCCACGACCCGCTCGGGGTTCTTGAGCTTCGACGCCATCTCCGTCACCGACAGCGAGGAGGTGTTGGTGGCGAGGATCGCGTGCGCCGGGGCGACCGCCTCGACCTCCGCGAACACCTGCTGCTTGACACCGATCTCCTCGAACACGGCCTCGATGACGAAGTCCGCGTCGGAGAAGCCCTCCGCCTTGTCCAGCACACCGGTGACCAGGGCCTTGAGGCGGTTGGCCTTGTCCTGGCTGATACGGCCCTTGCCGAGCAGCTTGTCGATCTCGGCGTGGACGTAGCCCACACCCTTGTCGACGCGCTCCTGGTCGATGTCGGTCAGCACGACCGGCACCTCCAGGCGGCGCAGGAAGAGCAGGGCGAGCTGCGAGGCCATGAGACCCGCGCCCACGACGCCCACCTTGGTGACCGGACGCGCCAGGTTCTTGTCGGGCGCGCCCGCCGGGCGCTTGCCGCGCTTCTGCACCAGGTTGAACGCGTAGATGCCGGCGCGCAGTTCACCGCCCATGATCAGGTCGGCGAGCGCCAGGTCCTCGGCGTCGTAGCCCTGCTGGAGGTCGCCGTTCTTGGCGGCGGCGATGATGTCCAGGGCGCGGTAGGCGGCCGGGGCCGCGCCGTGCACCTTGGAGTCCGCGATGAAGCGGCCGCGGGCGACGGCCTGGTCCCAGGCCTCGCCGCGGTCGATCACCGGACGCTCGACCTCGATGTCGCCGTTGAGCACGGCGGCCGTCCAGACCAGCGACTGCTCCAGGAAGTCGGCGCCCTCGAAGAGGGCGTCGGCGATGCCGAGGTCGAAGACCTGCTGCCCCTTGAGCTGCTTGTTCTGGTTGAGGCTGTTCTCGATGATGACCGAGACGGCCTTGTCGGCGCCGATCAGGTTCGGCAGCAGCGCGCAGCCGCCCCAGCCCGGCACCAGGCCCAGGAAGACCTCGGGCAGTGAGAACGCCGGGATGGCCTTGGACACGGTCCGGTACGTGCAGTGCAGACCGACCTCGACGCCACCGCCCATGGCGGCACCGTTGTAGTACGCGAAGGTCGGCACCGCGAGGCCCGCGAGGCGCTTGAAGACCTCGTGTCCGCCCTTGCCGATGGCCAGCGCGTGCTCGTGCTCCTTGAGGAGCTCGACGCCCTTGAGGTCCGCGCCGACGGCGAAGATGAACGGCTTGCCGGTGATGCCGACACCGACGATGGTGCCCTCGGCCGCCTCCTTCTCCACCTGGTCGATCGCGGTGTTGAGGTTCGCCAGCGAGGCCGGGCCGAAGGTGGTCGGCTTGGTGTGGTCCAGGCCGTTGTCCAGGGTGATCAGCGCGAAGCGGCCGGCGCCGGCCGGCAGGTCGAAGTGGCGTACGTGTGCCGACGTCACGACCTCGTCGGGGAACAGGTCCGAAGCCTGCTTCAGAAGCTCGGCGGTGGTGCTCACTTGTCCCCCTCGAAGTGCGGGTTCTCCCAGATGACCGTCGCGCCCATGCCGAAGCCGACGCACATGGTGGTCAGGCCGTAGCGGACGTTCGGCTGCTCCTCGAACTGGCGGGCCAGCTGCGTCATCAGACGCACGCCGGAGGAGGCCAGCGGGTGACCGAAGGCGATGGCGCCGCCGTACTGGTTGACGCGCTCGTCGTCGTCCGCGATGCCGTAGTGGTCGAGGAAGGCCAGCACCTGCACGGCGAAGGCCTCGTTGATCTCGAACAGACCGATGTCGGAGATGGACAGCCCCGCCTGGGCGAGCGCCTTCTCGGTGGCCGGGATCGGGCCGTAGCCCATGACCTCGGGCTCGACACCCGCGAAGGCGTAGGAGACGAGCCGCATCTTCACCGGCAGGTTGTTCTCGCGGGCGAAGTCCTCGGAGGCGATGATCGCGGCGGTCGCACCGTCGTTCAGACCGGCCGCGTTGCCGGCGGTGACCCGCCCGTGCACACGGAACGGCGTCTTGAGACCCGACAGGTTCTCCAGGGTGGTCCCCGGCCGCATCGGCTCGTCGGCGGTGACCAGGCCCCAGCCGGTCTCGCCGGCCTCCGGGTTGGTCCGGCGCACCGAGATCGGCACCAGGTCTGCCTGGATCTTGCCGTTGGCGTACGCCTTGGCGGCCTTCTCCTGCGAGCGCACCGCGTACTCGTCGGCGCGCAGCTTGGTGATCTGCGGGTAGCGGTCGTGCAGGTTCTCGGCGGTCATGCCCATGAACAGCGCCGACTCGTCGACCAGCTTCTCGCTGACGAACCGCGGGTTCGGGTCCACGCCCTCACCCATCGGGTGCCGGCCCATGTGCTCGACACCGCCGGCGATGGCGACGTCGTACGCGCCGAAGGCGACGGAACCGGCGACCGTGGTGACGGCGGTCAGCGCGCCGGCGCACATGCGGTCGATGGAGTAGCCGGGCACGGAGGTCGGCAGGCCCGCGAGAATGCCCGCGGTACGGCCGATGGTCAGACCCTGGTCACCGATCTGCGTGGTCGCGGCGACGGCGACCTCGTCGATCTTCTTGGTGTCCAGCCCGGGGTTGCGGCGCAGCAGCTCCCGGATCGCCTTCACGACGAGGTCGTCGGCGCGGGTCTCGTGGTAGATGCCCTTCGGGCCCGCCTTGCCGAACGGGGTACGGACGCCGTCGACGAAGACGACATCCCTGACGGTACGAGGCACGATTGGCTCTCCTCCAGGGTGCGGGATGGCACTGCTGCGATGCGCTGAGCGCGCGCTCAGAACCCATGCTACTTATGAGTAACGTGACTGCCCAGTCCTGGCGGGGGGAGCGGCGAAGGTCACATGTGCTGCGGCGCCCCGCAAGGGGCGCGGGGCCGTACCGACATGCGGCTCCGCCGCGTGGGCGCGACCAGCCACAACGGACCCGCACCCCCCTACGCCGATTCATCGAGGGGGCGCGGTGGACCCTCTGGGAGTCAGTACCGGAGTGGCCACCGCATGCGACCCGGCCTCCCCGAACAACGTCCGAGCCACTTCCGCCCCGAACCCCTGCACGTCATGACTCATCGCCGACAGCGTCGGATGCGTCAGCCGGCACAACTGCGAGTCGTCCCACGCCAGCAACGACACGTCCTCCGGCACCCGCAACCCCATCTCGGCGGCCACCGAAAGCCCCGCCACCGCCATGATGTCGTTGTCGTACATGATCGCCGTCGGCCGGTCGCCCGCCGCGGCGGACAGCAGCGACCGAGTGGCCCGCGCCCCCGCCTCCCCCGAGTAGTCGGTCGTCACCTGGGACGCCCCGGCCAGCCCCAACGCCTCGGCGGCCGCCGCGAACGCGCTGCCCCGCATCCCGGTGTGGCCGAGCGCCGCGGCTCCGCCGACGCGCGCCATCCGGCGGTGCCCAAGCGCGGCGAGGTACCGCACGGCTTCCGCGACCGCGTCTCCGTCCTCCGTCCACACGGACGTCAGGCCGCCTGTCAGCGAGGGATGCCCCACCGCCACCACCGGCAGTCCGAGCCGCCGCACCGCCGCCACCCGGGGATCGTCGGCCCGGAAGTCGACGAGGATCGCCCCGCCGATGTGCCGTCCCTTCCACCAGGACTCCAGCAGCCCGGCCTCCTCCTCCACGCTCCGCACCAGCCGCAGCAGCAGCGAGCAGGAGTGCTCGGTCAGCACGCTCTCCACGCCGGAGATGAACTCCATGTAGAAGGGTTCCAGCCCGAGCATCCGGGCGGGGCGGCAGATCGCGAGGCCGACCACGTCCACCCGCGCCCCCGCCAGGGAGCGCGCCGTGGTGTTCGGCGCCCACCCCAGCTCCCGCGCCGCCGCGAAGATCCGGTCCCGGGTCGCCTCCGCGAGCCCCGGCTTGTGGTTGAAGGCGAGCGACACGGCACCTTTGGACACCCCCGCGCGGGCGGCGACGTCCTTGATGGTGACGCGGGGTGCTGTCATCGGGAGGGCTCCACGCAGTACAGGGCGGCCCGGGCGGCGGCCACGTCCGGAGTCTTCCAGCCGGTCACCCCGATCGTGACCCGTTCCCCGGGAAGCAGCGTGACCAGCCCCCGGTCGGCCCGCGCGCCCGCATCCAGCCGGTCGGCCTGGAGAAGGAGGTCCCGTACCAGGGTGCGGGCCGTGACCGTGACCGTCCCCGGCGCCACGGTCACCTCGAACTCCGGCTCCAGGTACGGGATCTCGCGGTCCGGGGCCGGGAAGTACAGGGCCCGCAGCCCTCCGCAGTCGGCGACCAGGAACTCCTTCGGCCCCTGCGGCCGCAGTTCCTCCGGTACGCCGACCACCGCGACCGCCCGCGCCCCGGCCTCCAGCGCCGTCTCCGCACCCCCGACCACCGCCCCGCCGACGGTCATCCGGCGCAGTGCCACTCGGCCGCTCCACGCCTTCGCTCCCTGGTTGACGGCGGCCAACACCAGCCCCTCCTGGCGCACTTGGAGGCTCAGCAGCCGGTCCGCGTACAGCCGCCGCACCTCGTGCCAGAGCGGCTTCTCCCGCCCGTCCCCGTCGATCGCGGCCCAGGAGGTCACCGGCCAGCAGTCGTTGAGCTGCCAGACGACCGTGCCCGCGCACACCGGCCAGTGCGCGCGCCAGTGCTCGATCCCGGCGGCCACGGCCCGCGCCTGGTTGAGCTGCGCCAGGTAGTGCCAGCGGTCGAAGTCCCCCTCGGGAAAGGCGAAGTGGCGCTCCAGGCCGCGCCGCAGCTTCCCGTTCCCGTCGTCGGCCTTCTGGTGGTGCAGCATGCCGGGGGAGTCCGCCGCGAGCGCCTCACCCGGCAGCGCCCGCCGCAGGGTGGCGTACGCGGGCGGCGCCTGCCAGCCGAACTCCGCGACGAAACGCGGCACGTGTGCGCGGTACTCGGCGTAGTCCGTCCGGTTCCACACCTCCCAGGAGTGGTGGGTACCGTGCGCCGGATCGTTCGGGTGCCGCTCCCACGAACCGGACCACGGACTGCCCGCCGTGTACGGCCGCGTCGGGTCCAGCTCCGCCACCACCCGGGGCAGCAGCCCCAGGTAGTACCCCTCGCCCCAGGACTCCCCGGCCAGCCGCTCCTCCCACCCCCAGTCCCGGAAACCCCACAGGTTCTCGTTGTTGCCGTTCCACAGCACCAGCGAGGGATGCGGCATCAGCCGTACGACGTTCTCCCGGGCCTCCGCCGCCACCTCGCCGCGCAGCGGCTGCTCCTCCGGGTAGGCCGCGCACGCGAACGGGAAGTCCTGCCAGACCAGCAGCCCCAGTTCGTCACAGGCGTCGTAGAAGTCCTCGCTCTCGTAGATCCCGCCGCCCCAGACCCGCACCAGGTCCACCCCGGCGTCGGCGGCCCGCTCCAGCCGCTGCCGGTACCGTTCCCTCGTCACCCGGGACGGGAAGACGTCGTCCGGGATCCAGTTGACGCCCCGCGCGAACAGCCGCTCCCCGTTGACCACGAAGGTGAAGCCGGTGCCGTGCTCGTCGGACCGCCGGTCCAGTTCCACGGTCCGGAAGCCGACCCGCCGGTGCCACGAGTCGAGCACCCCGGTCCCGTGCAGCAGGGTCAACTCGACGTCGTACAGCGGCTGTTCGCCGTATCCGCGCGGCCACCACAGCCGTACGTCCGGCACCTGGACCCGTACCAACCCGCTCGTGCCCTCGATCGGGGCCCGCGCCGTCTGCCCGCCCACCCGCACCTCGACGTGCAGGCCCGCCTCGACCCGGGTGCGCTCCACGTCGACGTGCAACTCGACGGTGCCCACGGTCTCCTGGACCGTCACCACCGGGCGGACACGGCCGAGCCGGGCCGTCGACCAGTGTTCGAGCCGTACCGGCCGCCAGATCCCGGCCGTCACCAGCGTCGGGCCCCAGTCCCAGCCGAAGGAACAGGCCATCTTCCTGATGTACTGGTACGGCTCGGTGTAGGCGGCGGGCCGCTCGCCCAGCCGGTCGCGCACCGCGGCCGCCTCGGTGTACGCGGAGGCGAACCGCACCGAGAGCCGCCCGCGCAGCCCGGTCACGTCGAAGCGGTACGAGCGGTGCATGTTCCTCGTGCGGCCGAGGAGCCGGCCGTCCACGCTGAGCTCGGCGGCGGTGTCGAGTCCGTCGAAGACGAGGTCGGTCCGCTCGTGCCCGTGGGCCGCGTCGAGTTCCGTCGTGTACGTCCACTCGCGCCGGCCGACCCAGGCCACCTCGGTCTCGTTCCGCCCGAGGAAGGGGTCCGGGATCACCCCGGCGGCGAGCAGGTCGGTGTGCACACATCCCGGTACGGCGGCGGGCAGCCGGCCGCCCTCGTACTCCAGGCCCCATCCCTCGCCGAACGGCGTGACCTCCAGCATGCGCACTCCCTAAACCGGTCTACTCCAGCGCCTGGGCGTACTGTCCGCATCCTTGGCGGGATTGGGACTTTACCGGTTGAGGAAAGCGCTGTCAGAGTGCCGAATCAGCCAACCGTCGCACGTGCTCGTCCGTCCCCAGAACGGAGCTGATGCACATGAACCGCCGTACGCTCGCCGCCCTCGCCACCGGAACCGCGCTGCTCCTCGCCGGCTGTACCGGTACCGGCGGCTCGACGAAAGCCGCGGACGCCAAGGCGCCGGACGACCCCTCGAAGGTGACCGGGACCATCACGGTGCTGACCCAGCGGACCGACCTGGTGCAGGACGGCACGATGAAGAGGTACGCGGCCGCGTTCAACAAGGTCTATCCGAAGGTGAAGGTCGAGTTCCAGGCACTCACCAACTACGAGACCGAAGTCAAGATCCGGATGAACACGGAGAACTACGGTGACGTCCTGATGATCCCCGGGGTCATCAAGAAGAGCGACTACCCGAAGTTCTTCGCCTCCCTCGGCACCCGGGCCGAGCTCTCCAAGAAGTACCGTTTCACCGGCTTCACCGCGGTCGACGGCAAGGTCTACGGGCAGAGCCCGATCGGCGTGATGCCGGGCTTCGTCTACAACAAGCGGGTCTGGAAGCAGGCCGGGGTGACCCGGTGGCCCACCACCCCGGCCGAGTTCGTCGCCGACCTCAAGGCGATCAAGGCGAAGACCGGCGCGACCCCCTACTACACCAACTACGCCGCCCAGTGGCCGCTGACGTCGTGGACGTTCGTCAACGGCTCGGTGCACTGCGATCCGCAGGCCACCACGAAGCTGGCCGAGGGGGATCCGTGGGCGGCGGGCGCCGATCTGCGGGTGGGGGACACACTGCTGTACGACGTGGTCCACGACGGTCTCGCCGAGAACGACCCGACCACCACCAACTGGGAAGCCTCCAAGGCCCAGCTGGCCAAGGGGAGGATCGCCACCCAGTGGCTCGGCACCTGGGCGATCGTCCAGTTCCAGGACGCCGCGAAGAAGGCGGGCACGGACCCCGGCGACATCGGCTTCATGCCCTTCCCGGCCCAGACCGACGGGAAGTTCTGCGCGGTCGTCGGCCCGGACTACAACCAGGCCGTCAACATCCACTCCGCGCACAAGGCGGCGGCCCGCGCCTGGATCGACTGGTTCACCGACAAGTCCGGCTACGACAAGGACAACCTCGCGATCTCCCCGCTGAAGGGCGCGGCCCTGCCCGCCGTCCTCAAGCCGTACGAGGACGCCGGAGTGAAGCTGATCGAGCTGGACGACACGGCCGGCGCCCGGGTCAAACTCATCGACTCCGCCTCCGAGGTCGGCATCAACGCCCCCGACTACCGGCAGAAACTCGTCGATCTCGCCCGGGGGGCCCGCGGCGGCACGCTGGACGGCTTCCTCGGCGACCTCGGCAGGAAGTGGACCGCGGCGGAGAAGACCGCGGGGACGCCATGACGTACACCACGGCGAAGAACGTCCCGGCCGCGCAACGCGCCGAGGCACCCGCCGTGCCGGCGCATCGCCGGGCCCGGCGGTACCTCACCCCCTGGCTCTTCCTGCTCGCCCCGCTCGCCCTTCTGGTCACCTTCACCTACGCGCCGATCGTGAACATGCTGGCGTACAGCTTCACCGACTGGGACGGCGTCAGCCCCGAACTCCACTACACCGGCGCCCACAACTACGCGGAGATCTTCACCCGCCCCGACCTCTTCGAGGTCTTCCTGGTCAGCGGGTACTACCTGGCGGCCTCGGCCGTCCAGATCGTCCTCGCCCTCTACTTCGCGACCGTGCTGAGCTTCGACATCCGGTTCCGGAACTTCTTCAAGGGGGTGCTGTTCTTCCCGTCCCTGATCAACGGGGTGGCGATCGGCTTCGTCTTCCTCTACTTCTTCCAGGACGGCGGCACGCTCGACTCCGTCCTCGCCCTGTTCGGAGTGCGCACCCACCACGCCTGGCTGGGCACCCCGGTGTCGGCGAACGTCTCCCTGGCCGGTGTCTCGGTCTGGCGCTACCTGGGCCTGAACTTCGTGCTCTTCCTGGGCGCGATCCAGTCCATCCCCGGGGAGCTGTACGAGGCGGCCGAACTGGACGGCGCGGGCCGCTGGCAGCAGTTCCGCCACATCATCGCGCCGGGCATCCGACCGGTCGTCACCCTCACCGTGATCCTCTCGGTCTCCGGCTCGCTCTCGGTCTTCGAGGTGCCGTACATCATGACCGGCGGCGCGACCGGCACGGAGACCTTCGTGACCCAGACCGTGAAACTGGCCTTCCAGTACAACAAGACCGGACTCGCCTCGGCGGCCGCGGTCGTCCTGCTGCTGATCGTGCTGGCGGTGACCTGGCTGCAACGGCGGCTGGTGCCCGACGAGAGGGTGGACCTCGTATGACACGCCGACGGGTGACCCGCGCGCTGGTCTACCTCTCCCTCACCGCGGCCGCGCTCGTGGTGCTGCTCCCGCTCTCCGTGGTCCTGCTGACCTCGCTGAAGTCGCCGGCCGAGATGGCGGACGGCAGCGGGGCGCTGACGCCGCCCCACGACCTGCTGAACCTGCGCAACTACGTGACCGCGTTCCGGGACGGCGGCATGCTCCGGGCCTTCGGCAACACCCTCTTCATCGTGGTCTTCTCGATCGGCGGGACGGTGCTGATCGGCTCGATGACGGCCTACGCGATCGACCGGTTCACCTTCCCCTTCAGAAGACTCGTGGTCGCGCTCTTCCTGCTGGCCGCGCTGGTCCCCGGGGTGACCACCCAGGTGGCCACCTTCCAGATCGTCAACAGCTTCGGCCTCTTCGACACCCGGTGGGCGCCGATCGCCCTCTACCTGGGCACGGACATCGTCTCGATCTACATCTTCCTGCAGTTCGTCCGCTCGATCCCGGTCTCCCTGGACGAATCGGCCCGCCTCGACGGCGCGAACGCGTTCACCATCTACCTGAGGATCATCCTGCCGCTGCTGAAACCGGCGATCGCGACCGTGGTGATCGTGAAGGGGATCGCCGTCTACAACGACTTCTACATCCCGTTCCTCTACATGCCGTCCCAGAACCTCGGCGTCATCTCGACGTCCCTGTTCCGCTTCCGGGGTCCCTACGGAGCGCACTGGGAGATCATCTCGGCGGGCGCGATCCTGGTCATCCTGCCGACACTCGTCGTCTTCCTGTGCCTGCAGCGCTTCATCTACAACGGCTTCATGCGCGGCGCGACCAGGTGACGCCGGGGACGGCGGTCAACGGCGGTCACGACGTCCTTGATCCGGCCGGGGCCGGCCGGGCAAGGACCTCTCCGCGGTACGCCCAGCTCCAGGATGCGGGCGTTCCCGGTCAGCAGGCGCCGGGGGCGGGCGGGGCCGGACCGGTGTGCGGGTGACGTGGGCACAGGGGCTCCTCTCGGGTGGTGGGGTGCGTGCGCGGGCGGCCGCCGGGTCAGGAACGGCCGTGGAAGAAGGGGCTGTCGGGCGTGGTCCAGGGGATCGGCACGCCGGCCGTCCGGTGGCGGCCCGTCGCCGTCCGGGGTGCCTCGTCGGCCGGCGTCATGACCGGCGCCGCGAGCGCGCAGACCAGCCGCGGCCCGTCGCCCGCCGTGGCGTCGTCGCCGTACGCGAGCCGGGTGGTGGCCGGGCCGCACACCACGCCGAGCGCGTCCAGCACCCGGGCCGTGTAGCGCGCCAGGGCCGGGGCCGGCGGGCCGCCCGGCGGGCGCGGGCCGACGGGTACGTCCCCCCGCAGGCCGGTGACGACATGCTCGGGCCGCCCGTCCGGGCCCGGACGGGTGACGGTGTCGACCGTGTACCGGCGGCGGCCGGGTACCTCGGTCAGCACCAGGTGCGGGCTGCCGGAGTGCCGGGCGGCCGCGTGCCACAGCGCCGGCCACGCCGCGCCTATCCGGTGTTCGTCCGCGCACACCACCGCGTCGACCGGGGTTCCGGCGGCTGCCGGGGCGAGCAGATAACCCGCCGCGGGGTACGACCGGGCCCAGGCCACGGCGTCGGCCAGCCGCGCGGTGCGGATGCCCCGCAGCGCCGGGATCCCCACCCGGGCCAGCCGGGCCGCCTGGGCACCGCGGTCGTACCTCAGCGCCGAGGACGCCGGATCGGCGCCCGGAAGTCCGAGCTGCCAGGCGATCCGCTCGGCCAGCTCGATGCCCCCCGCGCCGCCCGCGACGACGGCCGACACCCCCAGTGCCCGCAGCGCCTTGACCGTCTGGCGCAGCCCCCGGTGCACGACCGTGTCGCCGTACCCGGCGGGCGGCGTCGCGTTCCGGTACGCCGGCGGCCGCAGCCGGTGCTCCGGGAGGACGGCCACGGTCCGCCAGCCGTACCGTGCGAAGGCCCGTGCATACGAGGTCCCGCCGTCGTACGGGGCGACCACCGCCGCGGCACCGGCGGCGGCCTCGGCCCGCAGCACGGCCGCGAGGGCGGAGGGCGGGACGCTGGTCATGGCGCGGGGCTCCTGGGCGGGGTCAGCGGGTGCGGACGGGGTGCGGCGGAACCACGGTCCGGCTCGCCGTGCGGCCGGCGAAACTGTCTGAAAGGGCACTGTGGCGCCGGGGCCGGCCGGTGGGCTCCGGCGGGCGTGGCAGCGGCCGGGCACTCGTGCCGTCGGGTCTCGTTTGGACCAGGTGGTCTCTTCTGTTCGACTCCCTGCAACCGGTACGACCGCCTCCAGAGCCGGAGATCTTCATGCTGACGGATGATGTCCGTGCCAGAAGGGACCGTTCGGTCTCTTCTGGCGACAACCAGTCTGGAACCCGGGCCGAAGGACGTCAAGCGAGCCATGGTTGAAGGCCGTACGTGTCGTGACGGGTCGCGAGACCGGTCAGTACCGCACATGGCTACTGACACTTACGTGACACTTGCGTCCCTTGGGAGGCTGTGGAGCGGACCTCCGTGCTTCCTCGGGCCCCTCGCCCGGTCCGGTCCTCGCGGTAGTATCGGCAGGCTGATCAACGCGTACGCGGTCCGCCCGGAAAGGCGTTCTGAAATGCGTACGCGGCTATCCCGGACAATGCCCATTCGGTCAGGAATCCGTGAATGGGCCTCGAAGGCGAGATCGAATGAGCAATCCGCGCAGGCCGCGACGTCAGCAGCAGCGCGCCATCGACACCAGGCAGCGCATTCTCGACACCGCCGGCGCGCTTTTCGTGAGGGACAGCTACGAAGGAACGTCGGTAGGTGACCTCATCGCCGCCGCACAGACCAGCAAGGGGGCCTTCTACCGGCATTTCCCGGGCGGAAAGATCGAAGTGGCGACGGCCATCATGCAGAACACGCTGACCATGGACGGCCTGCGAGAACAGCGGTACATGCTCCAGGAGGCGGTCGACATAGGGATGATCCTGGCGTACCGGATCTCCCACGAGAACGCCCTTCAGGCCGCCTTGAAACTTTCATTCCACAGTAATGCGCCGGAAACCCATGGAACTCCCTGGCCGGACTGGATCGAATTCAATGCGGGACAGCTCGCCGAAGCACGACGACGCGGAGAGCTGAAACCGTTCGTCGATGTGGAGCAGCAGGCCTACCAGATCGCGGGGAACTGGGCCGGAGTGGTGCTCATCTCGAACACCGTCGACCGGCACATGGGACATGTCGAAGCGCGTATCTCGCGCATGTACCGCAACCTGGTGACCGCGATCGCGGTCCCGGACCTCCTGCCCGAACTCGACCTCTCCGTGGACCGGGGCAGGCATCTCTACACCGCGTTCCTCGAAGGCCCGGCCGACCGGGATGAACCGGCCGAACCGGTTGCATCGGCCGATACGGCCGATGCGGCGGAAGACGGCCCGGAGTGAGTGAGCGAGCGTCCGCCTAGGCGGACAGCGCCGCCACCAGCACCGGCGTCACCTGCTCCACCTGCCAGGGCCGCGCGCCGTACCCCACCAGCGCCGCCCCCACGGTCTCCGCGTCGACGACCTGGGGCGGCTCCCAGCAGATCCGGCGCACGGTGTCCGGCGCGATCAGGTTCTCCTGCGGCATGGTGAGCTGTTCGGCCAGCGCCGACACCGCGGCCCGGGCCCCCGACAGGCGAGCCGCCGCGGCGGGGTCCTTGTCGGCCCACGCCCGGGGTGGCGGCGGCCCCGTCACCGGCTGTCCCGGCTGCGGCAGCGCGGCGTCCGGGAGCGCCTTGGCGCGGTCCACCGCCGCCTGCCACTGCTCCAGCTGCCGCCGCCCCATCCGGTGGCCGTAGCCGTTCAGCCCCGCGAGGGCGTGCACGGTGGCCGGGAGCGACAGCGCCGCCTCCACGATCGCCGCGTCACTGAGGACCTTGCCCGGCGAGACGTCCCGCTTCTGCGCGATCCGGTCCCGGGTCTCCCACAGTTCGCGCACCACCGCCAGCTGCCGGCGTCGGCGTACCTTGTGCATTCCCGACGTCCGGCGCCAGGGGTCCTTTCTCGGCTCGGCCGGCGGCGCGGCCGCGATCGCGTCGAACTCCTGTTGCGCCCACTCCAGCTTCCCCTGCCGGTCCAGCTCCTTCTCCAGGGCGTCCCGCAGGTCCACGAGCAGTTCGACGTCCAGCGCCGCGTACCGCAGCCAGGGCTCGGGCAGCGGCCGGGTCGACCAGTCGACCGCCGAGTGGCCCTTCTCCAGCACGAAGCCGAGGACGCCCTCGACCATCGCGCCCAGCCCGACCCGGGGGAACCCGGCGAGCCGTCCGGCCAGCTCGGTGTCGAAGAGGCTGCTGGGCGTCATGCCTATCTCGCGCAGGCAGGGCAGGTCCTGGGTGGCCGCGTGCAGCACCCACTCGACGCCGGCCAGCGCCTCGCCGAGGCCGGACAGGTCGGGGCAGGCGACGGGGTCGATCAGCGCGGTCCCGGCGCCCTCCCGGCGCAGCTGGACGAGGTAGGCGCGCTGTCCGTAGCGGTAACCGGAGGCACGCTCGGCGTCGACGGCGACGGGGCCGGAGCCGGCGGCGAAGGCGGCGATCACGCGGGCCAGCGCGGCCTCGTCGACGACCACCGGCGGAATGCCCTCACGGGGTTCCAGCAAGGGGATCGGCGCCTCCGTCACAGAAGATCCGGCGTCGTCCGGAGGAGTGCCCCCGGTGGTGCGCAGTGAACTGTCTGCTGCGGTGTCTTGGGCGTCGGTCACCTGTCAAGGGTATCTGTGTGTGGACGGCGTCCGTCGACGGAACGTTCCGCCCCCCGACCGCGAAGGGGCGTAAAAACGACAGGCACGTGAAAAATCATGTACCACAACGGGGGAAAACGGGTTAACGCCTTAAAACCCACCAACCGCCGGTCCGGTCACACCGGTGAACGCGTGAGCAGTCGGAGGTCGTTCGGTCAGTGGATGATGCCGGTGCGCAGGGCCACGGCGACCATCCCGGCGCGGTCGCCCGTGCCGAGTTTGCGGGCGATGCGGGCGAGGTGGCTCTTGACGGTGAGGGCGGACAGTCCCATCGAGACGCCGATCGCCTTGTTCGACTGGCCCTCCGCGACCAGCCGGAGCACCTCGACCTCACGGCCGGAGAGCTCGCGGTAGCCGCCCGGGTGGCTCGGGGCACCCGGGGGGCGGCGGTGCATACGGGCGGCGGCGCCGATGGGGGCGGCACCGGGTCGGGTGGGGAGCCCGATGTTGGTGCGGGTACCGGTGACGACGTAGCCCTTGACGCCGCCGGCCAGGGCGTTGCGCACGGCGCCGATGTCGTCGGCGGCGGACAGGGCCAGGCCGTTGGGCCAGCCCGCCGCGCGGGTCTCGGACAGGAGGGTCAGGCCGGAGCCGTCGGGGAGGTGGACGTCGGCGACGCAGATGTCGCGGGGGTTGCCGATGCGGGGACGAGCCTCCGCGATGGACGAGGCCTCGATGACATCGCGCACACCGAGCGCCCACAGATGGCGGGTGACGGTGGAGCGGACGCGCGGGTCGGCCACGACCACCATGGCGGTGGGCTTGTTCGGGCGGTAGGCGACCAGGCTTGCGGGCTGCTCTAGGAGAACGGACACCAGGCCTCCTGGGTGGGGGACGGGGCCGGCTTGTGAGGGAAGAAGCCGGGACGAACCGTACTTTCAAGGTCACAGTCGTCTTCGGCACCAAACCCGTCCGCCTTTAGAGAATGATCACGATCTGGTGAGTAACAATCCGTGCAATTCGGACACGCGATCGATCATCCGAAGATCGAATCGGTTCGGGCCGTTGCGCTACGGGACAGAAAGTGGCCGTATCGACAAAGAGATGGTCAATGACGGGTGAGTCGACGGGACCCGGGTGGACGGGTCCCGATCAGCGGAGGTGAGGGTTCAGCGCGCCTGCGGGTCGCGGCGCTGCGGCAGCGTGACCACCGAGGCGTCGCCCGGGGCGGCCGGGGGCAGGCCCGCCACCTGCGCCAGCAGGTCGCACCAGGAGGCGAGGTGGGCGGCGGTGTCCGGGGCGCCGGAGCGGCCCTCCCGGGGCGTCCAGGAGGCCCGGATCTCGATCTGCGAGGCGGCGGGGCGCGCCGACAGCCCGCCGAAGTAGTGCGAACTGGCGCGCGTCACGGTCCCGCTCGGCTCGCCGTACGACAGGCCGCGCGCCTGAAGGGCGCCGGTCAGCCACGCCCAGCAGACGTCGGGCAGCAGCGGATCGGCCGCCATCTCCGGCTCCAGCTCCGCGCGCACCAGCGTGACCAGCCGGAACGTGCCATGCCAGGCCTCGTGCCCGGCCGGGTCGTGCAGCAGCACCAGACGCCCGTCGGCCAGATCCTGGTCGCCGTCGACCACCGCCGCCTCCACGGCGTACGCGAACGGGGCGAGGCGCTGCGGGGCGGGCGTCGGCTCCACCTCGACCTGCGGCCGCAGCCGGGCGCCGCGCAACGCGTCGACCGCGGCCCGGAAGGCCGGCGGTACCGGTGGCGCCGTACTCCCGGTATGTCCTTCGTCCTCCCCGGTGTCCTTCCCCTCGCCCATCCCGCCAGCGCCGTCCGACAGTCGTCCCTGAGCCGCAGCCATGCGGGGAAGAGTAAGGGGAACGACGCCTTCGCGCAGGGAGAGACACCACCTAAGGACCACGTAAGGGCGCCGCGCTGCCGGTTCGCGGGGCGTGCGAGACTTGCCGTCGTGAGTGCGAACGGAAGCCCCACGGGCCAGCAGCCGACAGCGACGTACGACAGTGCCTTCCTCAAGGCGTGCAGGCGTGAACCCGTGCCGCACACCCCCGTGTGGTTCATGCGGCAGGCCGGGCGCTCGCTGCCGGAGTACCACAAGGTGCGCGAAGGCATCCCGATGCTGGAGTCGTGCATGCGGCCCGAGCTGGTCACCGAGATCACACTCCAGCCGGTGCGCCGCCACAAGGTGGACGCTGCGGTCTACTTCAGCGACATCGTCGTCCCGCTCAAGGCCATCGGCGTCGACCTCGACATCAAGCCGGGCGTCGGCCCGGTCGTCGGGGAGCCGGTCCGCACCCGCGCCGACCTCGCCCGGCTCCGGGACCTCACCCCCGAGGACGTCTCGTACGTCACCGAGGCGGTCGGCCTGCTCACCCGCGAGCTCGGCCCGACCCCGCTGATCGGCTTCGCCGGCGCCCCCTTCACCCTCGCGAGCTACCTCGTCGAGGGCGGCCCCTCGCGCACGTACGAGAACGCCAAGGCGATGATGTACGGCGACCCGCAGCTGTGGGCCGACCTGCTCGACCGCCTCGCCGACATCACGGCCGTGTTCCTGAAGGTGCAGATCGAGGCCGGCGCCTCCGCCGTCCAGCTCTTCGACTCCTGGGCCGGGGCGCTGGCCCCCGCCGACTACCGGCACTCCGCGATGCCCGCCTCCGCGAAGGTCTTCGAGGCCGTCGCCGGCTACGGCGTCCCGCGCATCCACTTCGGAGTCGGCACCGGCGAACTGCTCGGGCTCATGGGCGAGGCCGGCGCGGACGTCGTCGGCGTCGACTGGCGGGTCCCGCTCGACGAGGCCGCCCGCCGGGTCGGCCCCGGCAAGGCGCTCCAGGGCAACCTCGACCCGACGGTCCTGTTCGCCGGCCAGGAGGTGGTGGAGGCCAAGACGCGCGAGGTGCTCGACGCGGCCGCCGGTCTCGAAGGCCATGTCTTCAACCTCGGCCACGGTGTGATGCCGTCCACCGACCCCGACGCGCTGACCCGGCTCGTCGAGTTCGTCCACACCGAGACCGCCCGCTGACGCGGCTTCACCACGTGTGCCGGGGCCGGGCCTGCCTGCCGAACAGCAGGCCGCGCGGCTCCGGCGGCGGCGGTGTGCCCGGCTTGAGCGGCCAGGCGAGCACCATGCCCACCAGGAAGCCGACGATGTGCGCCGCGTACGCCACGGTCCCGGCGTCGGAGACGCCCTCGCCGGACGAGTACACGGCCTGGAGCACGAACCAGAAGCCCAGCACCAGCCAGGCCGGCAGCCGCAGCGGCAGGAAGACCAGGAACGGGACCAGCACCCAGACCCTGGCCTTCGGGTAGAGGACCAGATACGCGCCCAGGACCCCGGCGATCGCGCCGGACGCGCCGATCAGCGGGTCGCCCGACGAGGCGTTGAGGAGCGCGAAGCCGTAACCGGCCGCGTAGCCGCAGACCACGTAGAAGAGGAAGTACCGGATGTGCCCCATCCGGTCCTCGACGTTGTTGCCGAAGATCAGCAGGAACAGCATGTTGCCCAGCAGGTGCAGCCAGCTGCCGTGCAGGAACATCGCGGTGAACACCGACAGCGCCGGCGACTTGTCGTAGCCGGGCGCGCCGACGACACAGCCGGGACCGTCGCGGCCGATGCCCACCTGCCCGGTCGGGACCACCTGCGGCATCTGATGGTGGATCAGCTCCCGGGGCACCGCCGCGTAGTGGTCCGTGAAAGCCTGCAGATGACACAGCTGCGCCAGGTCGCTGCCGCCGGCCACGGAGCCGGCTATGCCGGGCGTGAACAGGAAGACGAGCACGTTCGCGGCGATCAACGCGTACGTCACGTACGGCGTGCGACGCACCGGGTTCACGTCATGAACGGGGATGACCACAGCTGACTAGTGCCCAGACAGGGGGCGCTCGAAGCGCGGGGAGTTCCGGTGAACGCCGGCACGCGCGCGTGCGTATGTCCTTGCGACCGACGTGAGCTACAGGCGACGTGAGGAACAGGCGATGAACGACCGGGTTACTCCTCAGGCATTCCCTCCCATGCAGGCGCTCCCCGACGGTGAGGCGGAGCTCTCCCTCGTCGTGCGGCTTCCCTGGGAGGACGTGGCACGGCTCGGTCAGGAGGCGGGGCGGCTCGCCGCGCAGATGCAGCGGCCGGTGACGCTGGACGAGGCGGTGAGCAACCGGCTGCGGTCGACCCGGCCGGCGGCGGCGCATGCGCGGACGGGGGTCGAGCAGCCTGCTGCCGCGCCCGCGCCGGGAGGGGCTGGGGTCACTTCGTTGCCGAGGATCAGCGGGACGGCCTGAGATGCGTCGCGGGGTGCGGGTGGACTGTGGCTGGTCGCGCCCACGCGGCGGTAGCCGCATATCGGCTACCGCCCCGCGCCCCTTGGTCGGTGACCCCGGCGCCTCTCAGAAAGCTCGCACCTTTGCCGCTGCCTTCCTCGCCGCGACCAGTACGGGGTCCCACACGGGGGAGAACGGTGGCGCGTAGCCCAGGTCCAGGGTCGTCATCTGTTCCACCGTCATGTTCGCCGTGAGGGCGACCGCCGCGATGTCGACGCGTTTGCCCGCGCCCTCGCGGCCGACGATCTGGACGCCGAGCAGGCGGCCCGTGCGGCGTTCGGCGAGCATCTTGACCGTCATGGGGTTCGCGCCGGGGTAGTAGCCGGCGCGGCTCGTGGACTCGATGGTGACCGTCTCGAACTGGAGGCCCACCCGGAGGGCGTCCTTCTCGCGCAGACCGGTGCGGGCGATCTCCAGGTCGCAGACCTTGCTCACCGCGGTGCCGACGACCCCCGGGAAGGTGGCGTAGCCGCCGCCCACGTTGGTGCCGATGACCTGGCCGTGCTTGTTGGCGTGGGTGCCCAGCGGGATGTACTGCTCCTGGCCCGAGACCAGGTTCAGGACCTCCACGCAGTCGCCGCCGGCCCAGATGTCCTCGTGACCGCGCACCCGCATCGCGAGGTCGGTGAGCAGGCCGCCGTGCCGGCCGACGGGCAGGCCCGCCGCCCGGGCGAGGCCGGTCTCCGGGCGCACGCCGATGCCCAGGATCACCACGTCCGCCGGGTACTCGGCGGCCTCCGTCGCCACCGCGCGCACCCGGCCGTCCTGGCCGGTGAGCACCTTGGTGACCTCGGTGCGGTTCACCATGGTGATGCCGAGGCCCTCCATGGCCTCGTGCACCAGGCGGCCCATGTCGGGGTCGAGCGTGGACATCGGCTCGCTGCCGCGGTTGACGACCGTCACCTCGTAGCCCCGGTTGATCAGCGCCTCGGCCATCTCCACGCCGATGTAGCCGGCGCCGACCACCACGGCCCGGCGGCCACGCGTGCGTGCCAGCGTGTCGAGGAGGGCCTGGCCGTCGTCCAGGGTCTGCACACCGTGCACCCCCGGCGCGTCCGCGCCCGGCATGTCGGGGCGGACCGGGCGGGCGCCGGTCCCGATGACGAGTCTGTCGTACGGCGTCCAGGACTCGGCACCGGAATCGACGTCACGCGCGCGTACCCGCTTCCCGGCCACGTCGATCTCGGTGACCTCGGTACGCATCCGGAGGTCGATCGCGCGGGCGCGGTGCTCCTCGGGCGAACGGGCGACCAACTGGTCCCGTTCGCCGACGTCTCCTCCGACCCAGTACGGGATCCCGCACGCCGAGTAGGAGGTGAAGTGGCCGCGTTCGAAGGCCACGATCTCCAGTTCGTCCGGTCCCCGCAGCCGGCGTGCCTGGGACGCCGCGGACATGCCCGCGGCGTCACCGCCGATCACGACCAGTCGTTCCCGCCCACTGTTCACGCTCATGCGAACACGCTACGGGGCGCGGTCATTTCGGGCCCGCTCAGGTCTCGCCGCGGGGCCGGGCGGTGGTACGGCGCCGGCGGGCGGCCTTCCACCACAACAGCGCCAGTACGGCCGCCAGGGCCGCGAACGGCAGGGCCGCGCCCAGGGCCAGGGCGATCCAGCGCAGCATGGTGACGAAGACGTGCCAGCCGCCGGACAACGCGTCCACGAACCCCGGGCCGTCGTCCTTCTTCGCGGACTTCGTCACCGGTGTCTGCGTGAGGGACAGCGTGATCGTGGCCATGCTGGTGCGGTCCTTCAGGGACGCCTGCTGGGCGAGCAGGGCCTCCAGGTCGGCCTCCCGGCTGCTCAGCTCACCTTCGAGGGTGACCACGTCACTGAGCTTGGCCGCCCGGTCCATCAGCTCGCGGACCCGGGCCACGCTGGCGCGCTGCGACCTGACCCGGCTGTCCACGTCGACCACCTGGTCGGTGACGTCCTGCGCCTTCGCGGTGCGGGCGATCAGCTTGCCCGCGCCCTGTAGGCCGGTGAGCACCTCGTCGTACTTGTCGGCGGGGACCCGCAGGACCACGCGTGTGTGTTCGTTGCCCGCCGAGTCCCGCCCGGTGGTCTCGTCGCCGACGTAGCCGCCCGCGTCCTCGGCCGTGCCGCGGGCCGCGTCGAGGGCCTTGGGAACGTCCTTGACCCGCACGGTCAGGGACGCGGTGCGGATGATCCGGTTCGCGGTGAGGCCGGGCGCCGTCCGGGCGGGCCCGCTGCCGCTGTCCTTGGCTCCCGCCGGGCCCGCCGCCTCCCGGGCCGTGCTGTCGGTGCCGGCCCTCGCGTCACCGGCGGAGGCGCCGGCGGAGGCGCCGTTCGCACCGCATCCGGCGAGGACGAGGGCGGCGGCGAGCAGGAGGCCGGTGAGGGCGGGGCGTACGGGTTGGCGCATGGTTCCCCCCAGGGGGTCGTGAAGACTGACGCTCCTTCGACGCCGGAGCGGGCCGGGACGTTTGGCGGGGCCGGTCCCGATGCGGTCACGGCCCGGACGCGTACGGGGCACCGGGCCGGCGCGGGAGCGCCAGCCGGGTCTGAGAGAGTGAGGACATGAGCGCAACGGGTGCAGGTACGGATCGGGTCGTCGTCATCGGAGCCGGGATCGCGGGACTGGCCGCGGCACACCGGCTGCTGGAGCGCGGTGCGCGCGTGACCGTGCTGGAGGCCTCCGAGAGAGTCGGCGGCAAGCTGCTGCCGGGCGAGATCGCGGGCGCACGGGTCGACCTGGGCGCCGAGTCGATGCTGGCCCGCCGGCCCGAGGCGGTCGACCTCGCCCGCGCGGCCGGCCTCGCCGACCGGCTGCAGCCGCCGGCCACCGCCACCGCCTCGATCTGGACCCGGGGTGCCCTGCGCCCCATGCCCAAGGGCCACGTCATGGGCGTCCCCGGCACCGCCGCCGCGCTGTCCGGGGTGCTGTCCCCGGAGGGCCTCGCCCGCATCGAGCGCGACGCCGACCTGCCCCGCACCGAGATCGGCGACGACGTCGCGGTGGGGGAGTACGTGGCCGCCCGGCTCGGCCGGGAGGTCGTCGACCGGCTGGTCGAGCCCCTGCTCGGCGGGGTCTACGCGGGCGACGCCTACCGCATCTCGCTGCGCTCGGCGGTCCCGCAGCTCTACCAGGCGGCCAGGACCCACGCCTCGCTCACCGAGGCCGTCCGAGAGATCCAGGCCAAGGCGGCGGCCGACCAGCAGACCGGACCGGTCTTCATGGGCATCGAGGGCGGCGTGGGCACCCTGCCGCTCGCGGTGGCCGAGTCCGTCCGGGCCCGCGGCGGGGAGATCCTGACCGGGACGCCCGTGACCGGACTGCGCAGGGAACCCCAGGGCTGGCGGATCAGCACACCCGGCCGGGTGCTGTCCGCCGACGCCGTGGTCGTCGCCGTTCCCGCCCCCGTCGCCGCCGGCCTGCTGCGCGCCGAGGTCCCCGCCGCCGCGGCCGAGCTGGCCGCCGTCGAGTACGCCTCGATGGCCCTGATCACCCTCGCCTACCGCCGCGCCGACCTCGCCCTTCCCGCGGGCAGCGGCTTCCTCGTCCCGCCCGTCGACGGCCGCGCCATCAAGGCCTCCACCTTCGCCTCCCAGAAGTGGGGCTGGCTCGCCGACGAGAACCCGGACACGGTCGTCCTGCGCACCTCGGTCGGCCGGTACGGCGAGACCGCGATCCTCGACCGCGAGGACGCCGACCTCGTGGAGCTGTCCCGGCACGACCTGCGCGAGGCCACCGGCCTCGACGCGGCCCCCCTCGCCACCCGTGTCACCCGCTGGACCGAGGGCCTGCCCCAGTACCCGGTCGGCCACCACGCGCGCGTGGCCCGCGTCCGCGAGCACGTCGCGGGGCTCCCGGGCCTCGCGGTCTGCGGGGCGCAGTACGACGGTGTGGGCATCCCCGCCTGCATCGCGAGCGCGTACGCGGCGGTGGACCAGCTGGCGGGCGACCTCAGCGGCGTCGCGGAGCTGACGGCCCACCCGGTGCAGAGTCTGCACGGCGGAGCGGGAGAATAGGGACCATGAGTGACGACGCCCCCACCACCGAGTCCGGCAGGATCCCGAACAAGGGCAAGCTGGCCAAGGACCTCAACGAGGTCATCCGCTACACCCTGTGGTCGGTCTTCAAGCTGAAGGACGTGCTGCCCGAGGACCGCGCGGGCTACGCCGACGAGGTCCAGGAGCTGTTCGGCCAGCTCGCCGCCAAGGACGTGACGGTCCGCGGCACCTACGACGTCTCAGGTCTGCGCGCCGACGCCGACCTGATGATCTGGTGGCACGCCGAGACCAGCGACCAGCTCCAGGAGGCCTACAACCTCTTCCGCCGCACGAAGCTCGGCCGTGCCCTCACACCGGTGTGGTCGAACATGGCGCTGCACCGCCCCGCCGAGTTCAACCGCTCGCACATCCCGGCGTTCCTCGCCGACGAGACGCCGCGCAACTACATCAGCGTCTACCCGTTCGTGCGGTCCTACGAGTGGTACCTGCTGCCCGACGAGGACCGCCGCCGGATGCTCGCCGACCACGGCAAGATGGCCCGCGGCTTCCCGGACGTGCGCGCCAACACGGTCGCCTCGTTCTCGCTCGGCGACTACGAGTGGGTGCTGGCCTTCGAGGCCGACGAGCTGCACCGCATCGTCGACCTCATGCGCCACCTGCGCGGTTCCGAGGCCCGCCGGCACGTCCGCGAGGAGATCCCGTTCTACACCGGGCGCCGTAAGTCGGTGGCCGATCTGATCGCGGGGCTCGCCTGACGGTCAGCGGTGCTCGGGTCCGTCGGCCGGGGGTCCGGGGGGTGTCCCCCGGGAGATGCCGCACCGGCCGCCGCAAGGACATCGCGGAGCTGGTGGCGGGCCTGGCCTGACGGTCGTCAGCGCCGGCCGGCCTCGCCCTTCAGGGAGTGCCGCAGGTTCTTCCGCCGGGTGTGGTCGGCCGGCACCGACGCCTTCGGCTCCGGGTGCCCCGCGCAGGAGGCGCGCCGCTCGGGGAGCCGGCCCTCCAGCAGGTAGGCCTCCAGGTAGCCGTTCACGCACTGGTTGGGGCCGCCGCCGATGCCGTGCGTGCCCGCGTCCCGCTCGGTCACCAGGACCGAGTCGGACAGGCGCCGGTTCATCTCCAGCGCGCCCGCGTACGGCGTGGCCGCGTCCCGCTCGGCCTGCAGGATGAGCGTCGGCGGCAGCTCACCGGGGCCCGTCCGCACGTCGAGTGCCTTCTGCCGGGGCACCGGCCAGTAGGCGCACGGCAGGTTCATGAAGGCGTTGTCCCAGGTCTCGAAGGGCGCCACCCGCGCCAGCCGGGTGTTGTCCTGGTCCCAGGTCTTCCATGCCGTCGGCCAGGGTGCGTCGTTGCACTCGACGGCCGTGTAGACCGCGTTGGAGTTCTCCGCCTCGGCGGCCGTCTCCACCGTCGGCGCCGCCAGCCGGACCAGCGGCTCGGGGTCCCCTTTCAGGAACCTCGACAGCGCGTCGGCACGGCTCGGCCAGAAGTCGTCGTAGTACCCGGCCGACAGGAACGCGCCCTGCAACTGCCCCGGCCCGACCTTCCCGGCGGCCGCCTTCCTGGCCAGCCGCCTGCTCGCCGTGTCGTAACTCGCCTGCACCTTCGCGGCCGTGTCGCCGAGCCCGTACACGGCGTCGTGCCTGGCGATCCACTCCCGGAAGTCCGCCCAGCGGCCCTCGAACGCGGCCGACTGCTCCAGGTTGTTCCGGTACCAGATCCGCTCCGGGTCCGGGTTCACCGCCGAGTCCAGCACCATCCGCCGTACGTGCGAGGGGAAGAGGGTCGCGTACAGCGCCCCGAAGTAGGTGCCGTACGAGGCGCCCATGAAGGTCAGCCGGTCCTCGCCGAGCGCCGCGCGCAGCACGTCCAGGTCACGGGCGTTGTTGAGCGAGGTGTAGTGGCGCAGTCCGCTCCCGGAGCGCCTGAGGCAGCCCTGCGCGTACGCCTTCGCCTCCTTGATCCGGGCCTCCTTGTACGACTCGGAGGGGTGCGTCGATGCCTGCGACGGCGCCTTGAAGAAGTGCCCGGGGTCGACGCAGGACAGCGGGGCGGAGCGGCCGACGCCGCGCGGGGCGTAGCCGACCAGGTCGTAGGCGGCGGCGACGCGCTTCCACTCGGGCAGCACGCCGATCATCGGGAAGAGCATCCCGGAGGCGCCGGGGCCGCCCGGGTTGTAGACCAGGACGCCCTGCCGGGGCACCCTGCGTTTGCTGTTGTGCGGGTCCTTTTGGGTGGCGGCCACCCGGCTGACGGTCAGTCTGATCTGTTTGCCGTCCGGGTGCGCGTAGTCCAGCGGGACGCTCACCGTGCCGCACTGGAAGGCGGCCGACGCCTGCAGGTCGGCGGCGCACCGGCCGAACCCGATGCCCGCCGCGCGCGCCCGCGCCGCGGCCACGGCGGTGCCGCGCAGTTCGGCCGCCGCCGCGTCCGGGACGCGGGGGGCGCTCCCGGCCGGGGCGGCGGCCAGGGTGGTGAGGATCAGGGACCCGGCTGCCGAGTACAGGGCGGGGGCTCTCATGGCGTATCCCTTCGGTGCGACGGCTGCGGTGGCGTGGCGGCAACGGCACCGCAGCGACTGCACGGCAGCAGTGAAAGGGATATTTCGACCGGTTGTCGGCGAAGGCAAGCACCACCGGGCCGGTGTCGGCGCAATGCCCCCGATGCGCCCCGGCTCACTGCCGTGGCAGTTGGTCCCGGTGTGCGAAGGCCGCACGCAGCTCCGGTTCGCCGATCGCGCGGATGCCGCGTACGGCGACGGAGGCCAGCAGCGACTGGTCGTCGGCCGCCCGGTTCGCCCGCCGGTGCAGCACGCCGAGCAGCCGCTGCCCGGCCGGGGAGGCCCAGCGCGCGTAAGGGTGCACCTCGACCCGGGCGATGGCCAGACAGCTCAGCGTCAGGGTGAGGGGCAGCGCGAACCACACGGCGACCAGGTCGCGGGGCATCCCGGTCGGAGCGGGCAGGGTGAGCGCGGCGACGCCGAGCCCGAGGACCGCCAGCGCGGCGGCCCGGACCTGCCGGACACCGGACGCGACCGTGGTCCGTGCCGCCGCGTCGGGCACCGCGAGCCCCGCCCGCACCAGCTCCTCGCCGAGACTGCGCACGGCGTCCGTGTCGGCCGCCGCCGAGCGCACCGGTGCTATCCGCGACTGCCCCTCGGGCCCGATGGCCCCTATCACCGACCGCTCCATCTCGTCCCGCCCGCGCGGGTCCACGACGGTCGCCCAGCCGGTGTGGGCGAGCAGCAGCCGCCGTTGCCGGGCCATGGACACCAGCGTCAGATCCGCGACCCGCGCGGGCCCGCCGGACAGGAACGCGGCCTCGTACAGCGTCAGATCGTGCCCTCGGCCCGCGTCCGCGTCGGCGGCCGCCGTCCGCACGGCGGCCAGGCACAGCCGGGTGCAGGCGGTGCCGGCGACGGCCCAGGCCAGGAGCAGGAGAAGGACCCAGAACATGACATGTTTCTATGCCAGGGGCCTGGCCGCCACCATGCCCTGTTCACATTCCGGACCGAGTGTTGTCGGTATGTGACGTTCCGTTTCCCGCGCGGGTCAGGGGGTCGGGGAGGCCGACGGCGGGCTGGCGGTGGCGGGCGGCAGCGGGTACGTCGAGGACGGCGACGGGGCCGATGCCGGCTCCGGTGCGACCGGGGTCGCGTCCGCCGGGGCGACGACGGGCGGTGAGGCCACGGGGGAGGGCGTGGTCGCCAACTGCTGTGCCAGCGTGGCGAAGTCCACGTAGCCCGTCGCCTCCAGGACCTTGATGTGGTCCAGGACGGTGGTGTTGGCGTCGTCGGCGAGGTCGCGGACCAGGGTGTTCTGGGTGGCGGCGCGGACCTGGGCGACCAGGGAGAAGACTTGGCCGTGGGCGAGCCGCACGATGTTCGCGAACTCCCGGTCGAAGTCCTGCCCCTGTGCGGTGCTCAGCGTGGCGAGCCACTGCTGCTGCTGGGCGTTCGGCCCGTTCGGGATCGGCACGCCGAGCTGGGTGGCGACGGTGCGGAGGTGGGCGTCGAGGGAGGTGTGCCCGTCGACGAGGTGCTGCCCGGCCGTCCGTACGGCCACCGTGGTGCCCTTCTCCTCCGCCATCTCCCCGGCCGGCAGCTCCCAGAGCCCGGCGAGGCGGACCTTGACGATGAAGTCCCGGTCCTGCGCGGACAGCGGGCCGTAGTCCGTCGACACGGTCTGGGCGCTGAGCACGTTCACCGAGCCGGTGGGGTCGGAACGGTCGGCGTACGACCAGATCGGGAACACCAGGGCGGCGAGGGTCGCCGCGAGACAGACGATGATCAGCCCGGTACCGCTGAATATGCCTCGTCCCTGGACGGGGGGTCGGGGTCGCATAGTGCCTCCAGCACCGCACGCCGGTTGGGTGCGGGGTTGGCATATTACCGACGGGTGAGGAATACGGTCGGATTGTGTGACGGACGAAGCAGGGGTGGGGGCGGAAGCAGGGGTGGGGGCGGAAGCAGGGGTGGGGGCGTGGGGGCCGTGTGTCGGCTGCGGGCCGGTGGGGGCTGGTCGCGCAGTTCCCCGCGCCCCTTAGGGGGCGCGCTGCCCAGCCGTGTCTCACATAGCCGCGGGCAGTCGTGCGGCTGGGGCGATGGGGGTCCCCCGCTCGAGCGAAGCCGAGAGTGGGGGAGAGTGGGCGCGGCGGCACCCGGCAAGCGCCGGTAAGCGTCCCCACCCCCCGGCCACTATCCCCGCCGAAGCAGCACCCTCCGCGCAAGCGACCGGCGAGGTGCCGCCCCCGCCCGCTCCAGCCACCACCGCTCCAACCGCCGATGACAGGCCCCGTCCCCCGGCCGCCCCGCCCGCAGCAGTTCCGCCGCGAACTCCAGCGCGTCCCGCCGATAACCCCCCGCCATCGGCCGCTCGTGCGCATACGCCAGGAACGCCGCCCGATACCCCTCCCCGAGGATCTCCGGCAGTTCCGGCGCCACCTTCGCCACCACGTCCGCCCGCTTCGCGGCCAGCGCCCGTGCCTGCACCCCCATCCGCACCCGGTCGAACCCCTCCGGCACCGGCGTCCCGGCGACCAGCGACGACAGCACCGAGGCCTGCGCCAGCCCCAGCCGCTGCCGGGTGGCCTCGGGGACCTCGGGCGCGGGAGCCGCCGGCGGGGGCTCCCACTGGCCGCCGGCCACCGCACCCCCCGCCGCACCCCCCGCCGCGACCGCCGCCCGGATCGCCGCCACCTCCCGCTCCAGGTCGGCCGGTTCCGGGAAGTTCTCGTCACGCTCCAGCAGCACACCCGGCGGCGCGACCCGGGACGCCAGGCCGGTCAGGATGTCCAGGACCGCCGGGGGCACCGGGTGGGCGTGGCTGTCGTGCCAGACGCCGTCCCGCTCGAAGCCGCCCGCCACATGGACGTACGCGATCGCCTCGACGGGCAGCTCGGCGAGCGCCTCGGCCGGGTCCTCACCCCGGTTGACGTGGTTGGTGTGCAGGTTCGCCACGTCGATCAGCAGCCGTACCCCGGTGCGGTCCACGAGGTCGTACAGGAACTGCCCCTCGGTCATCTCCTCGCCCGGCCACGCGATGAGCGCGGCGATGTTCTCGACCGCGAGCGGCACCGGCAGCGCGGCCTGGGCGATGCGGACGTTCTCGCAGAGCACGTCGAGAGTGTCCCGGGTGCGGGGGACCGGGAGCAGGTGACCCGCTTCCAGGACGGGCGAAGCCGTGCGCGGGCCGCCCGCGCGGACGAACGCGATGTGCTCGGTGACCAGCGGCGAGCCCAGCGCCGCCACCCGCTCGGCGAGCGCGCCGAGCCGGTCCTCGTCCGGACGGTCCGCGCCGCCGAGCCCCAGCGAGACGCCGTGCGGTACGACGGTGACCCCGCGCTCGCGCAGCCGTCGCAGCGACTCGGGGAGGTGACCCGGACAGGTGTTCTCGGCCACGACCTCGACCCAGTCGATGCCCGGCATGCGCTCCACGGCGTCCGCGATCTCCGGCCGCCAGCCGATGCCCGTCCCCAGCCGCTCCAAGGTCATGGTCGTCCCCCTCCTGCTCCGAATGACGGGGGTATGACCCCGGAGCGCGGCCGCGAACCGTGTCGTCTGCCGCTTCAGAGCAACATTTGAGGTTCGCGCCCGCGCTCCGGGAGCTGTCCGGTGCCGGTTATCCGCCGAGCACGCCGAGGGAGTCCACCGGGTCCGGGCGCGCGGTGTTCACCGTGCCCGGCGCGCCGGGGGAGGGCCGGGACGTGGTGCGCACGTCGCCGCCGGCCCGCGCGGCCGGCGCGGAGGGCACCGCCACCCCGGGCGCCGGCACCGCGGGCCCGGTCGGGCTGGCCGTGGTCGAGCCCGCGACCTCGTTGGCGATGGCCTCGAAGTCGACCTTGCCGGTCTTCTCCAGGATCGTGATGTGGTCGAGGACGGTCTGGTTGGTGTCGGAGGCCAGCTGCCGCACCAGGCTGTTGCGGGTGGAGTTCCGCACCGCGCCGATCGCCGGGAAGATCTTGCCGTGCGCGGCCCGCAGCAGGTTCACGAACTTGTACTCGTACTCCGCGCCGGTCGCCGCGGACATCTCCCGGAGCCAGCCCTGCTGCTGCTCGTTCGGCACGTTGGGCAGCTCCACGCCCAGCTGCGCGGCGACGATCCGGACCCGCCTGTCGAGGTCGGTGTGGCCGACGATGAGATGGTCGCCGGCCTCCTTGATCGCCGCGCTCGGCGCCCGTTCGACCGCCTGCTGCCCGGCCGGCAGCTCCCACAGCCCGGCCAGCCGGACCCGGACGATCAGATCACGGTCGGCGGCGGACAGCGGGCCCCACTGGGTGGCCACGGTCCCCGCCGCCAGGTTCGCCTGCCCGGTGCCGGAGCGGTCGGCGTACGACCACACGGGATAGGCGAGCGCGCCGAGCGTGGTGGCGAGGGCCGCCATGATCATGGCCGTACCGTTGAAACGCCGCAAGGGAGGCCTCCCCGTGTCACTGGTTCAGTGCCAGGACGTACGGGCGGCACGGCAGCGGTGTTCAAACAAACGGCAAAGTTCTTCAGGATAGTCAAAAAACCGCAGCTCAGTGCAGTGCCGGATGGTCCGCGACCACCGTGCAGCTGCCCGGGGCGATCTCGGTGAACCCGGCGTCCCGGACCAACGGCAGCCCGCTGCCCGTCAGTTCACGCCACTCACCCGGATCGGCGGTCCGCACGGCGAGCGGGAACCCGGCCTCGCGCCACGCCTGCCGCTCCTCCTCCGGCAGCGCCCACCAGGCCAGTTGGGCCCCGTGCCCGGCCTGGGCCATCGCCTTGCCCGCCGACATCTCCAGCTCCGGGTTCAGCCACAGCACAGGCGCGGACCGGTCGGCGCCCACGGGCGGCTCCGGATCGTCCAACTCGGTGCCGGACACCTGCAACTTGGCCAGCTCCCTGGGCCACCCGTCCAGCGGAACCGGCGGAAACACCCGGACCTCGGCCGACTTGCCCGTGAGTGTGATCCCGGGCAACTCCCCGGCCCGCCGCCACTCGGCGCCCCGCGCCCGCCGCACGACCTTGCGGATCCGCGCGTCCTCCCAGTCCCGCACGGCCTGCGCCCACTCGCCGTCGCCGAGGGCCCGCGGGTCACTGAGCATGGTCAGGACGGCCCGGGCGGCCGTTTCGAGTGCGTCGGTGCGGGCAGGGGGCGCCGACTTCTCTATCCGCACGACGAGAGGCAGCACGAACTGGGGTGCTTCGTCCCGGCTGTTCGCCGAGACCTGGAAGGGAGCGCTCACCGCACCAACCTACAAGGGGTGCGAGGAACTGCGCGACCAGCCGCGTACGACCCGCACCCCGCGGTGATGCGCACCACCCAGCACCGTCTCGCACGACAATGTCCCCATGCATCGTGATCTTGAACTGGCCCGCGTAGGCCGCCGCTACGGCATACGCGGCCCCTGGGTGTTAAGAGGCGTCGACCTCACCGTCACCCCCGGCTCCCTCATCCGCGTGGAGGGCGCCAACGGCACCGGCAAGTCCACCCTGCTCCGCCTCGTCGCCGGCATGGACACCCCCACCGAGGGCCGTATCATCGGCCGCCCCCGCACCGCGTACGTGCCCGAGCGCTTCCCCGCGGCCCTCCCCTTCACCCCCTCCGGCTATCTCACCCATCTCGGCACCGTCCACGGCCTCTCCCGCCGCTCGGCCGCCGCCCGCGCGGCGACCTGGCTGGAGCGGTTCGGCGCCGCGGCCTACGCGGACACCCCCATGGCCCAGCTCTCCAAGGGCACCAGCCAGAAGGTCGCGGTCGCCCAGGCGCTGCTCGCCGACCCGGAACTCCTCGTCCTCGACGAGGCCTGGACCGGCCTGGACTCCGAGGCCCGCGCCGAACTGGAGCGGGCCGTCGCCGAGCGGACCGCCGCCGGGGGCGCCGTGGTGTTCGTCGATCACGATCCCCGGCGCCTGGCGGGCGTGCCCGACGCGATCCACCAGGTCGTCGACGGCACCCTCAAACCCCGTACGGCACAGGTGCCTTCACCCGCCGGTGCGCTCACCGTCGTCACCGCCAGGGGCCCCGCCGGCGGTCGGCTGCCCGCCGACGCCACCCATGCGGCGGCCTCGGCCGAGGAACCGGCCCCCGGTACCTACCGTCTTATGGTTCCCGCGTCCCACTCGGACGTGGTCCTGCGTGCCCTGCTCACGGCCCAGCCGCCCTGGCACGTGGTCTCCGTCACCCCCTCGGAGCCCTCGGAGCCCTCGGACGTCCCACCGGACGCGGACGAGAAAGACCGTTCATGACCGCACTCCTGCGTTACCAGACCGCACTCCTCCTGCGCTCCCAGCGCTGGCTGCCCCCGGTGATCCTGTACGCCGTGTTCCTGGGCGTGGGCGTGCAGGGCGGTCAGCCGGTACTGGACTCGCTCGGCTACACGGCCGCCGCGCTGCTGCCGGTGGCCGCCTGGCTGGTACGGATCTGTGTCACGGGCGAACCGGCGGCCGCCCGAGCCTGTGTCACCGCGGCCCGCGGTCCGGCCAGGACCCACCTGGCCGCCCTGCTCACCGCCCTCACCGCCGCGGCCCTGCTCGGCACGGTGGCCACCCTGATCGTCACGGTGATCAGCCACCACGCCACCAACGACCACCGGCTCCCCGTGTCACCGGTGCGGGCCGGAGCCGCCGGTCTCCTCGCGACCCTCGCCTGCGCGCTGCTCGGCAGCGCCGTCGGCGCGCTCACCAACCGGCCGCTGCTGCGCTCGCCGGGCCGGGCGGTGCCCGCGATGCTGCTGGCCGCCCTGCTCGCGGTGGTGGTCGGGGGATCCCCGGCACACGCGGCGGTCAGCGGCCTGGTCAGCGGCTCGGAGTCCGGCCGGATCCCGGTGTCGCCACTGCCCCTGGCCGCGGCGGTCCTGCTCACCGCCGCGGCCTTCGCCGCGGCCTGCGCCCTCAACGGCCGCCGCTCCTCCTGAACGGGCGCTCCTGCCTCCCTCGTGCTCGGCTTCGCTCGTGCGGGGCACCCCTGCACGGCGGACAGCTCGTGAGGCCCTGGTACGGCTCCGGGCACTCACCGGTGACCGGGCGTCTCCCCGATCAGCTCGGACACCTTCACGAACCGGTAGCCCCGCTCGCGCAGCTCCGGTACGACGGTCCGGACCACCTGCTCGGTGGTCGGGGCGGCGCTGCGGGTGCAGTGCATGACGACCACGGAACCGGGCTTCACCCCGTCCAGCACCTGCTTGGTCACCGCGTCGGCGTCCGTCGCGAACGCGTCCCCGCTCACCACGTCCCACTGGACCGCGGTGACCCCGAGCTTGCCGACCGCGCGCAGCGCCTGCTTGTCGTAACAGCCGCCAGGGAAGCGGAAGTACGGCATCGGGTGCGGCACCCCGGCGCGGAGCAGGGCGGCGTAGGCGCGCTCCACGTCCGACGTCATGTTCGCGGCGGCGACGGTCGGCAGACCGTAGCAGTCGCCGGTGAACGCGTAGTGGCTGTAGGAGTGGTTGGCGACCTCGAACTGCGGGTCTCGGCCGAGGGAGCGGGCCTGGGCCGGGTACTGGTCGGCCCAGCGGCCGGTCATGAAGATCGTGGCCGGCACTTTCAGCCTGCGCAGGGTCGCGATCAGCGCCGGGTTGTCGAAGTGCTCGCCCGCGGCCGCGCGCGGCCCCTGGTCGGCGGTCATGTCGGCGTCGAAGGTGAAGGCGACGGTCTTGCCCAGGGTGCGCGGACCGTTCATGAAGACGGGTGCCGCACCGCCGGGGCCCGGGGCGAGCGTGGGCGGCGGGGTGGCGGAGGAGGAGGGCTTGGCGGGGGCCGGCGGGCCCGGGCGGGGGGCCTCGGTGGTGCCACAGGCGGCGAGCGCGGCGCCGAGGGCGACGCATACGGTGGTCGTACCGGTCAGACGGCGTGCTAGTCGGATCACCGTCTGAAAAATAGTGCGGTATATCCGATTTTCCGGGTGGCGCGGCGGACTACGGCGCCGGGTCACCCGGGCGGCGGCCCTTCTCGCACCGCGCTCTCGGTGATCCCGGCCGGCGCGGCACCGTTCGGCGCCGGCGGCTGGCCGGCCCGCTCCAGGAACCGCAGCAGCTCCACCGGGAACGGCAGGACCAGCGTGGAGTTCTTCTCGGCGGCCACCGCGACGATCGTCTGTAGCAGCCGCAGTTGCAGGGCGGACGGGGTGTCCGCCATCTGCTGGGCCGCCTCGGCCAGCTTCTTGGAGGCCTGGAGCTCGGCGTCGGCGTTGATGATCCGGGCCCGGCGCTCCCGGTCGGCCTCGGCCTGGCGGGCCATCGAGCGTTTCATCGTGTCCGGCAGGGACACGTCCTTGATCTCCACCCGGTCCACCTGCACACCCCAGCCCACGGCCGGGCTGTCGATCATCAGCTCCAGGCCCTGGTTGAGCTTCTCCCGGTTGGAGAGCAGGTCGTCCAGGTCGCTCTTGCCGATGATGGAGCGCAGCGAGGTCTGGGCCATCTGCGAGACGGCGAACTTGTAGTCCTCGACCTTGACCAGCGCGCTCACCGCGTCGACCACCCGGAAGTAGACGACCGCGTCCACGCGCACGGTGACGTTGTCGCGGGTGATGCCCTCCTGGGCGGGGATCGGCATCGTGACGATCTGCAAGTTGACCTTGTACAGCCGGTCCACGAACGGGATCACCAGATTGAAGCCGGGTGTCCGTACGTCACCGGCGACCCGCCCGAGCCGGAACAGCACGCCGTGTTCGTACTGCTTGACGACCCGCGCACCGGCGGCCAGGTACAGCGCGCCGAAGCACAGCGCCGCCACCACCGCGACCAGCAGCTCCTGAACCATCTCGACCCCCAGGCAAAGAGGTCTGATATGTCTGTTGCTGCAACGATATGCCCGGCGGGAGGGTCGGGGCCACGGCGCCCAGGAAGCAGGTCCGGGCCGGGGTGCAGATCGCCGCCCAGCGCGGCCTGACCCACCCGTTGCTGATGAAGTTCACCCTGAAGCTCCTGGCGAACCTCACCGACCCGAC
>NZ_JBFBJL010000074.1:0-42110 GCF_040686075.1 Streptomyces sp. NPDC086519
CATCAAGCCGGAACTGCAGAAACTCATCACCGGCCGCGAAACCGGAGCGGGTTTCGCGAAGAAGCTCCAGGCCGATTACGAGAAGGAGCTGTCGCCGACGACGAGCAGGCCCGCCTCGGCCGCGGCCCGGACCAGTACCGTCGAGGCCTTGTCCTCGGCCACCGTCTCCAGCACCTCCACGTCGGGGTACTTGTCGCGCCACACCCGCAGCACGGCCCTGAGGAAGCCCAGCCACTCCTCGGCCTGCCGTGGGTCGTCCACCAGGCCGATCTCACCGGCGCCGAGACTGAGCGGGCCGGGCCGGTGCCAGGCGTGCACCGCGCGCAGCCGGGCGTGCCGGAGCCGGGCCGCCTCGAAGGCGAACTCGATGGTCTCGTCGCAGGCGTCGGCCACGTCGACGGCGAGGACGACGTCCCGGTAGCCCGTGCGGGTCGAGGCGCTGCCGTCGGCCGCCGTAAGGTGTTCGTCCGCCGCGTCCTCGTCCGCACGGATCAGGACGACGGGACGGGTGGCCTCGGCGACCACGCCCAGCGCGACCGAGCCGACCAGGAAGCCGGTGAAGCCGCTCAGCCCGCGCGAGCCCAGCACCAGCAGCTCCGCCTGCTCGGCCTCCTTGACCAGAGCCGAGACGACCGGCCCCTCCACCAGCTCGTCCTGGAGCCGGATGTCCGGGCAGCCGGCACGCACCCACTCCTCGGCCTGCCGCAGCGTCCGCCGGGCCAGGTGGCGCCCCGCGGCGGCGGCGACCGCGCCGTCCTGCCGGCGTGGATGCCAGTCCCAGACGTGCACCAGACGCAGCGGCAGATCACGCCGCAGGGCCTCACGGCCCGCCCACGCGGCGGCGGCCAGACTCTGTTCGGACCCGTCGACTCCGGCGACCAGGCAGGGCACCATGACGACACCTCCTCGTAAGGGTTTCTCCTGCTGCCAGCCTCATGCGGCGAGCCGTCGGCGGGCAGAGGCCGTCAGGGCCTCACCCGGACCGACCGGCCCGCCGGTGCCCCCCTGGCAGCGCGGGGGCACAGGGCCCGCCAGGAACCGGGCCCTTCGGGTCCGGTTCATCCGGTTCAGTGGTGGACGGGGGTCGGCCGGTCGTGCGGCACGCGCGGACGCGGGATCCGTGACGTGGTGCGGTGCGGCCGCCGGCCGCGCAGCCGGGCGGTGAACGCGTCGAACAGCGCGGTGAAGACCGCGGTGAGGATCGCCGTCATGGCCAGCGCCAGCACCAGCAGGACCGAGAAGCGCTCCCAGAACTCCGTTGTGAGGCTCGTGCCCACTGTTCTCGCCCTCCCTTGTCGGGGTCGTTCCCCTCCCTTACAGCCAACTCCGCCGGCCCCGGGGGCGCTTGAGCCGAGCGGTCCGGCCGACGGTGCGGACCGTCCTGACCCGGGGGGCCGACCGGCCCACCTCCTTCCCGCCTCCCGCCGGTCGTCCGCAGGGCCGAGGCCCGCGCCGCCGGCCGACGAGCTGGGCCGCGGGTCTCTCCGGCGTGCGGGGGTACGGGCGGGCCGCCATGGGGCCGAAGAGTCCCTTCGGGATGGTCTGGGCGGCCCTTGGCCCCGGTCCGTACCGGGCCCACGCTGGGACGGGAAGACCCCGAGGAGGCAACCATGCACGGCAGTCCGCACACCGTCGGCGACGTGATGACCCGCGCCGCCGTGGCCGTCGGCCGTGACGTCCCGTTCAAGGACGTCGTCGCGCTGCTGGACCAGTGGAAGATCAGCGCCCTTCCCGTGCTGGAGGGCGAGGGCAGGGTGATCGGTGTCGTGTCCGAGGCCGATCTGCTGCCCAAGGAGGAGTTCCGGGACCGTGATCCGGACCGGTTCGTACAGCGGGAGCGGTCGGCCGACCTGGCCAAGGCCGGCGGCCTGACCGCGAAGGATCTGATGAGCACGCCCGCCGTGACCGTGCACGCCGACGCCACCTTGGCCGAGGCCGCCCGCATCATGGCGCGGCGCCGGGTCAAGCGGCTGCCGGTCGTCGACGGCGTGGGCCTGCTCCAGGGCGTCGTCAGCCGCGCGGACCTGCTCAAGGTGTTCCTCCGCGAGGACGAGGAACTCACCGAGGAGGTTCGCCGGGAGGTCGTCGAGCGGCTGTTCCCCCTGTCGGCCGACCACATCCAGGTCGAGGTCACCGAGGGGGTGGTCACCCTCACCGGATGGGTCGACGGCACGGATCTGGTGCCGGTCGCCGAGCGTCTGGCACGCGCCGTGGAGGGCGTGGTGGACGTGCGCTGCCATCTGTGCCCCGTCCCCGTCCGCAGCGACGCCGGCTGAGACGGCGCCGGGCTCCGGTCCCGCGAGGTGTGCGGGACCGGAGCCCGGTGCGTACCCGCCCAGACCGGTGTCCGGCAGGCAGCCCTTGTGCGCGGGTCAGCCCTTGCCGCCGCTGAAGTTGCGCCACTGGGGGCCGACTCGCCGCCACTCGTCGTCCCATTCGGCGAGACGGCGCCCGAGCAGCCGCCGGCGGACCAGCCAGCCGCCGCCGTAGACCGCGGTCACGGTCAGCTGCCAGACGAGCACACCGGTCGCGACCGTCTCGAAGGTCGACTCCGCCTTGCTCGGCGGAGCGCTGACCAGCTGCTCGCCACGGTTCACCCAGACCTGGACATGGCTGCCGGCGGCGGCCGTGGGGACGGCCTTGGCCCGGCCGGTGCGCACGGTGCCGTCCGCGGCCGTCCACCGGACCGCGACCCATGTCTTGCCGACGTCGTAACCGGCCGTGACGGGCGAGCCCTCCGCCGCGTCCTCGGTCAGCACGGCGGACACCGAACGGGTATCGGCCCGCCGTTCGGCGAACGCGTGATCGACGGTCTGGGCCACGGCCCAGCCGGAGAGCGCTCCGCCGAGAAGGGCTACGGCCCAGACGGCGAGCACGATCCAGGCCTCCACGACGTCGCTGTGCCGCCGCAGCGGATTGCGCCGCCATCGCCACCACCACGACCTGCCCCGCCTCCGGCGGCTGCCGGCGCCTGCCTGCTTCCGGGAGCTGTCGCGGTTCATGACTCGGCACCTCCCCGCGCGGAGACGGCCGGGGTGTTCATCAGCAACCGCCGCATGGCCTCGGCCTCGACCACGCCGTTGAACGCCGCGTCGCGGCGCGGGGCGACGACTTCGCGGGTCATCACGTCGTCCACCACGGACGAGGTGCCGGTCATGGCGGCCTCCAGCGGTCAGATGCCGTACTTCGGCACCTTCAGCCTCAGTCACCCGGCCGCGCCGGGGCATGGGCCGAGCGGCCCCGGGCAGCGGTCCGGATTTCCTCTCCCCGTGCATAAGGGCCGATCGGCCCCCGTCGCGGGACCAACGGCACCTGCGCCGGAGCACGTCCGGGAAGAGAGTTGAGTCAGGAGCGGCGCCGATCCCCCGCGGTGTCGCTCCGTACACCCGACTTCTTCACCTCGACGAGGCACGTCCGCCGCGCCGGGGGACGACTCACCGACGGAACCCCGCCATGGTCAACGACGACAGCGCACCCGCCCGTCTCACAGGTGCGCGCCGGAGCGTCGAGCTCGACAGCTCGGAGGCGCTGCGACTGCTGGGCACGGTGTCGCTGGGGCGGATCGTCTTCACCCGGCAGGCCCTGCCCACCGTCCGGCCGGTCAACCACGTGCTGGTCGACGGCGACATCGTCATCCGTACCCACGAGGGGGCCGCCCTGACCTCCCGCACCCGGCAGGCCGACGGCACCGGGGTGGTGGTCGCCTACGAGGCCGACGTCATCGATCCGGACACCCACCTGGGCTGGAGCGTGGTGGTCACCGGCTTCGCGCACCTGGTGACCGACCCGCGCGAACTCGCCCGCTACGAGTCGCTGCTGCGTCCCTGGCTGGACCGGACCATGGAACACGCGGTGCGCATCCACCCGGACCTGGTGACCGGCATCGCCGTCGTCGGCGACGACGGCTGAGCGGTCACTCGTGCGCTGCGACCGCGACCGGTGCCCCGCAGACCCGGGCACCGCAGCCGTGTGCACAGGGCCGTGAGTCCGTGAGAGACGAGCGAGGCGAGCCGATGGAAGAGACACTGTCACTCGGCCGGATCGCGGGGGTGCGCGTCGGCCTCCACTGGAGCGTGCTGGTCATCGTCGTCCTGGTGACCCTCGCGCTCGCACAGGGCCGCTTCCCCGCCGCCCATCCCGGCCATTCCGCCCTGCTGTACTGGGCGCTGGGGCTGTTGACCGCGGTGGTCTTCCTCGCCTCCCTGCTGGCGCACGAGCTGGCGCACGCGGTGGTCGCCCGCCGCAACGGCGTGCCGGTCGAGGGCATCACCCTGTGGATGCTCGGCGGCGCCGCCCGGCTGAGCGGTGAGGCTCCCACGCCGGCCGCCGAATTCCGTATCGCCGGTGTGGGTCCGCTCACCAGCCTGCTGGCCGGCGGCCTGCTGGCCGGCGCGGCCGTGGGGCTGGAAGCCCTGCACACCTCGGCGCTGCTGGTGGAGGCGGTCGCCTCGCTCGCCGCGATCAACGTCGTACTGGCCGTCTTCAACTCGCTGCCCGCCGCCCCGCTCGACGGCGGCCGGCTGCTGCGGGCGTACCTGTGGCAGCGCACCGGTGACCGGCTGCGGGCCACGCGGGGCGCGTCGGCGGCGGGCCGGGCGCTGGGCTGGTTCATGGTGGTCACCGGGTTCGCCGCGGTTCTCCTGCGCGGTGACCTCTCCGGGCTGTGGGCCGCCCTGCTCGGCTGGTTCCTCGTCGCCGCCGCCACGTCCGAGGCCCGGCAGGCGGAGATCCGGGGGGTCCTGGACGGAGTCCCGGTGAGCCGTGTCATGACCGGCGGCCCGGTCACCGTGCCGGCCGACGCGACGCTCGCCGGTTTCCTGGCCGAGGGACCCTTCGGCCACTACCGGCATTCCACATTCCCCGTCACGGCGGCGGACGGAACGGTGATCGGGCTGCTGACGATCCGGCGCCTGGACTCCACACCGCCCCAGGAGCGGGCGAGGACCACGGTCCGCGAGGCGATGCTCCCCCTGTCCGAGTGCGTCGTCGCCACCCCCGAGGAGCCGGTACTGGACGTGCTCGCCCGCTTGGAGGCGAGCCCGGTCCGCCGCGCCCTGGTCCTCACGGACGGCCGTCCCGCCGGCATCCTCGCCCTGTCCGACATCGCCCGAGCCCTGGCCTGGCCGACCGGGTCCGGCCGGCCGGGGCCGCGGCAGCCGTGAGCGCACCGGTCCGGCCTCGGTGCCGGGAAGCCGGACCGGTGCGGTCCCGGACCGGGGCTCAGGCCAGGGCCGCCTTCAGCACACCGAACGCCGTCCTCGGGTCGGCGAGGGCGTGGTGGATGCCGGGGATCTCGCGGTCGAGGCCGAGCAGGCCGTAGACGGCGTGCATGGCGCCGCGCACGGAGTACTCGACGGTGAAGACGACGTCCTCCGGTATCTCCGTGAACTGGCCGAGGAAGGCGAAGTTCGCCGCGCCGCGCGGAATGACCAGGGGGCGGTCGTGCGGGGTGCGCGGGGCGAACTGGCTGGTGATGTAGGGCAGCATCACCGGGATCACGGTCGTGGTGGCCGCGACCTGTTCCTCGATGTCGGACATGCCGAGGTGGCCGAGGAGTTCGGTGAGGATCTCCCGGCCGGTGGCCTGTGCCATCGGTTTGCCGACGAAGTCGCCGTCGCGGTCGACGAGAAGGCCGTACCCCCACAGGGTGCGGACGTCCTCCGGCTGGCCCTCGAAGTGCGGGGCGTGCGGGACGACGACGGACATCAGCCAGGCGGAGTGCTTGAACGTCATCAGCCCTCCGGTGCCCGGAAGGTTGCCGGACAGCTCCTCGATGCGGTGCAGCAGGAGCGGGCTGCGCAGGGTGAGGGTGAAGGACTCCCACTTGGCCTCGTCGACGTTGCCGTGGAAGACGGCGGGGCGCCCGAAGTCGTCGGCCTTGGCGGCCAGGGTCTCCCACAGCCGCCAGCCGCCGTCGCGCTTGTCGCGGATCAGCTCGGGCGCGGTGTCGTCGTCGCCGTACGCCGCGTCGGCGGTCATGGAGCCGAGGGTGAGGAAGGCGTAGTCGGTGGTCCTGAGGTCGATCGTGTCGGACTGCCCGGCGCGGTCGAGGCGGAGGCGGCGCACCCGCCGGGTGCCGTCCGTGCCGGTGGTGAGGTCGACGTCGGTGACCCGCACGCCGTACTCGAAGCGCACGCCGAGTTCGGTGAGCCAGGTCTGCAGGGGGCGGATGATCGAGTCGTACTGGTTGAGCCGGGTCCGGCGCACGCCCGACAGGGTGTGCATGCGGGGGAACTCCTGCATGAACCGCAGGAAGTAGCGCCGGAGCTCGATGGCGCTGTGCCAGTTCTGGAAGGCGAAGGTGGTGCGCCACATCGCCCAGAAGTTGGTCGCGAAGAAGTGCGGGGAGAAGAACTCGTCGATCCGGCGGGCCCCGATCACCGGTTCGGGGAGCACGAGCAGCCGGGTCAGCTCCATGCGGTCGCGGGTGTCGAGGCCGTAGTCGGAGGCGTCCAGGATCTCGGCGCCCTTGCCGATCAGCCGGGCCCTGGCGTCGGTGGGCCACCGGGCGCTGAACGCGCGGATCTCCTCGCGCACGGACACGGTCTCGTCGGTGAGGGTGGGGATGGTCTCCAGAAGGTTCCACAGGCAGGTGTACGCCTCGTCCTCCAGCATGCGGCCGCCCCGGCTGACGTAGCCGTCGGGTCCGCCCCGGCCGTCCATGGAGCCGCCGGCCACCGGGAGCTCCTCCAGGATGTGGATGTTGTGTCCGGCGAGGCCGCCGTCGCGGACCAGGAAGGCGGCGGCCGCCAGCGAGGCGATGCCGCCGCCGACGAGGTAGGCCCGGGACTGCTGCGGAGCGTCGGTCATGACGTCCCTCCGTTCTGCCGCCCGCGCGCGACGGCGGCCGGCTCGTATCGGGGTCGTCAGTCAACTCGCGGGGCGTCCGCGCGCGCAGGGGCCGGATGTCCCTGTTCGCCCGCCGACGGTCCCCGGCCCGGGGACAGGACGTCACAGACCGCCGCGCGCCGCGTGTGCCTCTTCGAGGGCGAGGCCGACCCAGCAGGTCCAGCCGACGGGTTGCAGCGCCCAGTAGCTGATGATGCGGTAGAGGAACGTCGCGGCGATCGCCTGTGCGGTGGGCAGTCCGCAGACGACGAGCAGGGCCGACAGCGTCGCTTCGGCGATGCCCAGGTTCCCCGGTGTCAGGTGCAGGCTGCCGGCCAGCTGGGTGAGGGCGTAGGAGAGAAGCAGTCCCCGCCAGGGCACCTCGATGCCCAGGGCCGACATCCCGGCGGCCAGGGCGGCCGCATCGAACATCCAGTTCAGGAAGGCGTACCAGAGCGGCCACAGCCAGGGCAGCGGCCGGGGCTGTGCGGCGCGGGCCTGGCGCAGCACTCCGGCGAAGTCCGACTCCGCGCGGCGTACCCGCGGGAACCGCCGGCCGGCGCCCGCCCAGACCCGGCGCAGCAGGCGGCGGAAGCCGCCGTAGCGGGACAGAGCGAGGAGCACGAGCGCGGCGAGGAGAACAGGCAGCAGCGCGTCCACGACGGGGCGTACCAAGGCGCCGGGACCGGCCCGGCCGGCCACCGCCACGCCGAGGGCGAAGACGAGGAAGAGGCCCGCCGCCGACGCCGCGCCCGCGGTCACCAGGACGGCGGCGGCGAGCACCCCGCCCGCACCGCGGCGGGACAGGCGGCGCAACAGCCAGGCGGCCGAGAAGGCCGCGCCGGCCGGCAGCGCACCCGCCATCGCGTTGGCGGCCACGGTGGTACACGTCATCCTGGCCATGCTCCACCGCACGCCCCCCACCCTCAGCAGCCACCGCGGCACGGCCGCGAAACACAGCAGGGACATCACCTCGAGTGCGACGGCGCCGCCGAGGCCGGCCGGCCGTACGCGGGCGACCAGGTGATACGCCTGCGCGATCTCGCTCCGCCGGAAGACGGCGGCCACCACCGCGCCCGCCACGATGAGCGCCGAGCAGAGCCACCAGATCCGGCTCGGCCGGGTGGCTTCGCCCGGCGCCGGTCCGGTGTCCCCGGCTCGGGTCCCCGGCTGCGGCATGGAATCCCTTCGAGGGTCGACGCGAGAGGCGGAGCTGGTCGCGGCAGCGGGACCGGTACGCCGTCGCACCGGGGTCACCCCGCTGCCACGGACCACGATGCCGCCCGGCGCCGACGCCCGCAGCCGGGTACGGCCTGCCGAGCGTCACCGGCCCAGGGACGTCGCGCGGGACTCCTGAGGCCAGGTGGCCGCGGAGACGGTCTCTTCGGCCCTGGTGGCCGGGGAGTGGCACATCTGTACTGGGAGGAGGACGGGGGCGGACGACGCCACCCGCCGCCGGACGCCGGGAGGCACCTCGTGCCCGGCCCGTTGACCGCGGTGCCGAACGCGGCGCCCCGCGTCGCCTCCGAGGAAGGACGAACGATGAGTATCAGCGGAGACTGGTACAACGAGATCGGCTCGCACATGCGGATCACGGTCGACCCGGCCGGGGGTGTCCAGGGCACCTACTTCTCGGCGACCGGTCACGCGGTGGGCGGGTACCCGCTGGTCGGGCGCTACGAGGCGGCTGCGGCCGCGGACCGCGGGACGCCGCTCGGCTGGACGGTGGCCTGGCGCAACGAGCGGACCGACGCCGAGTCGGTGACCAGCTGGAGCGGCCAGTACCACGAGGACGGCGAGGAGCGGATCTGCGCCGCCTGGCTGCTCACGGTGTCCGCGATCGCGGCCAACACCTGGGAGTCCACGGCCGTCGGACAGGACGTCTTCACCCGGCAGCCGCCCTCCCCGGAAGACGCCGAGCGGCGTCTGCGGCATGCCGGGGCCGCCTCCCGCCCGGGCCCGGCCGGTATCGGCACCGGCATCGGCGAGGTGACGCCGGTCTGAGACGTCCGGGACGCCCACTGGGCGCCGGGCCCCCGGCCACGCCTCCACGTCAGGCGACGGTGACACTCTCGTCGAGGTAGACGTCCTGGACGGCGTGCAGGAGCCCGACGCCCTCCGCGGTGGGGCGCTGGAAGGCTTTCCGGCCGGTGATGAGGCCGGTGCCGCCGGCCCGCTTGTTGATCACCGCGGTCCGTACCGCCTGGGCCAGGTCCCCCTGGCCGGCCGAGGCGCCGCCGCTGTTGATCAGGCCGACGCGGCCCATGTAGCAGTTGGCGACCTGCCAGCGCGTGAGGTCGATCGGGTGGTCGGTGGTGAGCCGGTCGTACAGCAGCGGGTGGGTCTTGCCGAAGTCCAGCGCGCGGTAGCCGCCGTTGTTCTCGGCCTGCTTCTGTTTGACGATGTCGGCCTCGATCGTCACGCCGAGGTGGTTGGCCTGGCCGGTGAGGTCGGCGGAGACCGCGTAGTCCACGCCGTCCTTCTTGAACGCGGAGTTGCGCAGGTAGCACCACAGCACCGTGAACATGCCCAGTTCATGGGCCCTGGCGAAGACCTCGCTGGCCTCCCGCAGCTGGCGGTCCGACTGCTCCGAGCCGAAGTAGACCGTGGCGCCGACGCCGATCGCGCCGAGGTCGAAGCACTGCTGGACGTCGCCGAACAGGATCTGGTCGTAGTGGTTCGGGTAGGTGAGCAGCTCGTTGTGGTTGAGCTTGACGATGAAGGGGATCCGGTGCGCGTAGCGCCGCGACACCGCGCCGAGCACGCCGAGTGTGCTGGCCACCGCGTTGCAGCCGCCGTCGATGGCGAGTTCGACGATGTTCGCGGGGTCGAGGTAGCGGGGGTTGGGGGCGAACGCCGATGCCGCGGAGTGCTCGATTCCCTGGTCGACGGGCAGGATCGACACGTATCCGGTGCCGGCCAGCCGGCCGTGGTCGAAGACTGACTGAAGGTTGCGCAGCACCCGGGGCGAGCGGTCGGTCCCGGACACCACCCGGTCGACGAAGTCCGGGCCGGGCAGGACCAGGTCGTCCCGCGGGATTCCCTGGGCGGAGTAGGTCAGCAGGTCCTTCGCCTCGTCGCCCAGCAGCTCTTGGATGTCGGTCATGGTCTCCGCCTCTCCTGTCCCGCGGAATGCCGAGGGAGACGGCCGCACACCTGCGGGCAACGGGACGTGCCACGGTCCGTGCGGCCGTGTCGCGGGTTCCCTGCCCATCATCCGCGCGGGCGGACCGTCCGGCAGAGCCGGTCGGGTCCGTCGTCGGGGCCGAACGGCCCGCGTGCGGGCGAACGTCTCGTCCGCCGGGACTTCCGTGCGCCCCGCGGTGGAACAGTGCAGGAGCGCGTGAACGGGCCCGGCGGGCGAAGGAGGAACACGATGGATCACCCCGTGCTGGCGGGTGTCGACGGATCCGGGCACAGTCTCGCCGCCGCCGAGTGGGCGGCGCGGGAAGCGGTGCTGCGCGATGTTCCCCTGCACCTCGTGCACGCCGCCCCGCCACTGCCCGGCGGTGAGGTTCCCGACCAGGCCCGGGAAACGCTGCGCCGCGTGGGCGAGCGCATCGTCCAGGGCGTGCTCGCCGACCTCGGTGCCCGTCACCCGGAACTGCGGGTGCGCGGCGAACAGAGCGCCGGCGCCCCGGCCGAGGCGCTGCTGTCCCTGGCGCGCGATGCCGGGCTGCTGGTGGTCGGGGCACGGGGCTCGGGCGGCTTCGACGGCCTCGCGGTCGGCTCGGTGGCCCTTCGGGTGGCTGCCGCGGCCGGCTGCCCGGTCGTCGTGGTGCCCAGACGGCGGCTCGGCGGTTTCGGGAACGGCACCCGTCCGGCGGGCGCCGTTCCTCAGGTGGTGGTGGGTTTCGACGCGCATCGCCCGGTCGCGGAGGTGGCGGACTTCGCGTTCGGAGCGGCCCGAAGGCGCGGTGCGGTCCTCCGGGTGGTGCAGTCCTGGGCCTTTCCCGCCGAGGCCGTGTCGCCCCGGACGCTGTTCGTGACCGAGGAGGACCGTGCCACCTGGGAGGACCAGGAGGTTCTGCGGTTGTCCGACGCCCTGCGCGCCCCGCAGGGGAAATGCCCGGAGGTGACGGTCCGCGCGGATGTCGTCCTGTTGCATCCCGCGGAGGCGCTCCTGAACTCCTCCCGCGAAGCCGGCCTGCTGGTCGTGGGCCGCGGTGCCGGCCCGGGCGGCGGCGAGGGCCGGCTGGGACCGGTCACGCACGCCGTACTGCACCACGCCGGCTGCCCGGTGGCGGTCGTACCGCACGGCGGCTGACGCCCACAGGCCCGCGGGCCTGTGGGCCGATCCCGGGGTTCCTCGGCCGTCAGCCGAAGAACACCTCGAACTCGTCGTACAGGGACGGATCGACCACCTTGGTCCGCGTCTCGGCGTCGGGGATCGGCACCCGTACGATCCGGGTGCCGCTCAGGGCGACCATCGTCCCGAAGGCGCCGTCCTTGACCGCGTCGACGGCGTGCAGCCCGAAGCGCGTGGCCAGCCACCGGTCGAAGGCGCTCGGCGTGCCGCCGCGCTGGACGTGGCCGAGCACGGTCGTGCGGGCGTCCGTGCCGGTGCGCTCCGAGATCTCCCGGGCCAGCCAGTCGCCGATCCCGGACAGCCGCACATGGCCGTACTCGTCCAGCGACTGGTCCTTGAGGACCATCTGCCCCTCCTTGGGGACGGCTCCCTCGGCGGTGACGACGATCGGCGCGTAGTGGAACTCGAAGCGGCTCTTCACCCAGGCGCACACCTGATCGATGTCGAACGGCCGTTCCGGGATGAGGATCACGTTGGCCCCGCCCGCGACCCCGGCGTGCAGGGCGATCCATCCGGAGTGCCGCCCCATCACCTCCACCACCAGGGTGCGCATGTGCGACTCGGCGGTGGTGTGCAGGCGGTCGATGGCCTCGGTCGCGATGCCCACGGCCGTGTCGAAGCCGAAGGTGTAGTCGGTGCCGGGCACGTCGTTGTCGATGGTCTTGGGCACGCCGACGATCGGGATTCCCTGGCGGCTCAGCTCGGCGGCGACGCCCAGCGTGTCCTCGCCGCCGATCACGACCAGGGCGTCGATGCCGTGCGCGGCGAGGGTGTCCCGGATGCGGCGCACGCCGTCCTCGTGCTTGAACGGGTTGGTGCGGGACGACCCGAGGATCGTTCCGCCGCGCGGCAGGATCCCCCGCACCTCGGGGACGCCCAGCGGCACCACATGGCCCCGGAGCGCGCCGAGCCAGCCGTCCCGGAGGCCGGCGAACTCGAAACCGTACTCCTGGACGCCCTTGCGGACGACGCTGCGGATCACGGCGTTGAGACCGGGGCAGTCACCGCCGCCGGTCAGTACTCCCACCTTCATGGTCCCCTCCCCCTCTGTGCCTGGGTGAGGTGCGGTGTCGATCGTGAGATCCATTCTGGGCGACAGGGCTCGCGTCGGCGACTCGCGCGAGGAGCAGGCCGGGGCCGTACGGCGACGAGGACCGGCCCCAGGAGCCGTGCGGGCACCACAAAAGCCCAGCGCAAAGGCACGGTGGAGCATGCGGAAGCAGGCCTGACCGGCGGTTCCCGGCGGGTAACATCAGCCGCGCGGTGATCGGGAACACGTGTACGATCATGGGGACCGGTCGGCGGATCGCTGACAGATGAAGGGCGGGGCCTGAGGATGACTGCATCATCGGCGGACGAACAGGATCCGCAGCCGAGACTGCGCGATCTGGAGGCGATGCTGGACGCGCTCGCCGATCACGCCGTGATCAAGCTGGGCCCGGCCGGCGAGGTGGCGCGCTGGAGCCGCGGCGCTCAGGCGCTGACCGGCTACACCGAGGCCGAGGTCCTGGGGCGGTCGGTGTCGGTGCTACAGACGGCGGAGGACCGGGACGCCGGGCTGCTGGCGCAGGAACTGGAAACGGCACGGCAGCACGGCCGACGCGAGTTCGAGGGCTGGCGGGTCACCAAGAGCGGTGAGCGATTCCTGTCCCGCATCACACTGACGCCGATCGTCGGGGACGACGGTTCGGTGACCGGGTTCGTCAAGGTCCTGCGGGACGTCACCGAGTCGGCGCGGGCCGAGTCGCTGTTCCACGGGCTGCTGGAGTCGGCCCCGGACGCCATGGTGATCGTGGGGCCGGACGCGCGGATCGTCCTGGTCAACCGGCAGGCCGAGGCGCTGTTCGGCTTCGAGCGCGACGAACTGATCGGCCAGGAGATCGAGGTGCTCGTCCCGACGCGCTTCCGCCGCAACCATGTCGGCCACCGCACCGGGTTCCTCGCCGCCCCCCAGGTGCGGCCGATGGGCGCCGGTCTGGAGCTGTGGGGGCTGCGGCGGGACGGCAGCGAGTTCCCCGTGGAGATCAGCCTGAGTCCGCTGGAGACCGCCGAGGGCCGGCTGGTCGCCGCCGCGATCCGGGACGTGACCGAGCGCCGGGAGACCGAGCAGCGGCTGCAGCGCCAGCGCGACGAGATCCTGGAGCTGTCCACGCCGGTGATCCAGGTGTGGGACAAGATCCTGGTGCTGCCGATCATCGGCACGCTGGACACCCTGCGCGCCACCCGCCTGACCGAGGGACTGCTCGACAGCATCGCCCGGTCCCAGGCCGAGGTCGCCATCCTGGACATCAGCGGCGTACCCACCATCGACACCCAGGTGGCCCAGCATCTGCTGAAGACGGTGCAGGCGGCCGCGCTGATGGGCACGGTGAGCATCATGAGCGGGGTCCGCCCGGAGACCGCTCAGTCCATGGTGCACCTGGGCATCGACATGGGCCGGCTGCGCTCCCGCGGCACCCTCCAGGACGCGCTGCAACTGGCACTCGCCGTGCTGGCCGAGCGGTCCGGGACGGCACAGACGGCCGCGCGGGCGCTGACGTCCGGGGAGCCGCGGTGAACGAGGACGTGGTGCCGGTCATGCGGATCGGCGACACACTGCTGGTGGCGCTCCAGGGCGACCTGGACGACACCACCGTGATCAGGATCGAGGAACAGCTCACCCGGGAGGTCTCCCGTACGGCCGCGACCGGCATGCTCATCGACGTCAGCCGGCTGAGCATGGTCGACTCCTTCATCGCCCGGGTCCTGGCCCGCATCGTGGCCATGGTCCGGCTGCTCGGGGCGCAGGCGGCGGTGGTCGGGATCCAGCCCGCCGTCGCCATCACCCTGGTCGAACTCGGCGTTCCCATGGGCCACCTGGACACCGCGCTCAACGCCGAGCAGGGCCTGGCCCTGCTGGAGCGGCTGCGCCGCGGCGACACCGGTATGGAATGACCATGCCGACGGAGACGGAAACGGGCCGCGGGCCGGCCGTGTTCGACATCGTCGACGAGTCCGACCTGATCCGCGTCCGCAAGGTGCTGCGCACCGAGGCGGAGGCGGCGGGGCTCAACCTCGTCGACACGACCAAGCTGATCACCGCGGGCAGCGAACTGGCCCGCAACATCCTCAACTACGCCACCGGCCGCCGCGGGCGGGTCCGCGTCGAGCAGGTGTACCGCCAGGGCAAGCTCGGGGTACGGGCCACGTTCGCCGACGACGGCCCGGGGATCGACGACATCGAGCTGGCCATGACCGACGGCTTCAGCACCCGCGGCAGCATGGGGCTGGGGCTGCCGGGCGCGCGCCGGCTCGTGGACGAGCTGACCCTGACGTCCGCGACCGGATCGGGCACGACCGTGGTGATCGTGAAATGGCAGCGGTGAGCGAGGCCGCGCACCGGCTCTGCGCCGTCGGGCCCGAGGAGGACGTGGGCGCGCTGCGCCGCACGGTGGCCCGGCTGGCGGTCGGCCAGACCGGGCTGCGTCCGGGCACGGCCGAGCTGGTGGCCACCGAACTGGGCACCAACCTGGTCCGGCACGCCCACCCCGGCGGTTATGTGCTCGTCCGCAAGGCCGGGGACGGGATCGAGCTGATCTCCGTCGACCGCGGTCCCGGGATGCCGGTTGGAGCCCTCGCTCCCGCCGCCGTGGCCGCTCCCCCCGTCCGCGGGCGCGGGCTGAACGCGGGACTGAGCGTCGTACGCCGGCACGCCGCCGAGTTCGACTGCTACTCCTCCAGGCGCGGTACGGTCGTCTACGCCCGGCTCGGCACCGGCCACGCGTACCCGGCCGGCAGCTGGCGGTTCGGCGCCGTGAACGTCCCCCTCGGCGGCGACGGCGAGTCCGGGGACGCCTGGGCCGTCGCGCCGGGCGGCAGGCCGGCCGCCATGGTGGTCGACGGCCTCGGGCACGGTCCGGCCGCCGCCGTCGCGGCCCGCGCCGCGGTCACCGTGTTCGGGCGTGACCCGGCCGCCGCCCCGGACACCCTGGTCAAGCGCGCCCACGAGGCGATGCGGGGCACCCGGGGTGGTGTGCTGGGCACCTGTCTGATCGATCCCGAGCGCGGCGAACTCACCTACTCGGCGGTCGGCAACATCACCGGACGCGTTGTCACCGCGGGCCGCAGCGTCCATCTGCTGGACCGCCCCGGAACCCTCGGCACCCACCTCCCGCCGCCCACCATCCGCTCCCAGCACTGCCCGTGGGAACCCGGCAGCGTCCTCGTCCTGGCCAGCGACGGGATCCGGTCCGGCTGGCACCTCGACGAGCACCCACGTCTGCTGGAACACCACCCGGCCGTGGTGGCCGCGGTCCTGCACCGCGACCACGGCCGGCCCACTGACGACGCCACCGTGCTCGTGGTCCGCACCGGCGGCGGCACGGCATGATGGAACAGCCTCAACCCACCTCAGGCGAAGGACGGTCAGCCATGGGAGATCCCGGCGACCTCCGCCAGCTCGACGGCCCCCACGACACCCCCCCGCAGACCGCTTCGGCAGGTCAGGCTGACCTGATCGACGAGCTGCGCCAGGAGCTGGAGGACACCAACCGGGGCCTGATCGCCCTGCACACCGAGCTGGAGGACGCCCGGCTGGCCGAGGCCCGGCTGGCGGCCATCGTCGCCTCCTCCGACGACGCCATGCTCTCCCTGGACCCCGATCTGCGCGTGCGGACGTGGAATCCGGGCGCCCGCCGCCTGCTGGGCCACACCGAGGAACAGATCGCCGGGCAGGCGGTAGGCACCCTCATGTCGGCCGCGGCACGCGCCGAGTTCGACACGGCGGTGGAGCAGATCCGCTCCGGTGGGCGTGCCGAGTCCCACCAGTGCCGCTGGCGCCGCGCGGACGGCACGGAAGTCGACGTCGCCGTCACCGTGTCGGCGCAGCGGGATGCCGACGGGGCGCTGGTCGGATACTGCGCCACGGCCCGGGACATCACCCACCAGCTCGCCGCCCAGGCCGAGTTGGCCTCGGCCCGGGCCGACCGGGAGGTGATGGCCGAACGCGACCGTATCGCCCGTGATCTGCACGACATGGTCATCCAGCGGGTCTTCGGCGCCGGGCTCGCCCTACAGAGCACCGCCGCCCGGCTACAGGGACCCGATGCCGACCGGCTGCACACCGTCATCGACGAACTCGACGCCACCATTCGCGAGTTGCGCACCACCATCTTCGATCTCCACCAGCCCGCGCAGAAGGCGGCCAGCCTGCGCGCCCAGGTCCTCGACGAGGCCGCGGCCGCCCAGCCCCGGCTCGGCTTCGCCCCGGCCGTCGCGTTCGAGGGCCCGGTGGACGCGTCCCTCCCGGACGCGACCGCCGCCCATCTGCTGGCCGTGCTGCGCGAGGGCCTGTCCAACGCGGCCCGGCACGCCCAGGCCTCCGCCGTCACCGTCTTCGTCCGTGCCGACGCCGATCTGCTGCTGGAGGTCACCGACGACGGCCGCGGGATCGACCCGGCCGTCACCCGCAGCAGCGGGCTCACGAACCTGCGCCGCCGCGCCGAGAAGCTCGGCGGTACGTTCGCCGTCGGCAGCGCCCCGGCAGGCGGCACCCGCCTGCGCTGGCGCATCCCCCTGGCCGGCGCCGACCCGGCGGCCACGACCTGACGCGACGCGGCCGCACCGCGGGGGCGGCCCCGGGGCCGCCGGTACCGGGCAGGGCGCACCGGCCCCTCGGATGGGTCGTTCGGCCCCTGTGAGACCCTCGCGGCGCGCCGCAGTGTGGGGACCATGAGGGAACGCACGCGCGTCACCGTGGTCGGCGTCGGGAACGAGTTCCGGCACGACGACGGCGTGGGCTGGGCCGTGGTCGCCGGGCTGCGGGAGCGGGCCGGCGAGCGGTCGCTGCCGTCCGGCACCCGGCTCGCCACGAGCGACGGCGATCCCGGGCGGCTGATCGCGCTCTGGGAGGACGCCGGTCTCGCCGTGGTCGTGGACGCCGCCCACGCGCACCCGGGCTCACCCGGGCGGGTGCACCGGCTCGAACTCGATTCCGGGCACGTGGCGCCGCCGTCGGCCACCAGCACCCACGGTCTGGGGCTGGGCGAGGCGGTCGAACTCGCGCGCGTCCTGGGCCTGCTGCCGGAGCGTCTGGTCGTGTACGCCGTGGAGGGCGCCGACGGTTCGTTCGGCACCGGCCTGTCGCCCGCCGTCGCGGCGGCGGTGCCCGGCCTCGTCGAAGCGGTCGAGGGCGAGATCGCCCGTCACCTGGGCCAGGTGTCCGGGGGGCGGTCATGACCGTGCGGCACTTCCGGGTCGAGGGGATCGTCCAGGGCGTGGGCTTCCGGCCCTTCGTCTACCGCACCGCGGCCGAACTGGGGCTGGACGGCTGGGTGGCGAACGTCAACGGGCACGTCGAGGGCGAGGTCGCCGGTCCGCCGGGCGCCGTCGACGTCTTCGCCGCCCGCCTGCGCCACGACGCGCCGGCGCTCGCGCTGGTCCGCGCAGTGCGGCTGACGGAGAGCACCCGTCACGCGCCGTACACCCCGGGCTTCCGGGTCCGGCACAGCCCGCCGGCCGCCCACGACACGGCCCCGCGGGAGATTCCGCCCGACGCGGCGATCTGCGCCGCCTGTCTGCGCGACCTCCGTGACCCCGCCGACCGCCGCTACCGGTATCCGTTCGTCAACTGCACCGACTGCGGTCCCCGGGCCACGATCATCGAGGACCTGCCCTACGACCGGATCCGTACCACCATGCGCCGCTTCCCGATGTGCGGGAGGTGCGCGGTGGAGTACGCCGACCCGGGCGACCGGCGCTTCCACGCCGAGCCCGTGGCCTGCCCCGTCTGCGGCCCCTGCCTGGCCTGGGAGGACCTGCGCGGTGAGGAGGCGCTGCGCGCGGCGGTCAAGACCGTCGCCGACGGCGGGATCGTCGCGCTCAAGGGACTCGGCGGCTACCAGCTGGTGTGCGACGCGCGCGATCCACGCGCCGTGGCCGAGCTGCGGCGCCGCAAGCGCCGTCCGGCGAAGCCCTTCGCCGTGATGGTGAAGGACGTGCGGGAGGCGGCCCGGCTGGCGCGGATCGGTGCCACGGCCCGGAAGGCCCTCACCTCTCCGGAACGCCCCGTCGTCCTGCTCGCCCGCCTCCCCTGGCACGGCACCCCGCCCCTGGCCGACGGCGTGCATCCGGGCCTGCCCCGGGCCGGTCTGTTCCTGCCCACCACCGGCCTGCACCACCTCCTCCTCGACGACCTGGACCGCCCGCTCGTGGTCACCAGCGGCAACCTCGGCGACGAGCCCATCGCCGTCGACGACGACGCCGCCCGCCGGGACCTGGCCGGTGTCGCCGACGGCTTCCTGACCCACGACCGGCCGATCCGGGCCCGCTACGACGACTCCGTGGTGCAGTTCGCGGGCCGGACCCGGATCACCGTCCGCCGCGCCCGCGGCCTGGCCCCGGCCCCGCTGCCGCTCGCCGTACGGGAACCGGTGGCCGGGGCGGGCGCACACCTGAAGCACACGTTCACGCTGGCCGCCGACGGCCGGGCCCACCTCGGCCCGCACACCGGCGACCTCTCCGGCCTGGCGGTCTTCGAGGCGTTCCGGGCGTCGTACGACCATCTCAGGCACCTCACCGGCATCAGGCCACAGGTCCTCGCGCACGACCTCCATCCCGGCTACCTGTCCACGCAGTGGGCGGCGCGGCAGCCGCTGCCCCGGATCGCGGTGCAGCACCACCACGCGCACGTGGCCGCCTGCGCGGCCGAGCACGGGGTGCGCGGGCCGTTCACCGGGGTGGCCTACGACGGGCTGGGCCTCGGCGACGACGGCACCCTGTGGGGCGGCGAGATCCTCGTCGCCACACTGAGCGGCTACCGCCGCGTGGGCAGGTTCGCGACCGCGCCGCTGCCCGGCGGCGACGCGGCGGTGCGCCATCCGTCCCGTACGGCCCTCGGGCACCTGTTCGGCGCCGAGACGCCGTGCTGCCCGCGCCCGGACCCCCGGCTCGTCCGCGGCTTCACCGACCGCCTCGACGCGGCCGAGGTCGCCGCCGTGCGCGCCATGGTCGCGCGGAACGTCAACTGCCCGCGGGCCTCCAGCGCGGGGCGGCTCTTCGACACCGTGGCCGCGCTACTCGGCCTCGCCGACCGGGTCTCCTACGAGGGCGAGGCGGCCGTACTCCTCGAAGCCGTGGCGGGCGAGGAACACGCGGTGCCGCTCGCCCACCGCCTGGTCCGCGCGGGCGGGTTGTGGGTGTACGACAGCACGGCCACCCTCACCGACCTGCTGGAGCGGCGGCTGAGCGGGGAGCCGGTGCCCCGGCTGGCCGCCGCCTTCCACCTGACCCTCGCGATCGTCACCGCCGGACTCGTCGCCCGGGCCGTGGCCGACGGCGCGCCCCGCACGGTGTGCCTGGGCGGCGGCTGCTTCGTCAACCGCCGGCTGCTGACCGAGGTGAGACGCCGGCTGCACGCGCAGGGGCTTCGGGTGCTGGTCGGCGAGCAGGTACCGGTCGGGGACGGCGGCATCAGCTACGGCCAGGCGGCGGTCGCGGCCGCGCGGCTGGCCGGGGAGAGGTGAGTCCGCATGTGCCTGGGCATCCCGGGACGCGTCCTGGAGATCCACGACGACGCCGGTCTGCGCATGGCCACCGTCGACTTCGGCGGCGTCCGGCGCGAGGTCTGTCTCAGCTGCACGCCCGACGCGGACGTCGGCTCGTACGTGATCGTGCACGTCGGCTTCGCGATCACCCGGGTGGACGAGGCCGAGGCACGCCGAACGCTGGACGTGCTGCGTGCCATGGCCGGGGCGGTGGAAGGAGAGCTGGGTGAGCCGCTCCCCTGACGGTCCTGACCGGCCTCTGCCGAGGGCCGGTCGGCCCCTGCCGCGGCCGCCGTGGGAGCCGGAAGCTGACGGTGGACGACTCCGGCACCGCCGCCGACGAGGAGGACCGACATGACCGTCTCCGCGCCCTGCGCCGTCATCGACAAGGAGGGGCTGGACGCGCTCGTCGCGGCTCTGGTGGCCGAGGGCCGGACGGTCGTCGGGCCCACGGTGCGTGACAACGCGATCGTGCTCGCCGAACTGACGTCCGCGGACCGGCTGCCGTACGGCTGGGGAGTCGAGCTCGACGCGGGCCGCTACCGGCTCGTGCCCCGCGAGGACGGCGCGGCCTTCGCGCACAGCAGCGGACCGCAGTCCTGGAAGTCCTTCCTGCACCCGGCCCGCGAGCGGCTGTGGAGCGCCGACCGGACACCGCAGGGCGGCCTGTCCTTCACGGCCGACGACGCCGAGCCGCCGTCGTACGCCTTCCTCGGCGTGCGCCCCTGTGACCTGCGGGCCATCGCGATCCAGGACCGGGTGCTGACCGGCGGGCGGTTCGAGGACTCCGGATACGGCCGGCGCAGGCGGCGGGCGCTGCTGATCGCCGCCGAGTGCACCGAGCCCGGCGCGACCTGCTTCTGCGTCTCCGCCGGCGGCGGGCCCGCGGCCGGCCCCGGGTACGACCTGGCACTCACCGAGGTCGTGGACGGCTACGGCCACCGCTTCCTGGTGCGCGTCGGCAGCGAGGAGGGCGCCCGGCTGCTGGCCGAGGTGCCGCACCGCTCCGCCGACCAGGTCACCGAGGCCACCGCCTGCGGCGCGGTGGACGCCGCCCGGAGCCGCATGGGCCGCGCCCTGCCAACGGTGGACCTGCGGACGCTGCTGGGCGCGAGCCTGGAGGCCGAGCGCTGGGACGATGTCGCCGCCCGCTGCCTGACCTGCGGCAACTGCACGATGGTGTGCCCGACCTGCTTCTGCACGACGACCGAGGAGGTCACCGACCTCACCGGCGACCACACCGAGCGCTGGCAGCGCTGGGACTCCTGCTTCGACCTGGACTTCTCCTACCTGCACGAGGGTTCGGTCCGCTCCTCGGGGCGGTCCCGCTACCGGCAGTGGCTCACCCACAAACTGGGCACCTGGCACGACCAGTTCGGCAGTTCCGGATGCGTCGGCTGCGGACGGTGCATCGCCTGGTGCCCGGCCGGCATCGACATCACCGAGGAAGTCGCCGCGCTGCACACCGAACTCGGGACGGAGACGGAGCGATGACCCCCTCGATCACCCTGCGCGTGGAGCACGCGCTGCCGGCCGAACATCGCGACCGGCTGCTGCGCCTGGCCCGCGAGGTCGATCTCAAGCCGGGCACCCGGCTCTTCGAGGAGGGCCGCGACGCCGACCGCTTCTGGATCGTCCGCGACGGCACGGTCGCCCTCGACCTGCACGTTCCCGGCCGTCGCACCCCCGTGATCGAGACCCTCGGCACGGGCGACCTGGTCGGCTGGTCCTGGCTGTTCGAGCCGTACGTCTGGCAGCTGGGCGCGCAGGCGGTGACCCGGGTGCGGGCGTACGAGTTCGACGCGGTCGCCGTCCGGCTGATGTGCGACGGCGACGCCGAGTTCGGCCGCGACCTGTGCCGCTGGGTGGGCCGGGTGGTCTCCCACCGGCTGAACGCGGCCCGCGCCCGGCTCGTCGATCTGTACGGTGCCACCCCGGCGGGCGGTACGCCATGACCGCCGTGCCGGTGCCCTACCGCGTGGTCGAGCGCCGCCGGGAGACCGCGGACTCGGTCACCCTGCGCCTGGAGCCGGTCGGCGAGGCGCTCGCCGAGTTCGCTCCGGGGCAGTTCGCGATGGTGCACTGCTTCGGCCGCGGCGAGATCCCCCTCTCGGTGAGCTCCGTCCAGGCCACGGGCGGTCTCGCGCACACGGTCCGCGGCGTGGGCGCCGTCTCCGACGGGCTGTGCGAGACCCGCGCCGGAGACGTCCTCGGACTGCGCGGGCCGTACGGCACCGGCTGGGAGCTGGAGCGGGCCCGCGGCCGGGACGTGCTGGTGGTGGCCGGCGGCATCGGGTTCGCCCCGCTGCGGCCGCTGATCCTGCGCGCGCTGGCCGAACCGGAGGCCTACGGCCGGGTCAGCGTGGTCGTGGGCGCGCGCACCCCCGCCGACCTGCTCGCCCGCCAGGAGCTGGAGCGGTGGCGGACGGCGTACACCGGGGTGACCGTGGACTGGCCGGACACCACGTGGCGCGGGGACGTCGGGGTGGTCACCCAGGTGATCGGCCGGGCGCCCTTCGACCCCGGCAACGGCTGGGCGTTCGTGTGCGGACCCGAGCCGATGATCCGGGCCACCGCCCGCGATCTCGCCCAGCTCGGAGTCCCCCCGGAGCGCGTCCGGGTCTCGCTGGAACGCAACATGCGCTGCGCCACCGGGCACTGCGGGCACTGCCAGCTCGGTCCGGTGCTGGTGTGCCGCGACGGGCCGGTCGTCGGCTGGGACATGGCCGAACCCCTGCTGTCGGTGAGGGAGTTGTGACATGAGCGAGCAGCCCGAGCGGCCCACGCCCACGCTCGCCGTCTTCAAGCTGGCCTCCTGCGACGGCTGTCAGCTCACCCTGCTGGACTGCGAGGACGAACTCCTCGCGCTGGCGGGCGCGGTGGAGATCTCGCACTTCCTGGAGGCGTCCAGCGAGATCCGGCCCGGCCCCTACGACCTGGCGCTCGTCGAGGGCTCGGTCACCACGCCCCAGGACGCCGAACGCGTCCGCGCCATCCGCGCGGCCGCGCGCCGCCTGGTGACCATCGGCGCGTGCGCGACGGCCGGCGGCATCCAGGCCCTCAGGAACTTCGCCGACGTCAACGAATACCGGCGGGTGGTCTACGCGCACCCCGAGTACATCTCGACGCTCGCCACCTCCACCCCCGTGTCGGACCACGTGGACGTCGACTTCGAGCTGCGCGGCTGCCCGATCGACCGGCGGCAGCTGCTGGAGGTGATCACGGCGTTCCTCGCGGGCCGCAGGCCGGACGTCCCGAACCACAGTGTGTGCTTCGAGTGCAAGCGGCGCGGCACGGTCTGCGTGACCGTCGCGGAGGGCACGCCCTGCCTCGGGCCGGTCACGCACGCCGGCTGCGGGGCGCTGTGCCCGGCCTACCGGCGCGGCTGCTTCGGCTGTTTCGGCCCGTCCGGGTCGGTGAACCTGCCCGCGCTGATCCCGCTGCTGCGCCGCGACGGCCTCGACGAGGACGCCGTGGGGCGCTTCCTGCACACCTTCAACGCGGCGGCCTTCGACGCCTTCGCCGCCTTCGACAAGGAGCAGAACCCGTGACGCACCGAGGATCCCGTGTCCTGCACGTCGGCTCGCTGTCCCGGGTCGAGGGCGAGGGCGCCCTCAGCCTGCGCGTCCACGACGGCACGGTCACCGAGGCCCGGCTGGAGATCTACGAACCGCCCCGGTTCTTCGAGGCGTTCCTGCGCGGCCGTTCCTACACCGAGCCGCCGGACATCACGGCCCGGGTGTGCGGAATCTGCCCGGTGGCATACCAGATGAGCGCGTGCGCGGCGATCGAGGACGCCTGCGGGGTCACCGTCGACCCGGCGATCCGGGAGCTGCGCCGGCTGCTGTACTGCGGCGAGTGGATCGAGAGCCAGGCGCTGCACATCTACCTGCTGCACGCCCCGGACTTCCTGGGCCGGGCGAGCGCGATCGAACTGGCCCGCACGGACCGGGCGGCGGTGGAGCGGGGGCTCCGGCTGAAGAAGGCCGGCAACTCGCTGATGGAGCTGCTCGGAGGGCGCGCGATCCATCCGGTGAACGTCCGGCTCGGCGGTTTCCACCGGGTGCCGGAGCGCGACGAACTCCGGCCGGTCGAGGCGGAGTTGAGGCGTGCTCTCGACGACGCGTGGGACACCGTGCGCTGGGTGGCCGGCTTCGACTTCCCGGACGCCCGCACCGACGCCGACCTGCTGGCGCTGGCCGCCGCGGACACGTACGCCGTCGAGAGCGGCACCCCTACGGTACTGCGCGCCGACGGCACCACGAGTTCCTTCCCGGTCGGGGACTTCTCCGCACATGTCCGCGAGACCCACGAACCGCACTCGACCGCGCTGTACTCACGGCTCGACGGGCGCCTCCATCTGACCGGCGCCCTGGCCCGGTTCGCGATCGGCGGGCGGCGGCTGTCGCCGGTGGCCCGGCAGGCCGCGGTCGAGGCGGGACTCGGGGATCCGCACGAGGGTGCCGTGTGCCGCAATCCGTACCGGTCCATCCTGGTGCGGGCGGTGGAGGTGGTGTACGCGGTCGGCGAGGCGCTGCGGATCATCGCCGCCTACGAGCCGCCCGCGCACCCGTACACCGAGGTGCCGCCGGTCGCCGGCGTCGGCCACGGCGCCACCGAGGCGCCGCGCGGTCTGCTGTACCACCGCTACGCGCTGGACGCCGAGGGCATCGTCACGGACGCCCGCCTGGTGCCGCCCACCGCGCAGAACCAGGCCGCGATCGAGGACGACCTGCGCCGGCTGGCCCAGCGGGCGATCAGCGAACGCGACCCGGGCGACGACGAGTTGACGGCGCTGTGCGAGCGGGCGATCCGCAACCACGACCCGTGCATCTCGTGCTCCACCCACTTCCTCGACCTGACGGTCGTCCGCACCTCCTCGCCCGCGCCGGGAGGCCCCGATGCCTGAACACCGGCCCCGGGCCGTCCCCGCGTCGCCGGACGTGAGACACCGATGAAGTACCTCGACGAGTACCGCGATCCCGTTCTCGCCCGGCGGCTGCTGGACGAACTGCGGGACACCGCCACCCGCCCCTGGCGGATCATGGAGGTGTGCGGCGGCCAGACCCACACCCTCGTGCGCCAGGGCATCGACGAACTGCTGCCCGCCGGGATGCGGATGATCCACGGACCGGGCTGCCCGGTCTGTGTGACCCCGCTGGAGACCCTGGACCGGGCCATGGCGATCGCCGCGCGGCCCGGCGTGATCCTTACCAGCTTCGGCGACATGCTGCGGGTGCCGGGCACCGGCACCGACCTGCTGTCGCTGCGGGCGCGGGGCGCGGATGTGCGGGTGGTGTACGCCCCGATGGACGCCGTACGCCTGGCGGCCGCGCACCCGGACCGCCAAGTGGTGTTCCTGGCCGTGGGCTTCGAGACGACCGCCCCGGCCAACGCCACGGCCGTGCTGCACGCGGCCCGGCTCGGCCTGGCGAACTTCTCGATGCTGGTCAGCCATGTCCTGGTGCCGCCGGCGATGACCGCGCTGCTCGACGACCCCGACTGCGAGGTGCAGGCCTTCCTGGCGGCCGGGCATGTGTGCGCGGTGATGGGCTGGCGCGAGTACGAGCCGATCGCCGCCCGCTACCGGGTGCCGATCGTGGTCACCGGCTTCGAGCCGCTGGACCTGCTGGAAGGCGTGCTGATGGCCGTACGGCAGCTGGAGTCCGGCCGGTACGAGGTGGCGAACCAGTACGCGAGGGCGGTGCGGCGCGACGGGAACACCGCCGCCCAGGACGCCGTCCGCACGGTCTTCCGGATCACCGACCGGGCCTGGCGCGGGATCGGCACCCTGCCCGGCAGCGGGCTCGAACTCGCCGAGCAGTACGCGGGGTTCGACGCGGCCCGCCGCTTCGACGTCGGCGGCCTCAGTCCGGTCGAGGACCCGGAGTGCGTCGCGGGCGCGATCCTCACCGGTGCGTCAGTGCCCACGGACTGCGCCGCGTACGGCACCCGCTGCACCCCCCGTCATCCCCTCGGCGCCCCCATGGTGTCGTCCGAGGGCACGTGTGCCGCCTTCCACGCGGCCGGACGCGTCAGGAGTGACTCATGACCACCGAGTGCCCCACCCCCCGGCACGAGGACGAGGTGGTGCTGCTCGGCCACGGCGCGGGCGGCCGGCTGACCTCGGAGCTGCTCGACCGGCTGATCCTGCCCGCCGTGGACACGGAACAGGGCCCCCTGGAGGACGCCGCGCTGCTGCCCGGCTACCGGGAGCTGGTGATCAGCACGGACAGCTTCGTGGTCAGCCCGCTCTTCTTCCCCGGCGGGGACATCGGTTCCCTGGCCGTGCACGGCACGGTCAACGACCTCGCCATGCGGGGCGCGCGACCGCTCGCCCTGACGCTCTCCCTCATCGTCGAGGAGGGGCTTGCGCTGGCCGAACTCGGCGCCGTCATGGACTCCCTGGGGAAAGCGGCCCGGGACGCCGGGGTGCCCGTGGTCACCGGGGACACCAAGGTCGTGGGCCGCGGCGCCGCCGACAAGCTGTTCGTCAACACCACCGGTGTCGGGCAGCGGCACGGCGGGCTGCACCCGTCCGCGGCGCTGGCCCGTCCCGGTGACGCGGTGCTGCTGTCCGGCCCGATCGGGCTGCACGGCACGACCGTGCTCAGCACCCGCGAGGGCCTCGGCTTCGAGAGCGACATCGCCTCCGACTCCCGGCCGCTGCACCGGCTGGTGGCCGCGCTGGCACCGCTGGGCCCCGCCGTCCACGCGCTGCGCGACCCGACCCGGGGCGGGCTGGCGGCCGCCCTCAACGAGATCGCCCGTGACTCCCGGGTCGCCGTCGAGATCGAGGAGGCCGCCGTGCCCGTGCCGGAGGCCGTCGCGGGAGCCTGTGACCTGCTCGGTCTGGACCCCCTGGTGGTGGCCAACGAGGGCTGCATGGTCGCGTTCGTGGCCGCCGACGCCGCCGACGCGGCGCTGGCGGCACTGCGTTGCCTGCCGGAGGGCGCACAGGCGGTACGGATCGGGGAGGTGCTGCCCCAGGGGCCCGGCGGACGGGTGACGCTGCGGACACTGGTGGGCGCCCGGCGCATCGTGGACATGCCGCTCGGGGAGCAACTGCCCCGCATCTGCTGACGCCAGCCGTCCAGCGGCGGGCCGCCCGTCGCCCCGGTCCTGGTCAAAGCCCCGGTGCCGGCGCGCTCTCGTGCACGAGCAGACCGTCGAGCGGCCGCCGGGGCAGCCGCGGAGTGGGTGCCCCGTGACCGAGCCGCAGCACCATCTGCGGGAACCGACGCGGAGTGAACCACGTCCGCAACTCGCCGCGCAGGGCAGGCAGTTCCAGGGGCTGGGTGTGGAAGGCGGCCCTGACGTCGCGGGCGGCGGCGTACAGCAGGACGCGCTGGAGCGCCTGACCGGCCCGCAGCCAGTCCGCGCGGCCGTCGCGCGGAGTGGAGAGCACGAGGACGGACCCCGTCCCCACCCCGCGGCTGCGGACCGGCACGGTGTACCGGTGGGCCAGGCCGAGGTAGTCGCGGCCGGCCAGCAGTGTCAGGTCGGGGTGGCCGAGGCAGGTCTCGGCAGGCAGCCCCCACGGCCCGACGCAGCGCGCGAGTTCGGCGGCGTGCCCGGGATCCGTACGGTGCCGGTCCTCGGCGCTGCGCACGAGATCGGCCAGCAGTTCCAGCCGGTCCGTGCTGTCGACCGGCTGGAGTTCGGCGCCCTCGGCCCGGGCCTGAGCACACAGGTCGTCGAGCAGGGTCTCGGACAGCGCCCCCGACGCGAACCGACCGCGGTGGGTGCGCCGCTGCCCGATCGCCCGAACCAGCCGCGCCTCACCGCGGGTGACCGGAGCGTGCGCGCCGAAGCCCACGCGGGCGAGGAAATCCGGCCGTCCGGACACCGGCAGCACGTCCACCACGGGCCGGAAACCGAGTTGCCGTACGGCGAGCCGCACGTTGAACAGCGCGGCTCCCACGGCGATGGTGGCCTGCCGGCCGTCCGGGTCGGTCAGCGGCAGCCGCCTTCCGGTGTCGGCGTGCACCTCGAAGCCCCGGTCGTGCCCGACCTCCGCGAAGAGCCACGGCTGGACGTTGTGCGGCGAGGGCGCGAGGGAGGCGGCCCGCGCCAGATGGAGAGCCGCGTGGCCGGGGTTCCGGCACGGGATCCGGTACGCCGTGGTCATGGTCGGCACCGCCTTTCGGAAATGTTCCGCCGCCGGCATCCCCGGCCCGGTTCCCACGCCGCACGGGCCGTCCGGCCCCGCGTCCGGTCCGCGTGTCGCGGCCCCGTGGCCGTAGCGGTCATGACGGGGTCGTACCGCGGAGCCGATGCCGTGCGGCCGTCACAGCCGGCGCAGCCAGCCATCGGTCACGCCGTGGAAAGCCTGCTCGTCGGGCTGCACCCGGGAGTCGTCCAGCCGGTAGCCGAGCTTGTCGACGACCGCGACGACACCGTCGACCCGGCCGGTCATGGAGACGGCGATCTCCGCGTCGCTCCTGCGTTCCAGCTGCCCGGAGAGCGTCACCACGCCCTCGGTCACGGAGACGTGGACACTGCCCCTGGGCACCCACAGCCCGCGCACCAGCACCTCCTCGACGACCTCCTCGCGGATCTCCGTGTCCGGACGCAGGAAGACCTTCAGCAGGTCCCCGCGGGTGACGATGCCCACGAGCCGGTCCTCCTCGTCGACGACCGGCAGCCGCTGCACATGATGCTCCGCCATGATCCGGGCCGCCGCCACGACGGTCTCCTCGGCGTGGACCGTGACCGGCGGCGTGCTCATCAGCCGGTTCGCGGCAAGGGCCCGGGCCTTGGCGGCCCGCCGGCGCCCTCCGGGCGTCAGGCCCGCGAGCCGGTGGCGCCTCGCGGGCAGCCAGGGGTCCGGAGTCTCGGCCTGACGGAACATCAGATCCGTTTCGGACACGACCCCGACGACCCTGTCGGCCGCGTCGACGACGGGCACTCCGCTGATGCGGCGCTCGCCGAGCAGGCGGGCCACCTCCTTGAACGGGGTGCCGCGCTCGGCACGGACGACCTCCGTGGTCATCACGGAGCCGACCTTCCGGTGCTTCATGATCGCGCCTCCTCCGACTCGACTCCTCCTGAATTCATCGCACTTCGAGCGTCCCGCGGAAACGGGCCACCCTCCTATGGGCTGTACGGCGGTAACTCGGGCCGGTCGGCCCTGAGTACGGAGCGGGTGGCCCGAGTACGGAGCGGCCGGGCCGGTTCGCACACCGCTGCGCCATCCCCCGTACGGCACGGCTCCGGGGCCCTTCGGCCCCTCCCCGCCCCGCCCCCGGAAGCCCACGCTGGACAGGTCGCCCGACGGCCCGCCGCCGACCCGGCGCCGGACGCAGAGGAGGCCTCATGCCGACCACGGCCCTCGATCTCACGACCTTGGAGCGGCTGCTCTCGGCGGCCGTGGCCGCGCCCTCGGTCCACAACACGCAGCCCTGGCGGTTCCGGCTCACCCCGGACCCGGACACGCTGGAGATCCGTGCGGCCGTAGGCCGCACCCTGCGCCGCGCCGATCCGGCCGGGCGCGCGCTGCACATGTCCGTCGGCTGCGCGCTGCTCAACCTGCGGGTCGCGGTGGCGCACCACGGGTGGGAGCCGGTCACCCGGCTGCTCCCCCGGCCCGACGAGCCGGATCTGCTGGCCACCTTGCGCATCGGCGGGCCGGTACGGTTCCCGGTCGAGCCACGGCTCTACGACGCCGTGTGGCGCCGCCACAGCAGCCGCTGGCCGTTCTCCGGCCGGCCGTTGCCCGCCGCGCTGTTCGCCGAACTGGCCGAGACCGCACACGCGGAAGGCGCCCTGCTGAGCCTTTCGGAGCCCGCCGAATGCGACCGTCTGCTCCGTCTGACCTCGGAGGCCGAGCAACGCAACCGGGTGGACTGCGCACGGGCGGCGGAAAGCCGGCGCTGGGTGCACGAGCCGGACGGTTCGGGCCTCGGGGTGCCGCCCGGGGCGATCGGGCCGCAGGACTACCGGGACCGCGTCCCGATGCGGGACTTCGGCGCGCACCGCCGTGCCGCGGTGCTGCCCGCCCGCTCCTTCGAGGCGCGTCCGGTCCTCGCCGTGCTCTCCACCGCGCACGACCGGCGCGCCGACTGGCTGCGGGCGGGCCAGGCCCTGGAACGTGTCCTGCTGCTGGCCACCGCGCACGGCGTCCGCGCCTCGCTGCTGCACCAGGCGCTGGAGTGGCCCGACCTGCGCGCCCAGCTCATCCGGGTCCCGGACGACGGACGGGTGCACGCCCAGATGCTGATCCGGCTGGGCTACGGCCCCGAGGGAACCGCGTCACCACGGCGCAGGGCGGGTCGGACCCTGGAGGACCGCGTCCCCGGGGGCTGAGACCCGGACCACCGTGCCGCGCGCCGCCGGCCTGGCGGCCTCGAACGGTGAGTGCCCCGCGAAAGGCGCGGCCGTGTGCCGGTCCCCCGCGCAGGCCGTCGCGGCCCGCCCTTCCCCTTGTCCGCTTGTCCGCGTCCGCTTGTCCGCTTGTCCGCTTCCCGTTGTCCGCGGATCCGGTCCGCTGCGCCGGGACCGACGACGGCGTGCGGCCGGGCGGTCACCCCCCGCACGGTCCGGGTGCCGGCGGCCGTCTGACCGGCCCCGCGCGCACAGGGCCGTACGGTCCCGGCAGCGCACCGACCGGCCCTCCCGCGAAGGCTGTGCGGGCACGGAGGCTGGGAACGCAGACCACTACGCGGCGCGCCTGTCCCGGCCGTCGCTCCGACCCGGGAGGTGTGCGTCATGACCGGTTCCGCGTTCGCCGAGTCCGGCGGCTGCCACGGATCGCGGCCCGTCCGCTCGCCGGAACCGAAAGCGGCGGCCGCCGCCCCCTCGTACCGAACCGCCCCCGGCCCGTGCCGCGCGTCCGGTCACCGTCGTCCCACACGGCTGAAGGCGTGTGGTCACCCCAGCGAGGCCCGCCCATGAACCACGCACCACGCAACAGGCCGTTCCGGATCCCGGGAGCCGAACCGGCTCTCCTGGCGGTCACGACCGTCGCACTCGCCGCCGGCGCCATCGCCTGGCTGATGGACGCCCGCGGCCTCGCCGACCTCTGCTGGGCCCTCGGCACGGTCGCCGCCGTCGTCCCCGCCGTCGCCTGGGTCGTGCAGGCCCTGCGCCGGGGACAGGCGGGTGTGGACCTGATCGCGGTGGTGGCGCTGGGCGGCACCCTGGTCGTCGGCGAGTACCTGGCCGGGGCGCTGATCGCACTCATGCTCGCCACCGGCCGCACCCTGGAGTCGGTAGCGCAGCGGCGCGCCTCCCGGGACCTGCGTGCCCTGCTGGAACACGCGCCCCGGACCGCACGGCGGCGCACCGGCACCGAGGTGCGCACCGTGCCGTCGGCCGACGTCGTGCCCGGCGACCTGCTCGTGGTCGGCCCGGGCGAGGTCGTCCCCGTCGACGGCCATATCGCCGGTGACACGGCGGTGCTGGACGAATCGGTGCTCACCGGGGAGCCGATGACCGTGCGGCGCCCGGCCGGCGAGTCGGTGCGCAGCGGTGTCGTGAACGCCGGCGGTGCGTTCGAGATGCGCGCCACGGCGACCGAGCAGGACAGCACGTACGCCGGCATCGTACGGCTGGCCCGGCAGGCCGGTGCCGAGTCCGCGCCCGTCGTCCGGCTGGCCGACCGGTACGCGGCCTGGTTCCTGCCGCTGTCCCTGGTGGCCGCGGGGCTGGCCTGGCTGGTGTCCGGTTCCGCCGTGCGCGCGGTGGCCGTCCTGGTGGTCGCCACGCCGTGCCCGCTGCTGCTGGCGGCTCCGGTGGCCATCGTCTGCGGAATGTCGCGGACCTCGCGGCTCGGTGTGCTGGTCCGGGACGGCGGATCGCTGGAGGCCCTGGGCCGGGCCCGGACCCTGCTCCTGGACAAGACCGGCACGCTCACCGAGGGACATCCCCGGGTTCTCGACGTGATCGCCGCGCCGGGCTGGCAGTCCAGCCAGGTGCTGCGGCTGGCCGCCTCGATCGACCAGTACTCACCGCACGTGCTGGCACAGGCGGTGGTGGACTCGGCGCGGGAGCGGGGCCTGCGGCTGTCCGCGCCGTCGGACGTGTCGGAGGAGCCCGGCCGGGGCGCGACCGGCACGCTCGCGGGCCGACGGATGGCGGTGGGCCGTCTCGGCTCCGCCGCCGAGAAGCCGGAGTGGGTCCGCGCGGTGGACAACCGGGCCCTGCTCGACGGGGCGGCCGTCGCCTGGCTGAGCGTCGACGACCGGCCCGTCGGTGCCGTCCTGCTGCACGACCCGCTGCGCCCCGACGCGCCGCGCACCCTGCGCCGACTGCGCGCGGCGGGCGTCGAACGGCTCGTGATGCTCACCGGCGACCGGGCCGAGCCCGCCCTGGAAGTCGGCGCCGTGCTCGGCCTCGACGAGGTGCGGGCCGGGCTCGCCCCGGCCGACAAGGTCGCCGCGGTCCGCGCGGAACGTGCCCGCGCGGTCACGGTGATGGTGGGCGACGGCGTGAACGACGCCCCCGCCCTCGCGGCGGCCGACATCGGGGTGGCGATGGGGGCGCGCGGCGCCACGGCGTCCTCGGAGGCCGCCGACGTCGTGCTGACCACCGACCGGGTGGACCGCCTGGCCGACGCGGTCGCCGTCGCCGTACGGTCCCGGCGCATCGCCGTGCAGAGCGCGCTCGGCGGGATGGCGCTCTCGCTGGCCGCGATGGCCGCGGCCGCCGTCGGTCTGCTTCCGCCCGCCCTCGGCGCCCTCCTCCAGGAAGGGATCGACGTCGTGGTGATCCTCAACGCCCTGCGGGCGCTGGGCGACGACCGGGCGGCGCGACCGGCTCTGCGGCCCGCCACGGAGGCGCTCATCCACCGCTTCGCGGCCGAGCACGACGACCTGCGGGACGTGCTGGAGGCCGTGCGTTCCGCCGCCGACCGTCTCTCCTCCGACGCCGGACCTGACTCCCTCGCGGCGGTGGCGGAGGTCCACCGGCTGCTCACCGAGCGGCTGCTGCCGCACGAGCACGCGGAGGAGCACGAGCTCTACCCGGCGCTCGCCCCCGCCCTCGGCGGCCCGGAGGCCACCGCCACGATGAGCCGCGCCCATGTCGAGATCGAACGACTCTCCCGCCGCATCGCCACCCACCTCACGCTCGCCGGTACGGCGGGCCCGCTGGCCCCGGAGCAACTCGACGACCTGCGGGCCTGCCTGTACGGGCTGCACACCGTGCTGCGGCTGCACTTCACCCAGGAAGAGGAGAACTATTTCTCGCTGGCGCCGTGAGGCGAGGGCGTGAGGCGAGGGCGTGAGGCGACGGCGGGACCTCCCGGCCGGACCTCCCGGCGGTGCGCCCCGGAGGTCCCGCCACGGCAGAAGCCGGCACCCGCCCGGACGCCCGGGGCGCGGCGCGGCGTCCGCGACGAGGTGCCGCGCCCGGGCGGGCCGTCGTGATCGCCGCACTCGTCGCGGCCTTCCCGGTCGTGCGCGGTCCCGTCCCCCTCTGGCGGACGCACGGGTGAACCACCCCCTGGCAAGGGACCGTTCGGCACGGGCCGGGAACCCCTCGGCCCACGCGTCGCGCGGCGGGTCGCGGGCACTGTGGTCGTACGGCATGTCGAGGGAGGCCGCCATGGTGGAAGAGACAGGCAACAGCATCGTGGTGGGCGTCGACGGCTCCGAAGCGTCCCTGGCCGCGTTGCGGTGGGCGGCCGAACATGCCCGTTCGACGCACGCGAACGTACTCGCCGTACGCGCCTGGGAACCGGCCGGCACCCGGTTCGCCCCGTACGCTCCCACGCCGGTCCGGCCCACCCCCGCGGAGCAGCGTGCGGAGGCCGCCAGGGTGCTCGCCGCGACGGTACGAGAGGTCCTCGGCCCGCGAAACGGCCGGTCGGCACGGGCCGTCCTGGTGGAGGGGCCGCCCGCACGGGTGCTGCCGGCACAGGCGGCCGGAGCCCTGCTTCTCGTACTGGGGCGCAGGACGCACGTCCAGCGGGAGCTGCCCGAACTCGGTCCGGTCGGCCGCGCCTGTGTGCGCGGTGCCACGGTTCCCGTCGTCATGGTGCCCGCCGCGCCGCACCCGGCCGCGTCGCCAGGGGCCGCGCGGGACGCCGGGCGACACGGACCCGGGGCGCGGCACGCGCACGGCGGCCCGTGCCCGCCGGCTGAGCCGACGCGGGCCTCGCCGGCCTCGCGGGCCTCGCGGGAAGGGACGCCGGCGCCCGTGTCGGCGGTCGTCCGATGAACTCGGTGACCGGCGGGGCGAGCCGTACCGCATCGAGGAAGCCCACCTGGTGCGCCCGCCGGCCCTGAGGGACCTTCGGCCCGCTCACGGGGCCGGAGAGCCCCTGCCCAGGCCGGCGGCGCACGGAGACGCTGGTGGTACGGAGCCTGCACCACCCGGACGCGGGCGCGGATCCGAGAGAGGTGAGGATCGTGCTTCGCCCTGTAGTCGTAGGACTGGACGGATCGCGGGAGAGCCTCACCGCCGCCGACTGGGCGGCGCGCGAGGCCTTGCGGCGCGGCTTGCCGCTGCGCGTGGTGTACGCGGCCGAGGTACCGGCCGCCGGTGAGTCGGAACTGCCGGAGCTCTCGGTTCCGCGCCACTGGGCCCGGCGGATCCTGCGCGACGCCATGGCCCAGATCAACGAGCGGTATCCGAAGCTGTACCTCAGCGCGGAGCAGATCCCCCGGCCCGCCGCCGAGTCGCTCGTCGCCGCGGGTGACGCCGGGGAGATGCTGGTGCTCGGCAGCCGGGCGTTCAGCGGGTTCGGCGGGTTCCTGGCCGGTTCGGTGGCGCTGCAGACGGTGACCCGGACGGAACGGCCCGTAGTGCTCGTCCGCGCCGATCAGACCGTCGAGGACGAACACGTCCTGGACGCCGAGGGGCGCCCGTCGGCGGACACCCCGTACCGGCCCGTGGTCGTCGGAGTCGACGCGGTGCGGCCCGCCGAGCAGGTGCTCGCGTTCGCTTTCGAGAACGCGGCCCTGCGCGGCGCGCCCCTGCGGGTGGTGTACGCCTGGCGGCTGCCACTGGTGCGGGCCACCGCGGAGGCCGGGGCGCACCGGGCGGCGGAGGACGCGGCCCGGCAGGCCCTGAGCTCGGCGCTCGCCCCGTGGCGGGAGAAGTTCCCCGCCGTGGAGATCGTCGAACAGGCGGAGGAAGGGCATCCGGCGCAGCGGCTGCTGTGCGCCGCGCAGGACGCCGGTCTGCTGGCCGTCGGCCGCCGGATCCGTCCGGCCCGGCTGGGGCCGCACACCGGGCCGGTCGCACACGCCGTCATGCACCACGTCCGCTGCCCGGTCGCGATCGTGCCGCACGAGTGAGTTCCCCCAGGGCCGGGGCGCCGTACGGCACGGGTCCGATCCGGCGCCACGGCCCGATCCGCGCCTCAGGAGGGTGCCGCGTGCCAGGTCCGTATTCACGGCCGTGGCGGTCAAGGGGCCGTCACGGCCGCTGAGTTGCTGTCGGTGGCCGCGTTCGTGGAGGGCCGGTACGCGCAGGCGTTCCCCAGCTTCGGCTCGGAGCGGACGGGCGCGCCGGTGATGGCGTTCTGCCGGATCGACGACCGTCCGATCCGCGTCCGGGAGCAGGTCACCCGCCCCGACGCGCTGGTGATCCAGGACGCGACGCCGCTGCACCAGGTGAACGTCTTCGAGGGCCTGCGGCCGGCAGGCCCGGTCCTGGTGAACTCGCCGCGCGGCGCGGACGGCCTGGGCCTGGACACGCTCACCGGGCCCGTCGTCACCGTTCCCGCCACCGCGCTCGCGCTGCGCCATGTCGGCCGCCCGGTGCCCGGGGCCTCGGCACGGTGTACGACGTCGTCGACGAGATGCGCGAGCGCGGGGTGCGGACCGGCGCCCTGGCGATCACCTCCTTCCGTCCTTCCGGCCGTTCCCGCTGGAGGCGGTGCACGCCGCGCTCGGCGGCTCCCGTCAAGTGGTGCTGCTGGAGCGCGCGTTGGCGGTCGGCATCGGCGGGATCGTGTCGGCGAACGTACGCACCGCGCTGTCCGGGATCCAGCTGGACGGCCACACCGTGGTGGCCTGGCTCGGCGGGCGGGCGATCACCAAGGCCTCGCTGCACCGGCTGTTCGCGGACGCGATCGCCGGCCGGCTGGAACAGCTGACCTTTCTGGACCTCGACACCGAGCTGATGGAACGGGAGCTGGCGCGGATGGCCCGGAACCGGAGGTCCGGTCCGTCGGCGGAGAACATCCTGCGCGATGTGGGGAGCAACCGATGAGCGGCACCGACGTGAAGTTCTACCAGGTCGGCAGCTTCGCCGCCGGGAACCGGCTGCTGGGCCCCGATGTGCAGTCCGACCAGGCCGACCCGGACCGCTCCAACGCGCTCACCTGCGGACACCGCGCCCGCCAGGGCTGCGGCGAGGCACCCGGCGCGCCCTTCGGGCAGGGCAAGAACCTTCCGCTGATCGCGATGGCGCACGAGATCCCGTATGTGGCCACCGCCACCGTCACGGGCCTGCGGGACCTGGAGGCCAAGGTGCACCGGGCGATGGGGATGCGCGGCGCTGCATGTCGTGCGGCAACTGCTTCGAGTGCGACAACTGCTACGGCGTCTGTCCCGACAACGCGATCACCAAGCTGGGCTCGGGCAAGGGGTTCTCGATCGACCTGGACTACGGCAAGGGGTGCGGGCTGTGCGCGGCCGAGTGCGCGTGCGGGGCAATCGACGTGGTGCCCGAGGAGTGAGGTGAGGCAGAGGCCGCGTTCGGCCACCGGCACAACACGGCAGGCCCCGTCGCGGGGCCTGCCGTGTCGCTGTGTGTTTCCGGAGGTCAGAGCAGCCAGCGGTTGCGGCTGACGAAGGGCAGCCGGGCCCAGACCTTGCCCAGGCCCCAGACCGTGCCGGCGCCCATGGCCGCGAGGGCGATGAGGACGACGGCGTAGACGAGGTGGTAGTCGGCGAACGGGTTGGGGGACATGCTCGCCGAGCCGTCCGAGAGGTGCTTGGCCGGCGGCCACTCGGCGATCCACATGAACGCCATCATCAGCGTGCCGGCGGCCGCGGTGATGCGTAGGCCTATGCCCGCGATCAGCGCGAGGCCGATGCCGAGCAGACCGAGCATGAACAGCCAGTCCGCCCAGCCCTGTCCGGCCCAGTCGTGGAATGTCGACTCCATCGGGCCCGCGGCGACACCGCTCAGGAAGCCCTTGGTGGGCGAGCCGCCGTCGATCCAGCCCTTGCCGGACGGCGTGGCGTAGCCGAAGCCGAACGTCTTGTCCAGGAACGCCCACAGGAAGACGAACCCGGTCAGCATGCGGAGCCCGGCGAGCACGTATGCGCTGGTCGCCGTCGCCGTCGCGGTCGCCACCTCACCGGTCGCGGGCGCCGTCCCGGTCCCGCGCAGGGACGGGAGGTGGAACCCGAGGTGCCGGCGGGGGTGGTCGTGGTGGACTGCCATGATGGTCATCCCTTCCAGGGGGTGGTGCGTGGGAATCTGACGACTCTCGTTGCACCTTCAATGTCCCCCTGTCGTGGCCGCCCCGCAGGGGGCCGCACCGCCCGTCGCACGGGGCCGAACGTCCCTCTTCGCGAGGGACGTTGAGTACCCGTCAGCTAGGGCAGGGAACCTCAGTCGTCCGAGTTACCCTGTGAGGCGGTCTTGGAGAAGCCGTCGTGCCATGCCGCCTTCGCACCCGAGTCGCCGATGCGGTAGACGTCCACCACGGCGCCCGCCGCCACCGCGAGCGAGAGGACCACCGCCGCCACGCGCATCGGCATGGCGGACCAGACGCCCGTGCCCTTGGCGTCCGTCCGGGGCTCGGCGGTGGCGCGGGCACCCCACCAGACCAGGGCCGCCAGGACGAACAGGCCCGCGGCCCAGGGGAGCAGACCGTCCCCGAGCTCGGCGTGCCGTTCCACCAGGGCGTCCTCCGTGACGTGTCGCTCCAGCCATTCACCGGCCTGGGTCGTGAGCGGCACGCAGACCAGCGAGACCAGGGCCAGGACCGGCAGCACCACGCCCATGCGCCGGGCGACTCGGGGAGAGATCGCCGCGACCACGAGCGCCAGCGCGGCCAGCGGAACGAGCACTACGACGAGGTGCACGAGCAGGATATGGGCGGGCAAGCCGTTTATCAGGGTCATGAACAGATCCTCGGATGAGATGATCACGTGGGTACACGGGCGCCTCAGCTTTGCACAGGAACCTCTCAGTCACCTCTGAGACGGTTCTCACTCCTCAGCCCCGTCCGGAAGCACCAGTCGGCAGGTGTCCCCGGGCTCCACGCGGATCGCGCGTCCCGGGAGGCGGATGCAGATCGACGACCGGTCCGAGGCGGGCACCAGCATCTCCAGCCGTCCTCGCCGCAGGCGCAGCCGTACGCCCCAGTGCCCCTGGTAGCGAAGGGACACGGCGTAGGAGGAGAGTTCCGGCAGCGGCACGGGATCGAGCCAGAGCGCTCCTTCGCGGGTCTCCAGTCCGGTCAGTCCCCGCTGGACGAGGTCGAGGGTGCCCGCCATCGCACCGAGGTGGATGCCCTCTCCGGTGGTGCCGCCCTGGAGGTCGGCGATGTCGCCGCGCAGGGCCTCCTGGACGAAGGTCCACGCGTTCGCGCGCCGGGCGCGGGCCAGGACCCAGCCGTGGACCAGGCCGCTGAGGGTGGAGCCGTGGCTGGTGCGGCGCAGGTAGTAGTCGACCGTGCGCGCCCAGGTCCCGTCGTCCAGCGGGTGCCCCAGCCGCTCGAAGAGTGACCGGAGTTCGGCTGGTGAGAACAGATAGCCGAGCATCAGGACATCGGCCTGCTTGGACGCCTTGTAGCGGTTGACGCTGTCGCCTTCCGCCTCCAGGATCCGGTCGAGGCGGCGGATGTCGTCGTAGCGCTCGCGGTAGCCGCCCCAGTCGAGTTCGGCGAGGTCGCCGTAGCCCTCGAACTGGCTGATGACGCCGTCGTGGAAGGGGACGTGCAGGGTGTGGGACACCTCCTCCCAGTGTTCGAGTTCGCCGTCGTCCAGGCCGGTGCGGCCGGCGAGTTCACGGCGACGTGGCTCGGGCAGCGTCCGCAGCAGTTCCAGGGCGCGGGTGAGCACCCAGGCGGCGGTGATGTTGGTGTAGGCGTTGTCGTCGAGGCCGGGTTGTGGTGCGTCCGGGTAGGCGTCGTGGTATTCGTCGGGCCCGACCACACCTCGGATGCGATGGCGGCCGAGCCGGTCGTCCCAGGTGGCCGAGTCGGCCCAGAAGCGGGCGATCTCCAGGAGCGTCTCGGCGCCCTCGGTGTCCCGGAAGCCGGTGTCGCCGGTCGCCTCGCAGTACTGCCACACGTTGTAGGCGACCGCCGAGCCGACGTGCCACTGGAGCCGTGAGTGGTCCGGGAGCCAGCGCCCCGAGCGGGGGTTCAGGTGCAGTTCCTGGGACTCCTCACGGCCGTCGCTGCCGCTCTGCCAGGGGTACAGCGCACCGCGCCGGCCCATCGCGCCGGCGGCCGCGCGGGCCTGGCCCAGTCGCCGGTACCGGTAGCGGAGCAGCGCACGCGAGACCTCCGGGAAATGCAGGTTGAGGAAGGGCAGGACGAACAGCTCGTCCCAGAAGACGTGGCCGCGGTACGCCTCGCCGTGCAGTCCGCGGGCCGGTACGCCCACGTCCAGGTCCGCCGTGTGCGGGGACAGGGTCTGCAGTACGTGGAAGAGGTGCAGCCGCAGGATCCGTCCGGCCCGGCCGGGGACGTCCAGCTCGGCCTGCCGCCAGAGGTGTTCCCACGCCCTGCGGTGCGATTCGAGGAGAGAGCCGAAACCGGGAGCGCCGGCGACCCGGTCGAGGGCGGCCCGCAGGGGATCGCCGATCGCGGGGTCGCGTGAGGTGTGGACGGCCGCGATCTTGTCGACGACGAGGGTCCGTCCGGGGGTGAGCCGGAGCAGGAGGTGCTGTACGGCGCGCAGCGGTGCCGAGGCCGCCTCGGTGATCGGCGCGTCGGTCACCAGCCGGGCCGCCAGGCCGATCCGGATGTCCGAGGTACTGGTACGGCAGTGCAACCACACGGTGTCCGGGGTGGCGGCCACTCCGCTGTGCACGTCGGTCAGATGGTGCCCGTCGAGGTCGCGGTAGCGCGCCACCCCGGCATTGGTGACGCTTCCGTCGAGCGCGGCCTCGACCTCCAGGTCCCCGGCGTAGCCCTGGGCGGTGAACTCGGTGCGCAGGGCGGCCAGATGCGGGTCGGACATGTGGACGACGCGCTGCTGACGGACGTAGAGCACGCCGCCGTCGCCGAGGGCGAAGCGGGTCCGGCGCTCCAGGAGGCCGGTGGCGAGGTGCAGGACCTGCCGGTGGTCGAGCACCGTGGCGGTGTCCGGGGTGAGCCAGTCACCGCCCGGCAGCCGGAACCGGAGCGGCAGCCAGTTCGGGAGGTTGACCATGTCCTCGTTCTCGACCCGGTGTCCCGCGACGTCCGAGGTGAGCCGGTTGTAGCAGCCGGCCACGTAGGTGCCGGGATAGTGCACGTCGTCGACGGCGCACTCGGGCAGGGCGCCGCGAGTGGCGAAGTAGCCGTTGCCCACCGTGCACAGCGCCTCCCGCAGCCGTTCGTCGGCGGGCAGGTAACCCTCGTACTCCCATGTCCAGCCGCTCACTTCGGCTCCCGGCCCTCGCACTGCTGTCCCGGATGCGGTACGGCGATCCGCGCCGCGACGATCACACCGACTGCGGCACGATCGCCACCGGGCACGCCGCGTGGTGGAGCAGGGTGTGGGCCACCCGGCCCAGCTGAAGGCCGATGTGTCCCTGCCGGCGCCTGGCTCCCACGACGACCAGGTCGGCGGCGGCCGTACGGTGCACGAGAATCCGGTGGGCCGGTCCCTCGGCGGTCACGCTGCGGACCCTGACCTTCGGATGGTCGACCATGGCTTCGCCGAGCAGCGTGTCGAGCAGCGCCGACGCCTTTTCCTCCTGTCGGCGGGCGACCTCCGCGAGCGATGCACGGTCGGCGATCTCGTGGGCGGGGCAGCGCCAGGTCCGGACGACGTCCAGGGTGCTCGCGCGGACCTCGGCCTCACGGAAGGCGAACCGTACGGCCTCCCCCGCGGTGGCGGGCTCCCCCGCGCCCAGCAGGATCCGCTCGTGGCCGCCGGCCAGGCCGATCCTGTCGCCGCGGACCACGATCACCGGGCAGTGTGCCTTGGCCGCCACCGCCAGGCCGACCGAGCCGAGGAGCAGCCCGGCCAGCTCACCCCGGCCGCGTTCACCGGTGACCAGGGCATACGCGTCGTCGCCCGCGCGCAGGAGGGCGCGCACCGGGTCGTCGGCGAGGATGTCGGTGGTGACCTTCACATCCGGGCCGCGCTGTGCGGCGCGCTCGGCCGCGGAGGCGACGATGTGTTCGGCCAGCACACGTTCCGAGGGCCGCTGCGTGCCGTCGAGCGGCACTCCGGCCTCGTACCGCTCCCACCGGGAGGCGTACACCAGCCGCAGCGGGACGTCGTGGCGGGCCGCCTCCTCCACCGCCCAGTCGACCGCGAGCAGGCTTGCGTCCGATCCGTCGACGCCTACGACCAGGGGGAGGGTCATGGTCCCCACCGCCTTTCGTCGGACTGCCACGTCGTGCAGCAGGGGGCTCCACTGTCACCGTGCCACCTTCCGGCAACGGGTTGGAGGGGCCACTCGGCCCGTTCGCGTACCCGATCAGCCCCTGTCGGCGTGGAGCCGCGCGCCCGAGGCTGAGGCCCGGGCCCGCCGGAGTGGAGGGCTCTCGCTACGGCCCGTCCTGGCACGGGCCATGGCCCTGGAGGAGGCTCGGACATGAAGCCCACGAAGGTCGGCGCCGTGATGGTGACCGACGTCGTCACGGCCGGGTACGGCACGCCGTTCAAGGAGCTGGTGCGGCTCCTTGAGGAGCACCGCGTCAGCGGCCTCCCGGTGGTCGACGAGGACGGCAAGGTGATCGGCGTGGTCTCCGGGACCGACCTCATGCTGCACCAGACCCGCGACCCCGGGCACGATCACGCGCACCTCGGGGGGCGCGCCCGGCGGGCGGCCGTCAAGAGCAACGCGACCACGGCGAGCGGTGTCATGTCTTCGCCGGCCGTCACCGTCCGCTCCGATGCCACGGTCACCGAGGCGGCCCGGCTGATGGCCGCACGCCGTGTGGAGCGCCTGCCCGTGGTGGACGTACAGGACCGGCTGGTCGGCATCGTCACCCGTGGCGACCTGCTCCGCGTCTTCCTGCGTTCCGACAAGGAGATCGTCCGGGAGGTCCGGGAGGAGGTCCTCGGCAACACTCTCTGGCTGGCCCCGCAGGCCATAGAGGTCACGGCGCGGGACGGCGTGGTCACCCTCAGCGGTCAGCTGGAGCGGCGCAGCGAGATCCCGGTCGCGGTCGGCATGACGCGCCGGCTGGACGGGGTCGTCGATGTCGTCGACCACCTCTCCTACCGGATCGACGACAAACACCTGCGGCCGACCGAGCAGAAGCTGCACGGCGTGGCCGACGACTGGCTCCGCAGGCTCTGACGGGCGGACACGCGCTCCGCGCCCGGCGCCACCCCGGTGGGGGTGGCGCCGGGCGCGGAGCGCGTGTC
>NZ_JBFBJL010000075.1:0-40797 GCF_040686075.1 Streptomyces sp. NPDC086519
GCCCCCGGACCCCCGCTTCGGCCTGAACGGCCTCGTCCTCAAACGCCGGACGGGCTGGTAGCGGAGGGCGCGGACCGGCTTTCGTCCTCAAGCGGTGGGCGGGCCGGTGCGTGGGGGTGCGGGCTGGCTTTCGTCCTCAGACGCCGGACGGGCTGGTGGGTGGGGGTGCCGACCGGCTTTCGTCCTCAGACGCCGGGTGGGCTGGTGGTGGGGGTGCGGGGCGGGGTTTGTCCTCATGTGTCGGGTGGGCTGAGTTGTGGGTTCGGCGTTGCTGTAGGGGGCTTCGGACCCGCACGCGTGTGTGTCTGGTGTTGGTCGTATTTCGTGTGGTCGTGGGGGTGCGGCACGATGGGGGTATGGCTGCTGTGAGTGATCACCCTGGGGAGCGGGGCGCTGCCGATCCCGTGAAGCTGATCGGGATTCGGGAGAGTGCGCTCTCCGTGGACGAGGTCTTCGCGGCCGTGGGGGACGACGCGGCCGGTGGGATCGCGCTGTTCGTGGGGACGGTGCGGAATCACGACGGGGGCGCCGATGTGGACGCGCTCGGGTATTCGTGTCATCCCAGCGCGGAGCGCGAGATGCGGCGGATCGCCGAGAAGGTCGTCGCCGAGTACCCGGTGCGGGCGCTGGCCGCCGTGCATCGGGTGGGGGACCTGCGGGTGGGTGATCTCGCCGTGGTCGTCGGCGTGTCGTGTCCGCATCGAGGTGACGCCTTTGAAGCCTGTCGGAAGCTGATCGACGACCTCAAGCACGAGGTGCCCATCTGGAAGCACCAGAAGTTCTCGGACGGGACGGAGGAATGGGTCGGAGCCTGCTGAATGGGCCCTGTCCCACCTCCGCTTGCGTAACCGTACCCCTCGCGTGAGCGTTGTCAGTGCGGGGGACTAATCTGCTGATCAGTCAGTCGCGGACGCTCATGGGGTTGGAGGTCGGCATGGCGGCGCTCGTCTGGTTGGTGATTCCGCTTGTGGCGGCGGTCGGTGCCGGTCTCTGGGGCAGCTGGGCCAACCGGACCAGGAGAGCGCGCAGTGACGGGCCGGAACTCGACGGGTACGCGCGCTTCCGCGAGGCCATGGAGAAGTCCCGCTCCGGCGGCTGAGGGCGGCCGAGGCGCGTGTGACGGGTGGCCCTGACGGTGCGCTGACAGACCCGTCCCGTACTGTCTTCGCATGCCACGCCGCACCGCGACGATGCTCGCCTCCACCCTGATGCTGATCGCGCTCCTGTGCGCCGGAGTGCTCATCAACGTGCCGTACTCGGAGATGTCTCCCGGCCCGACCGTGAACACGCTCGGGGACCACGACGGCGAGCCGGTGCTGCAGATCTCCGGGCACAAGACCTACGCGGCCGCCGGGCATCTGAACATGACCACGGTGAGGGTCACCAGCGCCGACTACAAGATGAACCTCCTCGAGGCCGTCTACGGGTGGCTCTCCCACGACAGCAAGGTCGTCCCGCACGACACGCTGTACCCGGACGGCAAGACGGAGCAGCAGTCCACCCAGGAGAACGCCGAGGAGTTCAGCCAGTCCCAGGAGAGCGCGAAGGTCGCCGCTCTGAAGGAGCTGGGCGTCCCGGTGAAGTCCTGGGTGATCGTCTCCACGGTCCTCAAGGGCTCGCCGTCCGAGGGCAAGCTGCACGCCGGTGACGTGGTCAAGGCCGTCGACGGCACGGCGGTCAAGCAGCCGGCCGACGTCGCCACGCTGGTGACCAAGCACAAGCCCGGCCAGGACGTCGTCTTCACCGTCGTGCCGGCCAAGGAGCAGGCCGCCGCCGAGAAGGCGAACAAGACGGCCACCAGGACCGAGAAGGTCACCGTCACCACGACCACCTCCGACGACAGCGGCGCGAAGCGCGCCATCGTCGGGATCTCCGCCGGGACCGACCACACGTTCCCGTTCTCCATCGACATCAAGCTCGCCGACGTCGGCGGACCGAGCGCGGGACTGATGTTCTCGCTCGGGATCTACGACAAGCTCACCCCGGGCAACCTCACCGGCGGCAAGTTCGTCGCCGGTACCGGCACGATCGACGACGACGGCAAGGTCGGCCCGATCGGCGGCATCTCGATGAAGACCATCGGCGCGCGCAGCAAGGGCGCCCAGTACTTCCTGACCCCGGCCGACAACTGCGCCGAGGCCGCCAAGGACACCCCGAGCGGGCTCACCCTGGTCAAGGTCAAGACCATCGACGACGCCCTTACCGCCCTCAAGGACATCCGCGGCGGGGACACCGGTGCCCTGCCGAAGTGCACCACGGGGGACTGAGACGGCGCGTACGCGGCAGGGGCGCCCCTTCCTGAGACGAGGGGGCGCCCCGGTGCCGTCCGCCGGTGCCGTCAGGGGTCTCCCGGTGCGGTCCGGCGGTGAGCTCAGTCCTCGAACGTCGCCTTCAGCGCGTCCGCCAGGCCCGGCACCAGGTCGGGACCGGTGAGGACCTCCGTCGGCGAGTCCTTCTCGCGCAGGCGCACCGCCGCGTCACGGCTGCCGTCGCGCAGCACGCCGACCGTCATCCGGACCTCCTGACGGTCGGGGTGGCTCGCCACCCACTTGGTCAGCTTGGCCTCGCTCAGCCCCTCGGGGACCTGGGACTCGGCGGACGGCGGCAGCATCAGCCGCTCCACGGTGAGCGCGCAGCCGACCACCGCGTCCGGCCAGGCGATGGTGCCCAGGAACTCGTCCAGCGCCTTGTCCGTTGGCACTTCGTCCTGCTCGATGGGTGTGAGACCGGTGGTCGCGGACTCGTCCTCCAGACCGAGCTGGGCGGCGAGAGCCGGTTCCTGGGTGCGCAGCCGTGCGGTGTCGACGAGGGCGAAGAGGCGAGCGGGCTGGTCCCAGCCGAGGCCGGAGGCGTACTCGTCGATTTCGAGCACGGCCCGGGTGAGCGGGTTCGCTGCCATGGGAGTGTTGGACATGGTCACAATCCTGCCTCGTTCCTGGCCGGAATCGGGAACCGAGTAAGCCGTGAGTAAGTTGCATAGGTGTGGCCCCGCGATCACAGGGGGACACGTCCGGCCCGCGAACAAGAGGGCCTGACGCAACAACGGCGGATCAACAGCGAATCAAACAGCGAACTTCGAGGTGCGCACCTTGGCTTTCCAGATGCCGGACCGCGGCGGAGGCCCGACGGGGCCACGGATCAGAGCGACGGGACGCCCGTCCCGGCGGGTTCGGACCCTGCTCCTGACACTGGGCGTCCTTGCCGTGCTCGGCATGGCGTTCACCATGTTCGCGGGCTTCTGGACGGACTGGCTCTGGTACCGGTCGGTGCACTACTCCTCGGTGTTCACCACCACCCTGTGGACCAAGATCGGGCTGTTCTCCGTCTTCGGTCTGCTGATGGCCGCCGCGGTGGGGTTCAACATCTGGCTGGCCCACCGGCTGCGGCCCCCGCTGAGCGCCATGTCCATGGAGCAGCAGAGCCTCGACCGCTACCGGATGGGCATCGCGCCGTACAAGAAGTGGCTCCTGCTCGCGGTCACCGCGCTGGTCGGGCTGATCGCCGGCGCGTCCGCGGCGGGCCAGTGGCGCACCTGGCTGATGTGGGTCAACGGCGTGCCCTTCCACCAGAAGGACCCGCAGTTCCACCTCGACGTCTCCTTCTACGCCTTCGACCTGCCCTGGTACCGCTTCCTGCTGGGCTTCGGCTTCGCCACCGCGATCCTGTCCCTGATCTCCGCCGCGCTCACCCACTACCTGTACGGCGGGTTGCGCGTCACCAGCCCCGGCGCGCGCGCCACCGGTGCCGCGACCGGACACCTCTCGGTGCTGCTCGGCATCTTCGTCGCCCTCAAGGCGGTCGCCTACTGGCTCGACCGCTACGGACTGGCCGTCAAGTCCAGCGACTTCAAGGCCACCGACAACTGGACCGGCCTCAGGTACGTCGACGCGAACGCGTATCTGCCGGCCAAGACGATCCTGTTCTGCATCGCGGTGATCTGCGCGCTGCTGTTCTTCGCCACCCTGTGGCGGCGCACCTGGCAGCTGCCCGTCATCGGCTTCGGCCTGATGGTCCTGTCCGCGATCCTCATCGGCGGCCTCTATCCGGCGATTGTCCAGAAGTTCCAGGTCCAGCCCAACGAGCAGGCCAAGGAAGCCCCGTACGTCCAGAAGAACCTCAAGGCGACCCGCGAGGCGTACGGCATCGACGACACCCAGGTCACCGAGTACACGGGCAAGAGCACCACCACGGACAAGACCAAACTCCGGAACGACGTCGGCACCACGGCGAGCATCCGGATCATGGACCCGAACATCGTGTCGCCGACGTTCCAGCAGCTCCAGCAGATGCGGAACTACTACGCGTTCCCGACCAATCTGGACGTGGACCGCTACACCAAGGACGGCAAGGTCCAGGACACCGTCATCGGGCTGCGCGAGCTGAACCTGGCCGGCATCCCGAAGAACAACTGGATCAACGACCACTTCCGGTACACCCACGGCTACGGCGTGGTCGCCGCCAAGGGCACCGAGGCCGACGACCAGGGCCAGCCGGTCTTCACCGAGTCCGACCTGCCGTCCACGGGCGCCCTGGGCACGTACCAGCAGCGCGTCTACTACGGTGAGAAGACGACCACGTACTCGATCGTCGGCGGTCCCCAGAAGGAGATCGACTACTCCGACGACAACGGCGAGAAGACCACCAGCTACGCGGGCAAGAGCGGGGTCAGCCTCTCCAGCGCGATCAACCGGGCCGCGTACGCGGTGGCGTTCAACGAGCCGCAGATCCTGTACTCCGGCGCGATCGGCGAGGGCTCGCGGATCCTGTACAACCGCACGCCCAAGGAGCGCGTCGAGGCGGTCGCCCCCTGGCTGACCATCGACGGCGACGCCTACCCGGCCGTGGTGAAGGGCCGTATCCAGTGGATCGTCGACGCGTACACGACGTCGAACGGATATCCCTACGCCTCCCGTACCACCCTCGGTGACACGACCGCCGACTCGCTGACCGCGACCAACAACTCCCGTGCGGTGGTGGCCCAGCAGAACCAGGTCAACTACATCCGCAACTCGGTGAAGGCGACCGTCGACGCGTACACCGGCGAGGTCAAGCTCTACCAGTGGGACACGAAGGACCCGGTGCTGAAGACCTGGATGAAGGCCTTCCCCGGCACGGTGCAGCCCAAGAGCGCCATCTCGCAGGACCTGATGGACCATCTCCGCTACCCGCAGGACCTGTTCAAGGTGCAGCGCGAGCTGCTCACCCGCTACCACGTGACGGACGCCCAGACGTTCCTGACCGGCAGCGAGGTGTGGCAGGTGCCGGACGACCCGAGCAACAACTCGGGCGACGCCGTGCCGCCGTACTACCTGAGCATGAAGATGCCCGACCAGAGCGCGCAGGCGTTCTCGTTGTCGACGACGTTCACGCCCAACGGCCGGGACAACCTCAGCGCGTTCATGTCGGTCGACTCCGAGGCCGGTTCGAAGGACTACGGCAAGATCAGAATCCTGAAACTGCCGACCAGTACGACCGTCGACGGACCCAAGCAGGTCCAGAGCAAGTTCAACTCCGAACAGGACATCGCCGCCGCCATCAAACTCCTCAAGGGCGGCGACTCCGAGGTGGAGTACGGCAATCTGCTCACCGTGCCGCTGGACGGCGGCCTGCTGTACGCGGAGCCGGTCTACGTACGCGGTGCCGGGGTCAAGTACCCGCTGCTGCGCAAGGTTCTGGTGACCTACGAGGGCAGGACCGCCTTCGAGAACACCCTCGACGAGGCGCTCGACAAGGTCTTCGGCTCGGCCGGCTCGGACACGGGATCCCCGGACACCGGCACGACGACACCGCCGACGTCCGCCAACCCCACCGTCCAACAGGCGCTGAACGATGCCCAGAAGGCCTTCGACGCGGGTCAGGAGGCCCTGAAGAAGGGCGACTGGACGGCGTACGGCAAGGCGCAGGAACAGCTCCAGGAGGCTCTGAAGCGGGCCGAGGACGCACAGTCCAAGGCGGGCAGGGCCAGCGGCGGCGGCACGACGGCGAGCAGCAGCCCGAGTCCCGAAGCCGGCGGCAGTCCGAGTCCCGCGGCGAGTACCAGCCCCAGTCCGAGCGGAAGTTCCAGCCCAAGCGGATGATCCCAAGCGGACGGTCCGAAGCGGTTGGTCCCAAGCGGATGGTCTCAAGCGGATGGTCCCGGGCGACTGACTGCGAGTCGGTGATCCGAGTGGGGTGATCCCGAGCTGGTGATCAAGCAGCCCCGCGCCGTGGTACGGTTTGACTGCAACGGCGCGGGGTGGAGCAGCTCGGTAGCTCGCTGGGCTCATAACCCAGAGGTCGCAGGTTCAAATCCTGTCCCCGCTACTGAAGTCGAAGGCCCGGATCCTCTTGGGATCCGGGCCTTCGTGCGTTCCGGTGTCCGGACGGGCGGCGAACGCATGTACCGGTGGACCGGATCGCCGCGCCGCTGTGGGGAGTTGGCTGAGATGTGTTTGACTTGTCGTTCTGTGGGCATGTCGACAAAACGCTGAAGTGACCTCACGGTCTGCGGTATACGTGGTGTACCCAGGTTGCAGGTGGTGCGACGATGAACGTTATGGGGGACAAGGCAACTCTGTTCGAGACAGGGCGTTTTGTGCAGTCTTCGGGCGAGGAGCCGACCCGCGACGAGGCCGCCGAGGCCGCTGAGGAGGCACGTCACCGGCTCCAGGCCGAGGCCGGTGACGTGGAGTCGATGAGTGTGCTCGGCGCCATGCTGCTGCGCCGTGGCGACCTCGACGGCGCCGAACCCCGGCTGCGCGCGGCCACCGCCGCCGGTGACCGGGCCGCCGCCAACAACCTCGGTGTCCTGCTGCACCAGCGCGGCTACCCCGAGGAGGCCGCCGGCTGGTGGCGGATCGCCGCCGTCGCCGGATCCGCGGCCGCCGCCCACGCGCTGGGCCGCCACCACCGCGAACGCGGCGACGAACCCGCCGCCGAGTACTGGCTGCGCCAGTCCGCCGAGCAGGGACACGCGCTCGGCGCCTACGCGCTGGCCGACCTGCTGGAGCACCGGGGGGACACGGACGCCGGACAGTGGATGCGGGCCGCCGCCGAGCAGGGGCACCGCGAGGCGGCGTACCGGCTGGCGCGCGCGCTCGACCGCAGGGCGGCCGCAAGCGAGGGTGAGACCGGGCGTGGCGACGGTTTCGGCACGCAGACTCCGGCGGGGGCCGCGGCCGGTACCCCGGACGCCGACGAGGCCGAGCAGTGGTACCGGCAGGCCGCCGCACGCGGGCACCGGCGGGCCGCACTGCACCTCGGCGCGATCCTGGAGCGGCGCGGCGAGCTCAAGGAGGCCGGGCGCTGGTACCTGACCTCCGCCAAGGACGGCGAGGCCAGGGCCGCCTGCGCGCTCGGTTTCCTGCTGCGTGACGCCGGGGACACCGAGAGCGCCGCCGTCTGGTGGCTGCGAGCCGCCCAGGACGGCGACGGCAACGCGGCGAACGCGCTCGGCGCGCTGCACGCCGAGCGCGGCGAGACCCAGACCGCCGAGCGCTGGTACCGGGCCGCGATGGACGCCGGCGACGACAACGGGGCGTACAACCTCGGGCTGCTCTGCGCCGAGCAGGGGCGGACCGCGCAGGCCGAGCAGTGGTACCGGCGGGCCGCGTACGCCGGGCACCGCGAGGCCGCGAACGCGCTCGCCGTCCTGCTGCTCCAGGTCGGCGACACGAGCGGCGCCGAACCGTGGTTCTCCAAGGCGGCGGAGGCGGGCAGCGTGGACGCCGCGTTCAACCTCGGCATCCTGTACGCCGGTCGGGGCGAGGACCGGGTCGCGCTGCGCTGCTACGAGCAGGCGGCCGCCGCCGGGCACACGGAGGCGGCCTTGCAGGTCGGCATCGCCCGGCTGCGCGAGGGCGACGAGGCCGCCGCCGAGCGCCACCTGCGGTGTGCGGCGGGCGGGGGCAGCGCCGAGGCCGCCTACCGGCTCGCCGCCGTCCTCGACGCGCGCCGGCCGCCGGTGCCCGAGCACGAGCTCGGCGAGTCGTCCCTGAACGTGAAGACCGAGTGCGAGGAGTGGTACGAGCGGGCCGCCACGCAGGGGCACCGGCGGGCCCAGGTGCGGGTCGGGATGCTGGCCGCGGCGCGCGGGGACGTGGTGGAGGCGGCGCGTTGGTACCGGGCGGCGGCCGAGGCCGGGTCGCGCAACGGCGCGTTCAATCTCGGGCTGCTGCTGGCGCGGGAGGGGAGCGAGCCGGAGGCGGCCGTGTGGTGGGAGCGGGCCGCCGACGCGGGGCACGGGCGGGCGGCGTTGCGGCTCGCTCTGGTCTACGCGCGTCGTGGCGAGCTGGCCGAGGGACAGCGTTGGGCCGACCGGGCGGTGGCGCTGGGCCCGGCGGAGGTGACCGAGCGGGCGGGACGGCTCCGGGACGCGCTGCGGGAGGAGCTGTCGGCGTAGGCCGGCGTTCTCGCAGGTCAGGAGGGTCGACCGGTATTGATTTGCCTCCGTCCGTGTCCCTCACGTAGTGTTGCGTTCATCGACGCGGGGTGGAGCAGCTCGGTAGCTCGCTGGGCTCATAACCCAGAGGTCGCAGGTTCAAATCCTGTCCCCGCTACTGAAGGTCGAGGGCCGGAGTCCGGAAACGGATTCCGGCCCTCGGTGTTTGTGCCCCGTGCGCCCTCATGCTCATGCGCCCGCATGCGTCCTCATGCATGCGTCCTCAGGCATGCGTCCTCATGGAGCATGACGAAGACCCCGGCGCTCACCGCGAGCGAGTGCCGGGGCCTTCGGGAACGCATCTACGTCAGACGAGTGCCGCGCAGTCCGGGCACAGGCCGCGGTACGTCACCTCGACGTCGGAGACCGTGAAGCCGAAGCGCTCCGAGGCGGGGAGGTCGGCCAGCGGGTTGCCGGTCGGGTGGACGTCGCGGATCGCCCCGCAGCGGGCGCAGACCAGGTGATGGTGCGGCTGGTGCGCGTTCGGGTCGTACCGCTTGGCGCGCTTGTCCGTCGAGACCTCGACGACCTCACCGAGCGAGACCAGCTCGCCCAGCGTGTTGTAGACGGTCGCCCGGGAGATCTCGGGCAGCTTGGCGGCCGCTCTGGCGTGGACCTCGTCGGCCGTCAGATGGACGTGTTCGCCGTCGAGCACCTCGGCTACGACGCGTCGCTGCGCGGTCATCCGCCATCCGCGTCCACGCAGCCGTTCCAGAAGGTCACTCATGGCATTCAGCCTAACAGCAGGGGCTCCTTTTTCCGAACAGGTGTGACTTTGGAGTTAGACTTGAATTGGACTAAGTCCAATGCGTACGGTCGATGTCCGCCGACGAGCAGGAGCGGCCGGGCCGACGAAGACTTCGGCAGGCGGCTGGAAGCCGCGGTCCAGGCCCTTCGTGGCTGGCCATCCAGTACTGGACCGCTTGCCGTGGGCGGGCGGGCCGGATCCCCGGGAGGTCGGGGTCCGGCCCGTTCGGCATGGCGAGGGCGCTTTCGCAACAGGCCCTCTAGGCGGGTTGCGGTGCGCGGGCCGGGGCCCAGCAGCGGATGATGTCGCGGACCGAGACGATGCCGGCCGGTTCGCCGCCGTCCAGGACGATCAGGTGGCGGAAGCCGCCGTGGGCCATCGCCCGGGCCGCCTCCTCCAGCGTCCAGGTCGGGGTGGCGAACACGACGTCGTTGGTGGTGTGGGCGTGGATGGGCTCCGTGTCCGGGTTCTGGCCGAGGCCCACGGAGTTGAGGATGTCGCGTTCGGTGAGGATCCCGATGCCGCCGGCGTCCGGGTCGTGGACGATCGCCGCGCCCACGCGGCGCGCGGACATCAGGGCGGCTGCCTGGCGGAGGGTGTGGGCGGGGCCGACGGTGAGAACCACCGTACTCATGGCGTCGCGGACGAGCATGAAAGGTGCCACCTCCTAAGGAATCGCCGCGATAGTTCAGCGATTCACAAATGCACAAGTGGGGGTTCTCACAGGGTGGCAGGTAAAGCAGGAGTCAACAAGGGGGTGCGCGTGGCCAATTGAGGGCGCACGCGCTCATATGTGCTGAGCTCGGTGAGCCCGAATGGGCTCGTTGTGCCTCAGAAGTCGGTTTCAGTAACGCCGGGTGAGGTACGACAGCAGCTCGTCGTGGAGCAGGCCGTTGGACGCGGCCGCGTTACCGCTGTGCGGACCGGGACGGCCGTCGAGGCCGGTGAAGGTGCCGCCGGCCTCCGTCACCACGATCGCGTTGGCGGCCATGTCCCACAGGGACAGCTCCGGTTCGGCGCAGATGTCCACGGACCCCTCGGCGACCATCATGTACGGCCAGAAGTCGCCGTACGCGCGCGTGCGCCACACGTCGCGGGTGAGGTCCAGGAAGCCGTTCAGCTGCCCTCGCTCCTCCCAGCCGCTCAGCGAGGAGTACGCGAAGGACGCGTCGGACAGCTTCGAGACCTTGGAGACGCGCAGGCGGCTCGCCGAGGACAGGCTGCGGCCGGTGAAGGCGCCGTGGCCCTTCGCGGCCCACCATCGGCGGCCCAGCGCGGGCGCGGAGACCACGCCGACGACCGGCCGGTAGCCGCCCTCGGCCGCCTCCATCAGGGAGATCAGGGTCGCCCAGACCGGGACACCGCGGACGTAGTTCTTGGTGCCGTCGATCGGGTCGATCACCCAGCGGCGCGGGCCGGTGCCCTCGATGCCGTACTCCTCGCCGAGGATCGCGTCCCGGGGGCGGGCGCGCTGCAACTGGCCGCGGATCAGTTCCTCGGCGGCCTTGTCCGCCTCGCTCACCGGGGTCATGTCCGGCTTCGTCTCGACCTTGAGGTCGAGGGCCTTGAAGCGGTCCATGGTCGCGGCGTCGGCCGCGTCCGCGAGCACGTGGGCGAGACGCAGGTCATCGAGGTAGTCCGGCATGTGACGAACGGTATCTGCCGGGGTGGGCGCGGGGCTACAAGGGAGGGCCTGGTGATACCGGCAAGTGATCGGGACGGGACCTCGGCACACTGCGGCACGCCCCTGGCACCCCCTGGCACGCCCGCGCGTGTTGGCCGAAAGGGCGCCCCCTGGCGCCTTCGCGAACCCTTGACAGTGGATCCGTGCGCGTCAAATCTGGGCGCAGGGTCGCTCGCCCACAGGGAGGCGATGATGCCTGCAGCCCGGGAATCCCTACTGGACGCCGCCTACGCTGCGCTCGCGCGCCGGCCGTGGGCCGCCGTGCGGATGGTCGACGTGGCGGCGGCGGCCGGGGTGTCCCGGCAGACGCTGTACAACGAGTTCGGCAGCAAGGAGGGCCTGGCGAGGGCGTTGGTGCGCAGAGAGGCCGACGGGTATCTCGCGGGGGTCGAGCGGGCGTTGGGGAGTCATACCGAGGTACGGGAACGCCTTACGGCGACGGCCGAGTGGATGGCGGTGGCGGCTCGGGACAACGTGCTGGTACGGGCGATGCTCACGGGGTGCTGGAGCGAGCGGCTGCCGTCGCCGGCGCTGTCCGCGGTGCCGTCCTCCTCGGCGGTGCCGGCGCAGCGGAGGGCGGACGGGCCGTTGCCCTCTCCCGGGGACTTCGTGCAGATCGTGCGGGATCGGGCGGTGACGGTGCTGTCCGGGGCGGGAGCCGGGAGGGGGAACGGTGAGCTGGCCCGCTCGTGCGAACTGGTGGTGCGGCTCGCGTTGTCGTGTGTCACGGCGCCGCCGACGCCGGGGGAGGGCGGGGTCGCTGAGTTGGTGCGCGGGGCGCTTTGCCGGCAACCGGTGTGAGAGGGGGAGGGTATGCGGGTTGTGTGTCGGCTGCGGGTGGGGGGCTTGTCGCGCCCGCGCGGCGGAGCCGCATGTCGGACACAGCCCCGCGCCCCTTACGGAGCGCTTCAGTGGGCGGAGCCCGACAGCTGCAAGCCGATCACTCCCGCGATGACCAGGCTGATGGAGACGATTTTCAGGGCCGAGACCAGGTCGCCGAGGAAGACCATGCCGTAGATGGCGGTGCCGGCCGCGCCGATGCCGGTCCAGACCGCGTAGGCCGGGCCCACGTCCAGTTTCCTCAGGGAGAGGGTCAGGAGGCCGAAGCTGCCCAGGGCGAAGGAGGCGAAGGCTATCGTCGGCCATAGTCGGGTGAAGCCGTGGGAGAGCTTGAGACACACGGCGAAGCCGGTCTCCAGGATCCCGGCCACGATCACCAGCAGCCACGCCATGTGCTGTCCTCCCGTATGTCCAGCTCGGTGCGATTATGCACTTACCGAACTCGGGGGGTGACAAACACCCCGGTGGTCAGTCGCCCTCCTTGCGCTCCCGCGTCGCCAGCAGCCGGCGCAGCGAGTAGAGGCGGGCCGGGTCCGCGTGCCCCTCGGCGACCCACTCGTCCAGCGCGCAGTCCGGCTCGTCGTGGCTGCACGCGCGCGGGCAGTTCACCGTGCCGGGCTCCAGCTCGGGGAACGCGTGGATCACGCGGGACGGGTCGATGTGGGCCAGGCCGAAGGAGCGGACGCCCGGGGTGTCGACGACCCAGCCCTTGTCGTCGGCGAGGGGGAGGGCCAGGGCCGAGGTCGTGGTGTGGCGGCCGCGGCCGGTCACCGCGTTGACGTGGCCGGTCGAACGGCGCCGGTCCATGGCAACCAGCGTGTTCACCAGCGTGGTCTTGCCGACGCCCGAGTGGCCGACGAACGCCGTGATCTTGCCGTCGAGGTGGTCCTGGACCAGGCGGGCCGCTTCCCCGGCCACCAGTTCCTCGCGGCTCGTGACCACGTACGGGATGTCCAGGTCGCCGTACAGCTCCAGGAGCTTGTCCGGCGGGGCCAGGTCCGACTTGGTCATGACCAGCAGGGGGGTGAGGCCGCCGTCGTAGGCCGCGACCAGGCAGCGGTCGATCAGGCGGGGGCGGGGTTCCGGGTCGGCCAGGGCGGTGACGATCGCCAGCTGGTCCGCGTTGGCCACGACCACCCGCTCGAACGGGTCGTCGTCGTCGGCGGTGCGGCGGAGCACGGACGCGCGCTCCTCGATGCGCACGATACGGGCGAGGGTGTCCTTCTTGCCGGACAGATCACCGACCAGGGCCACCCGGTCGCCGACCACCGCCGCCTTGCGGCCCAGCTCGCGGGCCTTCATCGCCAGAATCGTGCGGTCCCCGACCAGGCAGGTCAGGCGGCCGCGGTCGACGGTGAGGACCATGCCCTCGGCCGCGTCCTCGTGCTTCGGGCGGATGTTCGTCCGCGGCCGGTTGCCCTTGCGGTTCGGGCGGGCGCGGATGTCGTCCTCGTCGGTGTGCTTGCCGTAGCGGCGCATGGTCGTACGCCCCTAGGCCCCGTCGCTCCCGAGCATCCCGGTCCACAGGTCGGGGAAGTCCGGCAGGGTCTTCGCCGTCGTCGCCACGTTCTCGATCTGTACGCCGGCCACGGCCAGGCCGATGATCGCACCGGCCGTCGCCATGCGGTGGTCGTCGTAGGTGTGGAAGACGCCGCCGTGCAGCGGGCGCGGGCGGATGCGCAGGCCGTCGGCGGTCTCGGTGACGTCACCGCCGAGCTCGTTGATCTCCTTGGTGAGCGCGGCGAGCCGGTCCGTCTCGTGCATCCGCAGGTGGGCGACCCCGCGCAGGGTGGAGGGGGTGTCCGCGAGGGCGGCGACCGCCGCGACGCCCGGGGTCAGCTCGCCGACGTCACCCAGGTCGACATCGATGCCGTGGATGCGGCCCGAGCCGGTGAACTCAAGGCCGTACTCGGTCAGTTCGCAGGAACCACCCATCTCGGTGAAGATCTCGCGCAGCCGGTCACCCGGCTGGGTCGTCCGGTGCGGCCAGTCGGGGACCACGACCCTGCCGCCCGTGACCAGGGCGGCGGCGAGGAAGGGCTGGGCGTTCGACAGGTCCGGCTCGATGGTCAGGTCGCGGCCCAGCAGGGCGCCGGGCGTGACCCGCCAGACGTTCGGTTCGCCGCCCGACTCGGGGGTGTCCACCTGGGCACCGACCGCGCGCAGCATGTCGACGGTCATCCGGATGTGCGGGAGCGAGGGGAGGGACGCGCCGACGTGACGGACCTCCACGCCCTGGTTGAAGCGCGGGCCGGAGAGGAGGAGGGCCGACACGAACTGGGAGGAGGACGAGGCGTCGACCGAGACCGGGCCGCCGTCCAGGGCGCCGCTGCCGTGGACGGTGAGGGGGAGCGCGCCGCGGCCGCCGTCGTCGATGCGGGCGCCGAGGGCGCGCAGGGCGTCGATCACGCCGTGCAGGGGGCGTTCGTACGAACGGGGATCCCCGTCGAAGCGGATGTCGCCCGCGGCGAGGGTGGCGACCGGAGGGAGGAAGCGCATCACCGTGCCGGCGTTGCCGACGTCGACGGTGGCGGGGCCGCGGAGGCCTGCGGGGAGCACCCGCCAGGCCTCACCGGAGCCGTCGGGGCCGCCCGCGACGGAGGAGCTGGAAGACACCGTCTCGTCGATGCCGACGCCCATCGCGCGCAGGGCGTCGGCCATCAGCAGGGTGTCGCGGGAGCGGAGGGGGCGGCGCAGCCAGCCGGGTTCGGAGGCGAGGGCGGCGAGGACGAGGGCGCGGTTGGTGACCGACTTGGACCCGGGCACGTGAACCGTCGCGTCGACGGCTCCGCGCGCGTGGGGGGCGGGCCAGAGGGCGGTTGGTGCGGTGGGGTTTGCGGCCATGGGGTCACTTTAGTGCGCGGCCGGGGTCGGGGTGCGGTGGCGGTGCGCGGGGGCAGCCGGTCGGCTGCGGGTGGGTGGGGGCTTGTCGCGCAGTTCCCCGCGCCCCTGAGGTCGGCTGTGCTGGTCGCGCCCGCGCGGCGGAGGGCCGCATGTTGGTACGGTCCCGCGCCCTGAGGTCGGCTGTGCTGGTGTCGGCTGCGATGTGCTGGTCGCGCCCGCGCGGCGGAGGGCCGCATGTTGGTACGGTCCCGTGCCCCTGAGGTCGGCTGTGGTGTGCCGTTCACATCCCCAGCAGCCAGCGTCCCCCGCCGATCAGCGAGCACAGCGACACCGTGTGGAACAGGAACAGCCATACGCCCGCCGGGAGATGGGTCAGCCGGGCCAGCTGGTCCGCGTCCGAGTCGCCGGCGCCGCCTCGGGAGCGCTTGGCCTGCAGTTCGAACGCCGGGCGGACTCCGCCGAGGAGGAGGAACCACACCACCGCGTACGCGAACGCCGCCTGCACCTGGGGTCCGGCCAGCCAGGACACCAGCAGGAAGGTGCCGCCCGTCAGGAACACGGTCAGGACGCCGTAGGCGTTGCGGATCATCACCAGCATCACGAGGAGCAGGGCGGTGGCGAGCCAGAGCAGAAGGGTGATGCGGCCGGCGCCGAGCAGGGCCGCGCCGCCGAGGCCGAGCAGCGGGGGAGCCGTGTAGCCCGCCGCGGCCGTGAGGATCATGCCGATGCCGTGCGGCTTGCCCCGGCTGAGGGTGAGGCCGCTGGTGTCGGAGTGCAGCCGGATGCCGGTGAGCTGCCGGCCGGAGAGCAGGGCGATCAGGCCGTGGCCGCCCTCGTGGGCGATCGTGACGGCGTTGCGGGATATCCGCCACAGGTTGTGCGGGACGACCACGGCGAGCGCGGCCACCAGGGTCGCGAGCACCACCCACAGATCGGGATCGGACTGGGTGCCCGTCAGACGGTCCCAGAGGTCGGGCAGCGCGAGAGCGGCGGTGCTGTCCATGGTGCGGCGGTTACTCCCTCTGGTGAATCGGCAGATGTCGGCGCGTGGCGCCGTCGTCGGGGGGTTGGTGGTCGGGCGGCGGGTGGGCCTGGCAGTGTTGCACGTATGTGCGGACGGTATGCATCCAGTCGTGGGCCCGAGGATCTCGCAGGAATCTTTGAAGTAGAGAAGTGGGAGCCCCAGGAGACTCTGGAGCCCGACTACAACGTGGCTCCGACCAAGGAGGTCTACGCCGTCCTCGACCGTCCGTTGAAAGACGCCGACGACCGCCGTCCGGTTCGCCAGCTGCGCAGGCTGAAGTGGGGGCTGGTGCCGTCGTGGGCCAAGTCGCCCGAGGGCGGCGCCCGGATGATCAACGCGCGGGCCGAGACCGTGCACGAGAAGCCGTCGTACCGCCGCGCCTTCGCCGCCCGCCGCTGCATCGTGCCCGCCGACGGCTACTACGAGTGGGTCACGGCGAAGGAGGAGCGGGACCTGGAGGTCGAGGGGAAGAAGAAGCGGCCGCGCAAGCAGCCGTACTTCGTGCTGCCCGCCGACGGCTCGGTGTTCGCGATGGCCGGGCTGTACGAGTTCTGGCGGGACCGCACGCTGCCCGACGAGCACCCGCTGGCCTGGTGGGCGACGTGCTCGGTGATCACGACCGAGGCGGAGACCTCACCGCTGGCGGTGGCGCCCGCCGACGGGCCGTACACGCTCGCGGACATCCATCCCCGGATGCCGCTGATGCTGACGCCCGACCGCTGGGACGCCTGGCTCGACCCGGCCCGGACGGACGTCGAGGAGCTGCGCTCGCTGCTCGCGCCGCCGCCGCAGGGCCTGATGCGGGCCTACCCGGTCTCCACGGCGGTCAGCAACGTCCGCAACAACGGCCCGGAGCTGCTGAAGGAGCTGGAGGGGCCCGAGGAGGGCACGCTCTTCTAGCCTTCTGGCGTGACTATGTCGAAGATCGTCGGTACGGAGGCGGGGGACGCCCGCATCACCTGGTACGAGTCGGAGCGGGCGCGGCTGGTGCTGGCCGTCGGCCACGGGGCGGGCGGGGGCATCGAGGCGCGGGATCTGCAGGCGGTCGCCGCGGTCCTGCCCGGCCACGGCGTGACCGTCGCGCTCGTCGAGCAGCCCTGGCGGGTCGCCGGAAAGAAGATGGCGCCCGCGCCGAAGACGCTCGACGCCGGTTGGCGTGGGGTGTGGCCCGCGCTCGCCGCGCCGGGGCTGCCGGTGGTGTCGGGCGGACGCAGCGCCGGCGCCCGGGTCGCCTGCCGTACGGCGACGGAGCTGGGCGCGGCCGCCGTCCTCGCCCTGAGCTTCCCGCTGCACCCGCCGGGGCGGCCGGAGAAGTCGCGGGCCGGGGAACTGCTCGGCGCCGGGGTGCCCACGCTCGTCGTACAGGGCGGGAACGACCCGTTCGGGAAGCCGGACGAGTTCCCGGACGGGGCGTACGAACTCGTCGAGGTGCCGGGCGCCGATCATGGTTTCGGGGTGTCCAAACGGGCGGGGACCGGACCGGAACAGGCAGTGACCATCATCACGAACGCGGTCGTCGCGTGGACCGCGTCACTCGGGTGACGCCCGGGAATGTTGCGCGACGGACCACTGTTGAGGCGGACAGAAGCGCTGGGGAACCAGCGCCGAGGCCGAAGGAGAGGAAGTCCGCCGCATGGGTTCGACCATCTGCCCGAGCCGTGAGCGCAGCCCTGAGCTGGACTGGACGGTGCTTCAGGCGGCCAAGACCGCTCCTATTCGAGCGGCGGCAGGCACGGGTCGTGTTCTATCCTCCGAGACGAGTGGGATCGGTTTTGGTCCTGCCCGGGATCTTGAGGAGGTGGGTCCGGTCACCGGTACCGACGCAGGGACCGACAACGGCCAGGCGGAGCTGCCCGAGGGCCAGGGCGTCAGCGCGGAGTCGACCGCGGAGCGCACCGCGCGCTTCGAACGCGACGCGCTCGAATTCCTCGACCAGATGTATTCGGCCGCACTGCGCATGACGCGGAACCCGGCCGACGCCGAGGACCTGGTGCAGGAGACCTACGCCAAGGCGTACGCGTCCTTCCACCAGTTCCGTGAGGGCACCAACCTCAAGGCGTGGCTGTACCGCATTCTCACGAACACCTTCATCAACTCGTACCGCAAGAAGCAGCGCGAACCCCAGCGCTCCGCGGCCGAGGAGATCGAGGACTGGCAGCTCGCCCGTGCCGAGTCGCACATGTCGACGGGCTTGCGCTCCGCGGAGTCGCAGGCGCTCGACCACCTGCCCGACTCGGACGTCAAGGAAGCGCTGCAAGCGATCCCCGAGGAATTCCGCATCGCCGTCTACCTCGCAGACGTAGAGGGCTTTGCGTACAAGGAGATCGCGGACATCATGGGGACACCCATCGGTACGGTCATGTCCCGGCTGCACCGGGGCCGCCGTCAACTGCGCGGCATGCTGGAGGACTACGCGCGTGAGCGCGGGCTCGTCCCGGCCGGTGCCGGAGAGTCGAACGAAGCGAAAGGCTCGGGCTCATGAGCTGCGGAGAGCCGCACGAGACGGACTGCAGTGAGGTACTCGATCATCTGTACGAGTTCCTCGACAGTGAGATGCCGGACGTCGATCGCGTCAAGTTCAGGCAGCACTTCGACGAGTGCTCCCCCTGCCTGGAGAAGTACGGGCTGGAGCAGGCCGTGAAGAAGCTGGTCAAGCGGTGCTGCGGGCATGACGACGTGCCCACCGACCTGCGGGCCAAGGTGCTGGGGCGGCTGGACCTGATCCGCTCCGGCCAGGCCGTCCCGGACCACGATGTCACGGCCACCCAGGCCGCCCAGGTCACGCCGGAGGGCTGACCGCGGCAGCACCGCCGAGCGCCGCCGAGCCGTTCCCGCCGCGGTGTCCCATCACCCGAACGTGCTAATCCTCCGGTCATGAGCTCCCGGACCAGCCGGCTCCCGCCCTAGGCTCCGGAGCCTGGACGGCCATGGTCGGGGGAGGGGCGAGATGGAGGCGGTTCCGGCACGGGTACGCGCGTACGTGACCTGCGTCGCCCTCGCCGCGCTGCTCTGCCTGCTGCCCCTGCCCGACGTACGCGCACCCTGGTGGGCGGTCGCCCTGCTCGCCGCGCTGTACGCGGCCTGCGAGCACGCCGTACGGCGCCGCCTGGGCGGCACCTTCTACCCGGTGCTGCTCGCCGGTGCCTTCCTGCTGCCGCCCCCGGCCGCGGCGCTCGTACCGCTGCCGGGCGCGCTGCTCGCGCCCGCCGGGCAACGGCCGCAGGCGCTGCGCCGGACCTGGCGGGCCGCCGAGCTGGCGCTCGCCGTGTGGAGCGCGGGGCGGGTGCACTGGGCGCTGGGCGGCCGGGAGGCGGTGGTGGACTCCGACTTCCCGTACGCGCTGCTGCCCTGCGCCGCGGCCGTGCTGGCCTTCTCCGCCGTTCTCGCGCTGCTGGACGGCGGGATCCTCGCGGTGGCGGAGAGGGTGCCGGCCCGCCGCGCCTGGCGCGGTCTGCTGTCCCGCTCCCTCGCACCCGTCGGGGTGCACGGGCTGGCCGGACTGATGATGGCCGTGCTCTGGCGCAGCCCCTACGGTCCCGTCGCCGCGCTGCTCGTCCTGCTGCCGATGTGCGTGTCGTGGTGGATGTTCGCCCAGTACCACCGGGAGCGCGCCGCCCACCAGGCCACCATCCGCGCGCTCGTCCAGGCCGTCGACATCAAGGACGGATACACCCGCGGGCACAGCGAACGGGTCGGACAGGCCTCCGTGATGATCGCGCGCGAGCTGGGCATGGACGACGACCGGGTGGAGGTGCTCCGCTTCGCCGGCATCCTCCACGACGTGGGGAAGCTGGGCGTCCCGACGCGGCTGCTCCGCAAGAACGGGCCGCTGACGCCGGAGGAGCGGCGCATCATCGAACTCCACCCCGAGTACGGCCATGAGATGGTGCGCGGGATCTCCTTCCTCGGGGAGGCCCGCGCGGCGATCCTCCACCACCACGAGCGCATCGACGGCAGCGGCTACCCCTACGGTCTGGTGGGCAGCCAGATCCCGGAATCCGCCCGCGTGGTGGCCGTCGCCGACGCGTTCGACGCGATGACGTCGACGCGCTCCTACAGCCGGGCCCGCCCGGTGGCCGCCGCGGTGGCGGAGCTACGACGGTGCGCGGGACGGCACTTCGACGCGGGGATCGTCGACGCCCTGGCGCGAGCGCTGGCCAGGCACGGCTGGCACCCCGCGGTCACCGCCGACGTCCCGTCGGCCGGCGCTCCGGTCACCGGTCGGCCGCAAGGTGACCGGGCAGGCGCCGGACGAGGCACCCCGTGACTCCCGGCGACCCGGCGCGCCCGCCCGGACCACGGGCGGGCGCCGGCACCGGCGGGCCGTCGGGCAGCGCCGGGCCGTCGGGCAGCGCCGGGCCGGCGCAGGACACCGGGGGTGCGTCGTCCGGGACAGGTCCGGCGGCGGGGTTCCGCGCGGGCCCCGATGCCGGCGGTCCGGGTCCGGGATCCCGCCCCCGCCGTCCCGCCGCGCTCTGGTGCGTCCGGCTCGCCGCGCTGCTCCTCACCCTCGGCTGCTTCGCCGGCACCCTCTGGGAAGGCCTCGACAACCGCGGTGCCGCCCTCGCCTTCGGTGTCCTCGTCGCCGTCGGGGAGCGGGCCCGGTGGACCGGCGCCGAGGTACGCGAGGCCGCACCGCTCGGCGCCGCCGGCGCTCTCGCCTACGCCCTGCTCGGCGCCGATGCCGGAGCCGCCACGCACGACGGCGTCCTCCAGGTCGTCACCGTCGTCTGCGCGGCCGCGCTGCTCGGGAACGTCCCGCACATAGCCGGCGGGCGGCGGCCCACCCTGGACCACCTCGCCCGCCGCGTCCTCACCGTCGCCTTCGCCGCCGTCTGTTTCCAACCCCTCTACAGCAGGGGCGTGTTGGAGCAGTGGGGCGGACCGGCGTACGCGCTGCTGCTCGTCGCGCTGCTCGTGCTCACCGCGCTGTGCGACGCCGTGCTCGCCGCCGCGCAGGCCCATTCCCGCACCCGGTGGCCGTTCGGGCCGCTGCTGCGGGACGAACTGCGCGGGCTGCTCGGCATCGGGTCCGCCGTCTGCGCCACCGGCGCGGTGATGGCGCTGGCCGTCGCCGTCGCGGGCCTGTGGGCGCTGCCCGTCTTCTGCCTGCCCCTGCTCCTGACCCAGCTGTCCCTGCGCCGGTACGCGGCCGTCCGGGCCACCTACCGGCAGACCATCGCCTCCCTGGCCCGTGCCACCGAGACAGCGGGGTACACCCCGGCCGGGCACGCCCGCCGGGTGGCCACGCTCAGCCAGGCCGTCGGGCGGGACCTGGGGCTGTCCCAGGCCGAGCTCACGGTGCTGGAGTACGCGGCGCTGATGCACGACATCGGCCAGCTCAGTCTCGTCGACCCGGTGCCCGCCGGAGCCACCGCCGCACTGCCGGCGGCCGAGCAGCGGCGGATCGCGCTGCTCGGCGGGGCCGTCGTACGGCAGACCGGCGTGGACGCGGCGGTCGCCGTGGTCGTGGAGCGGCAGGCCGACCCGTACCGGGAGCAGCCGGTCGCCGCGCGGATCGTGCGGGCCGTCAACGCGTACGAGGAGAAGGCCCGGGATTCCGGGCCCGGCGGGCCGCTGACGGCGCTGGAGGAGTTACGCCTGGCCACCGCCGGGGACTACGCTCCCGAGGTCGTGGAGTCACTGGCCCGCGTACTCTCCAGAGACTGTCTGACCTTGCGCGCGGCTGGGTAACCCATGGGTAATGAGCGGCCCTCACGTCGTACGTGGTTGGATGCGAGGGAGAGGGTGATGTCCGGGGGCACAAGCCAGCCCACTGTGCGGAACTGGAACTGGCAGGCGGGAATCGTGAGGATCTTCGGCAAGGGACGGCACCGGCCCTCCGCCTCCTGGCGGCAGGCCACCGACCGCGCGTTCACGTTGATCGGCGACGGCCGGTACGAGGACGCGGGCGAGCTGCTGACGCGCGCCGCCGACCTGGAACCCTGGCTGTCGGAGTCCTGGTTCAACCTCGCCCTGCTGCACAAGTTCCGGCACGACTGGGAGCAGGCCCGTGCGGCCGGGCTGCGGGCGGTGGCCCTGCTGGACCGCGAGGCCGGGGCGCCCGACTGGTGGAACGTGGGCATCGCCGCGACCGCGCTCCAGGACTGGCCGCTGGCCCGGCGGGCCTGGCAGGCGTACGGGCTGCGGGTGCCTGGAGGCGCCACCGCGTCCGGCGAGCCGGACGGCATGGACCTCGGCAGTGCCGCCGTACGGCTGTCCCCGGAGGGGGAGGCCGAGGTGGTGTGGGGGCGGCGGCTGGACCCCGCCCGTATCGAGGTGCAGTCCATTCCGCTTCCCTCGTCCGGGCGGCGCTGGGGTGAGGTCGTCCTCCACGACGGGGTGCCGCACGGCGAGCGGACGACGGCGACCGGGCACGCGTACCCCGTCTTCGACGAGATCGAGCTGTGGGCGCCGTCGCCGGTGCCGACCTGGGTGGTGCTGCTGGAGGCGGCGACGGAGGCGGACCGGGACGCGCTGGAGCAGTTGGCGGGGGATGCCGGGTTCGCGGCGGAGGACTGGTCCTCTTCGGTGCGGTTGCTGTGCCGGATGTGCTCCGAGTCGCGGATGCCGTCGGACGAGGGGGACGGGGTGCATCTCGATCCCCACGACCACAGTGAGCCGGGGCATCCGGGGCCGCTGGGGCACCGGACCGACGGGCAGTTGTGGGTGCCGGAGCGGGAGTGCGGGGTGGCTGCGCCGGCCTCGCTGGTGAGGGGGCTGTTGGACGGGTGGGTCGCGGACAGCCCTGATTCTCGGGACTGGCGGGATTTGGAAGAGGTTTGCTGAGGTCGTGTCTCGGGTGCGGCTGTGCGGGGGCCGGTCGCGCCCACGCGGCGGTAGCCGCATACCGGATACGGTCCCGCGCCCCTGACGGGGCGCGTCCACGTACCCTGTATCAGCAACATCACCCCCGTTTTACCTAGGAAGGCTTACCGCGGTCATGGCCCAGCAGGACACCGATCAGCAGCACGTGGGCGTGCTCCCCGTGGACGACGAGGGATTCGTCGTCGACACCGAGGGGACCGAGGAGCGCGAGAACGCCTGGCGTGAGCGGGGGACCTCGCGGCCCATCACCGTCGTCGGGAACCCGGTGCTCCACAAGGAGTGCAAGGACGTCACCGAGTTCGGGGCGGAGCTGGACCAGCTCGTGGCGGACATGTTCGCCAGCCAGCGGACCGCCGAGGGCGTCGGGCTGGCCGCCAACCAGATCGGCGTCGACCTGAAGGTCTTCGTCTACGACTGCCAGGACGACGCGGGCGTTAGGCACGTGGGCGTGGTGTGCAACCCGAAGCTCGTCGATCTGCCTGCCGACAAGCGGCGGCTGGACGACAGCAACGAGGGGTGCCTGTCGGTGCCCACCGCCTACGCTCCGCTCGCCCGGCCCGACTACGCCGAGGTCACTGGGCAGGACGAGAAGGGCAACCCGATCAAGGTGCGCGGCACCGGCTACTTCGCTCGGTGTTTGCAGCACGAGACCGACCACCTGTACGGCTACCTGTACATCGACCGGCTCTCCAAGCGCGAGCGCAAGGACGCGCTGCGGCAGATGGCCGAGAACGAGCCACGCTACCCCGTGGTCGCCAACGACTGAGATGCAGAGGGACAGGTGTGACGCCTGGTCGGGCCCCGTTCCGACCAGGCGTTCGTCATGTTCGGGTCGTATTCGCTCGTCTGTGCGTCGCACATTCGATCCTTTGTGCATCACCAGCGATCCCTGATCAGTCACACAAGGGGAAATTCTCGGCGCTGGGGGGTAGTGAGTGAAGCAAATCCGTTCCCAGACCGGTCAGTTGTGGTGCTGAATGGGGGCTGCGGGGATACGCAACGGCGCACGCCCGGCACAGCGGAAGGGGTGTGCGCACCTGGCTCGGCTGAGAGGGGTTTGTTCGTGCACGCTTTCTCACACAGCACCGCATCGGCGCCGTCGGCGGTCGCGGTTCCACCGCAACTCGCCCTCCCGGTGATCGAGGCCGAGTTTCCCCGGCAACTGCACCCGTATTGGCCGCAGCTACAGGAGAAGACCCGCCTCTGGCTGCTGGAAAAGCGGCTGATGCCGGCGGACAAGGTGCAGGAATATGCCGATGGCCTGTGCTACACCGACCTCATGGCGGGGTACTACCTGGGCGCGTCCGACGAGGTCATCCAGGCGATCTGCGACTACAGCGCCTGGTTCTTCGTCTGGGACGACCGCCATGACCGGGACGTCGTGCACCGCAGGCCGGCCGACTGGCGGCGGCTGCGGTTCCGGCTGCACGCGGCCCTCGACGCACCCCTGCACCATCTGCACCACCCGGACACTCTGGTCGCGGGGTTCGCGGACAGTGTCGCCCGGCTGTACTCGTTCCTGCCGCCGACCTGGAACCAGCGCTTCGCCCGGCACTTCCACGCGGTGATCGAGGCGTACGACCGCGAGTTCCGCAACCGCACCTCGGGATACGTCCCCGGGGTGGAGGAGTACCTGGCCCTGCGGCGCCTCACCTTCGCCCACTGGATATGGACGGACCTGCTGGAGCCGAGCGCCGGGACCGAACTCCCGGACGCCGTACGGGAAAACCCGGCGTATCGTCGGACGGCGCTGCTCAGCCAGGAATTCGCCGCCTGGTACAACGACCTCTGCTCGCTCCCGAAGGAATTAGCGGGCGACGAGGTGCACAATCTCGGAATCAGTCTTGTCACCCATGAGGGAATGAGCCTGGAGCAGGCGGTCGAGGAAGTCAGGCGACGCGTCGAGGAATGCATTCGGGAATTCCTGGTGGCCGAGCGGGCCGCGCTGCGCTTCGCGGACCGGCTCGACGACGGCACCGTGCGCGGAAAGGAAATCGGCACCGCCGTCACGGCCTGCGTCGGCAATATGCGGCACTGGTTCAGTTCCGTCTACTGGTTCCACCACGAATCCGGCCGTTACAGGGTCGACAGCTGGGACGACCGGTCCACGCCCCCGTACGTCAACAACGAAGCGGCAGGTGAGAAATGACCGTCGAGTCCGTGAAGCCCGCGACCGCCGAGGCTTCCGAACGCGGTGAACTGCGCGAACCGCCCCTGGCCGGGGGCAGGGTGCCGATACTCGGGCACGGCTGGCGGCTGGCCCGCGACCCGCTGGCCTTCATGTCCGGGCTGCGCGCCCACGGCGACATGGTGCGCCTCAGGATCGGCCCCAAGGAGGTGTACGCCGTCACCACCCCGGAACTCACCGGCGCCCTCGCCCTGAACCCGGACTTCATCATCGCCGGCCCGCTGTGGGAGTCCCTGGAGGGTCTGCTCGGCAAGGAGGGCGTCGCCACCGCCAACGGCCCCCGCCACCGGCGCCAACGCCGCACCATCCAGCCCGCGTTCAGCCTCTCCGCGATCCCCGGTTACGGGCCGGTCATGGAGGAGGAGGCGCATGCGCTGACCGAGCGCTGGCAGCCCGGCTCCACCATCGACTGCACCTCGGAGTCCTTCCGGGTCGCGGTCCGCATCGCCGCCCGCTGCCTGCTGCGCGGCGCGTACATGGACGAGCGCGCGGAGCGGCTCAGCGTCGACCTCTCAAGTGTCTTCCGCGGTATGTACCGGCGGATGGTCGTACCACTCGGCCCGCTGTACCGGCTGCCGTTGCCGGCCAACCGCGAATTCAACCGGGCGCTGGCCGATCTGCATCTCCTCGTCGACGAGATCGTCGCCGAGCGCCGGGCATCTGGTCAAAAGCCGGACGATTTGCTGACGGCATTGCTCGCGGCGACGGACGAGAATGGCGACCCCATCGGGGAACAGGAGATCCACGACCAGGTGGTCGCGATACTCACCCCGGGCAGCGAAACGGTCGCCTCCACGATCATGTGGCTGCTCCAGGTCCTCGCCGAACACCCGGAGCACGCCGAGAAGGTACGGACCGAGGTCGAATCCGTGACGGGCGGTCATCCGGTTGGTTTTGAGCACGTTCGGCGGCTCACCCACACCAACAATGTCGTCGTCGAGGCGATGCGTTTGCGGCCGGCCGTATGGATATTGACGCGGCGGGCCACGGCCGACACCGCGCTCGGCGGCTATCGCATTCCGGCCGGGGCCGACATCGTCTACAGCCCCTACGCCATCCAGCGCGACCCGCACTCGTACGCCGGGCACCTCGACTTCGACCCCGGCCGCTGGCTGCCGGAGCGGGCGGGGGACGTGCCCAAGTACGCCATGAGCCCCTTCAGCGTCGGCAACCGCAAGTGCCCCAGCGACCACTTCTCCATGGCCCAGCTCAGCCTGATCACGGCGGCCCTGTGCGCCAGGTACCGCTTCGAACAGGTCGCCGGGTCGGACGACACCACCCGGGTGGGCATCACGCTGCGCCCGCACCGGCTGCTGCTCGCCCCCGTGCCCTGGTGACCTGCCGGCCGGCGGGGCACGCCTGATACCGGCGCGCGCTCAGGCGGCCTGAGGGCCCCGGAACGCGCGCCGGTAGGCGTGCGGCGTGGTACCCAGCGACCTCACGAACTGGTGCCGCAGCGCGGCCGCCGTCCCGAAGCCGGTGCGGCCCGCGATGGCGTCCATCGTCTCGTCTGTCCCCTCCAGCAACTCCTGCGCCAGCAGCACCCGTTGCCGCAGGATCCAGCGGTACGGCGTGGTGCCGGTCTCCTGCTGGAAGCGGCGGGCGAAGGTGCGCGGGGCCATCAGGGCGCGGGCGGCCAGCTGCTCGACGGTGACCTCCTCGTCGAGATGCTCCGTCATCCAGGCCAGCACCTCGCCGACCGTGTCGCAGGGGCCCTCGGGCAACGGGCGCTCGATGTACTGGGCCTGGCCGCCGTCCCGGTGCGGGGGCACCACCATCCGCCGGGCGATCTTCCTGGCGACCTCCGGGCCCTGCTCCTTGCGCACGATGTGCAGACAGGCGTCGATGCCGGCCGAGGTGCCCGCCGAGGTGATCACCGGGTCCTCGTCGACGTACAGCACGTCCGGCTCGACCCGGGTGCGCGGGTAGCGGCGGGCCAGCAGCTCCGCGTGCCGCCAGTGCACGGCGCACCGGCGCCCGTCCAGCAGCCCGGCCGCGCCGAGCACGAAGACACCGGAGCAGACGCTGAGCACCCTGGCCCCCCGGTCCACCGCCCGGCGCAGCGCGTCGAGCAGCTCGGGCGGGTGGTCCCGGGTGGCATTGGCCTCCGAGGCCGGCACCGCGATCAGATCGGCCTCCTCGAGCCGGTCGAGACCGTAGGGCGTGGACACGGTGAGGCCGGGCACGTGGGTGCCGAGCGCCGGCCCCTCCGCCGAGACCACCGCGAAGTCGTACACCGGCAGCCCCTCGTCGGAGCGGTCGAGGCCGAAGACCTCGCAGACCACCCCCAGCTCGAAGGGGTGCACGCCGTCGAGAAGCACTGTCGCCACGTTCCTCAGCATGCTGCCAGTGTGCCTCGCGGCTGGCAGTAATTCGAGGGTGTGTGGCAGTGCTGCCACTCACGGTAAGGAGCATGGAGCGTCACAGTGGTGTCCATGAACGCACACCAGATCGAAGGTCTCATCGGAATGGTCCTGGTCCTCGGCATCCTGGTCCTCATGGCCCTGCCGTCCGTGCTCGGCATCCTGCGCGACCGCCGCATCGACCGGCAGATCAGGCAGGCCCATGAGGGCCGCGGGAAGCGGGAGGCTCAGAAGTCCTCGTCCAGGTCGACGGTGCCCTCCACCGCCACCTGGTACGCGGACGGACGCCGCTCGAAGAAGTTCGTCAGCTCCTGAACGCCCTGAAGCTCCATGAAGGAGAACGGGTTCTCCGAGCCGTACACCGGGGCGAAGCCCAGGCGGCCGAGCCGCTGGTCGGCGACGCACTCCAGGTACTGGCGCATCGAGTCCGTGTTCATGCCCGGCAGGCCGTCCCCGCACAGGTCCCGGGCGAACTGCAGCTCCGCCTCGACGGCCTCCCGCAGCATGTCGGTGACCTGCTGCCGGAGCTCGTCGTCGAAGAGCTCCGGCTCCTCCTTGCGGACGGTGTCCACGACCTCGAACGCGAAGCTCATGTGCATCGTCTCGTCCCGGAACACCCAGTTGGTGCCGGTGGCGAGACCGTGCAGCAGACCCCGGCTGCGGAACCAGTAGACGTACGCGAAGGCGCCGTAGAAGAACAGGCCCTCGATGCACGCGGCGAAGCAGATCAGGTTGAGCAGGAAGCGCCGCCGGTCGGCCCGGGACTCCAGGCGGTCCAGGTTCTCCACCGAGTCCATCCACCGGAAGCAGAACTCCGCCTTCTCGCGGATGGACGGGATGTTCTCGACGGCGGCGAACGCGGCCGTGCGGTCCTCCGGGTCGGGGAGGTAGGTGTCCAGGAGGGTCAGGTAGAACTGGACGTGGACGGCCTCCTCGAACAGCTGCCTGGAGAGGTACAGCCGGGCCTCGGGGGAGTTGAGGTGCTTGTACAGCGTCAGCACCAGGTTGTTCGCGACGATCGAGTCACCGGTCGCGAAGAACGCGACCAGCCGGCCGATCAGGTGCTGCTCGGCGGGGCTGAGCCTGGCGAGGTCGGCGACGTCCGAGTGGAGGTCGACCTCCTCCACGGTCCAGGTGTTCTTGATGGCGTCCCGGTAGCGCTCGTAGAAGTCCGGGTAGCGCATGGGGCGCAGGGTCAGCTCGAAGCCCGGATCGAGAAGGTTCTGGTTACGGCTGGTCATTACTGGCAGGCCTCGCAGGACTCGGGGTTTTCCAGGGAGCAGGCGACGGCCTCGGGGTCCGGGGTGGCCTGCACGGGGACGGTGGCTCGGGCGGCGCGGGCGATCCGGGTCGCCGGGCGCGAGCGCAGGTAGTACGTCGTCTTCAGGCCCGACTTCCAGGCGTACGCGTACATCGAGGAGAGCTTGCCGATGGTCGGCGTCTCCAGGAACAGGTTCAGGGACTGGGCCTGGTCCAGGTACGGCGTGCGGGCCGCGGCCATGTCGATCAGGCCGCGCTGCGGGATCTCCCACGCCGTGCGGTAGAGGCGCCGTACGTCCTCGGGGATCCACGTGAAGTCCTGCACCGAGCCGCCCGCGTCGCGCAGCGCCTCGCGGGTGCGGGCGTCCCAGACGCCGAGGTCCTTGAGGTCCTGCACCAGGTAGGAGTTGACCTGGAGGAACTCACCGGACAGCGTCTCGCGCTTGAAGAGGTTCGAGACCTGCGGCTCGATGCACTCGTAGACGCCCGCGATCGAGGCGATGGTGGCGGTGGGCGCGATGGCGAGAAGGAGGCTGTTGCGCAGGCCCGTGGCCGCGATCCGGGCGCGCAGCGCCGCCCAGCGCTCCGGCCAGGTGAACTCGACGCCGTAGTGGTCGGGGTGCAGTACGCCCTGCGCGGTACGGGTCTTCTCCCAGGCCGGCAGCGGGCCGCCGCGCTCGGCGAGGCCGGCGGACGCCTCGTACGCGGCGAGCATGATCCGCTCGGCGATCCGGGTCGAAAGGGCCCTGGCCTCGGGGGAGTCGAACGGCAGGCGCAGCTGGAAGAAGACGTCCTGGAGCCCCATCGCGCCCAGGCCGACCGGCCGCCACCTGGCGTTGGACCGGCCCGCCTGCTCGGTCGGGTAGAAGTTGATGTCGACGACCCGGTCGAGGAAGGTGACGGCGGTGCGGACGGTGTCGTCGAGCCGTTCCCAGTCGATGTCCCCGTTGCTCACGAACGCGCCGAGGTTCACGGACCCCAGGTTGCAGACCGCCGTCTCGCCGTCGTCCGTGACCTCCAGGATCTCCGTGCAGAGGTTGGAGGAGTGGATGACGTGCCCGGGCAGGGCGGTCTGGTTCGCGGTGCGGTTGGCCGCGTCCTTGAAGGTCATCCAGCCGTTGCCGGTCTGCGCGAGGGTGCGCATCATCCGGCCGTACAGGTCACGGGCCGGGATGGTCTTGCGGGCCAGGCCCTTCTCCTCCGCCGCCCGGTAGGCCGCGTCGAACTCCGCGCCCCACAGGTCCACCAGCTCCGGCACGTCGGCGGGGGAGAACAGCGACCACCGCTGGTCGGCGTCGACCCGGCGCATGAACTCGTCCGGGACCCAGTGCGCGAGGTTGAGGTTGTGGGTACGGCGGGCGTCCTCACCGGTGTTGTCGCGCAGTTCCAGGAACTCCTCGATGTCGGAGTGCCAGGTCTCCAGGTAGACCGCGGCCGCGCCCTTGCGCCGGCCGCCCTGGTTCACCGCGGCGACCGAGGCGTCCAGGGTCTTCAGGAACGGCACGATGCCGTTGGAGTGCCCGTTGGTGCCACGGATCAGGGAGCCGCGGGAGCGGATGCGGCTGTACGAGAGGCCGATGCCGCCGGCGTGCTTCGAGAGCCGGGCCACCTGGTGGTAGCGGTCGTAGATCGAGTCCAGCTCGTCCTTCGGCGAGTCGAGGAGGTAGCAGGACGACATCTGGGGGTGCCGGGTGCCGGAGTTGAAGAGGGTGGGGGAGGACGGGAGGTAGTCGAGGCGGCTCATGAGCCCGTAGAGCGCGGCGACTTCGTCGACCGACCTGGCGCTGTCGTCCTCGGCGAGGCCGGCGGCGACGCGGAGCATGAAGTGCTGGGGGGTTTCGATGACCTTGCGGGTGATCGGGTGCCGCAGCAGGTAACGGCTGTGCAGCGTGCGCAGGCCGAAGTAGCCGAAGCGGTCGTCGGCGGCGGGGTCGACGAGCGTGTCCAGACGCCGGGCGTGCAGCCGTACGAAGTCGGCGGTCCGGTCGGCGATGAGCCCCTCCCGATGCCCCACCGCGACGGACCCGGTGAAGGACGTCACGCCCTGCGAGGCGGCCTCGGCGCGGATGGAGACGGTGAGCAGGCGCGCGGCCAGCCGTGAGTAGGCGGGGTCCTCCGAGATCAGACCGGCGGCGGCCTCGGTGGCCAGCTCGCGCAACTCCGCGTCGTCGGCCCGGGCGGACCGGCCACGCAACGCGGCGGCGGCGACCCGGCCGGGGTCGGCGTCGGGGAGGTCGGCGGTCAGCTCGGCCAGGGTCCGCAGCAGCGCGGTACCGGGACCGTCCTCTTCCGCAGAGGTGGTCGCTGAAGCCGGGTCGGCTGGCGCGATGGTCACGTGGGGCTCTCCCTCGCTCGGCACGGGGCCTGGCGGAGGGCAGGGGGCAGCACGAACGCGCGCGGGCACGTGTCGGGACCCTGGCCCACTCCACGAGGCCCGGACGTCACAACGCCCTGACCGGGTGGCCGGGCGTGCTGTCGACAGGTCCTCGGACTGACTCCTGTGCACAGACGTGCACAAGTACACCGTTGCGGGACAGTTCCGGATTCGCACCGGATTCCCCTGCGGCGACAGCGAGCATGAGCATACATCTGGTGCCGGGTCGTCATGTCACCCCCAGATGTTGTGTCGCGCTGGTGTCAGAGCGTCAACTGGTAGGTGAGGAGAGTGATGTCGTCCAGGTGCGGCAGGGGATTCCAGTCCCGCTCCGGTGTCCGGACGAAGCCGAGACGTTCGTAGATCCGGTGCGCGGTGTGCATGCCGCGCTGGCTCGACAGGACGACGGCCGTGCAGCCCTCGGTGGCCCGTGCGCGGTCGACGCAGGCGCGCGCGAGGGCCTCACCGGCGCCCCGGCCGCGGGCCTCGTGCGCGACCGCGAGCGCCCTGATCTCGGCCTCGCCGGGGCGTGCGATGTCGGCGATCGGGCCGGGGCCGGAGACGAACGTGACTCCGCCGAGGAGCCGTTCGCCGTCCACGGCGACGAGCACCTCGGCGGCGGCCGCCCGGCGCGCCACGTCCTTCAGCACGGGCAGGTACGCGTCGCCCTCGCCGTAGTCGAGGAGGCCGTCCTGGAGGTAGGCCTGGGCGGTTATCTCGCCCAGAGCGGCGTACTCGGTGGGGTCCGCGGACCGGATCGTGATGTCCATGGTGCGAGTCTGCCGGAGGCCACTGACACCAGGACGGGAACCGTCCGGCACCCGCCGGCGAGGAGGCCGCCCAGGTCGTCGCCCGGCGGCCGCGGCATGGCGCACCCGCAGGCCCCACCCGCTCGTCTCCGGGAACGCCGAGCGCCCGGGGACGCCGAGCGCCCGGGGACGCCGAGGGCCCGGGGACGCCGAGGGCCCGGGGACGCCGAGGGCCCGGGGACGCCGCTCCCGCCCTGCACCGCACGGGCCCAGAGACGCTGCGGCCGGAGCTCGGCGGTGCCGGAGCTCGGCGCGGTACCTCGGCACCACCCGCCCCCGGCACCCGGGTGAGCACACGCGTCCGCGAACCGGACCGCTTCCGGGACGCGAAGGCCGGGCGCCCCCGCGAACAGCCGCGGGTGCGCCCGGCCGGGTCTCGTCAGTGCGCGGATCCCGCGACGGCCGGCGGCAGCTCGACCTCCACGCCCGCGTCGCCCGCGTCCGCCGTGTAGTCCGACGGGCTGGTCTCGTCGATGCCCTCGGGGGCCTTGAAAGCCTTCAGGGCGAAGGTCAGGACCACGGTGACGGCGATGTTGAGGACGAACGCGGTGAGACCGATGTAGCCGATCTCGCCGATGCCGGGGATCTCCTTGGAGGAGCCGCCGAAGTGCTTCTGGGTGGGGGAGGCCACCCCGTACGCGGCGACCGTGCCGTAGACCATGCCGACCGCCCAGCCCGCCAGCAGGGCCCAGCGGTGGAACCAGCGGGTGAACAGGCCGCCGACCAGGGCCGGGAAGGTCTGCAGGATCCAGATGCCGCCGAGGAGCTGGAAGTTGATGGCGACCGTCTTGTCCATGGTGAGGACGAAGACCAGCGCGCCGACCTTCACCAGCAGGGACACCAGCTTGGAGACCTGGGCCTCCTGCTTCGGCGTGGCGTCCGGCTTGATGAAGTCCCGGTAGATGTTGCGGGTGAAGAGGTTCGCGGCCGCGATGGACATGATGGCCGCCGGGACCAGGGCGCCGATGCCGATCGCGGCGAAGGCGACCCCGGCGAACCAGTCCGGGAACATGTTCTCGAACAGCTGGGGGATGGCCAGCTGGCCGTTGGTGACCTTGACGCCGGCCGCGATGGCCATGAAGCCCAGCAGGGCGAGCAGGCCCAGCATCAGGGAGTACAGCGGCAGGATCGTGGTGTTGCGGCGGATCACCTCACGGCTCTTGGAGGAGAGCGTCGCGGTGATCGAGTGCGGGTACATGAACAGGGCCAGCGCGGAGCCCAGCGCCAGGGTGGCGTACGTCCACTGGCCGGCCTGCGCCGGGACCAGTGCGCCGCGCGGCTTGCCGGTGGCCGGGTTGGTCTGGGCGAACGCGGCGCCCGCCTTGGCGAAGATGTCGTCGAAGCCGCCCAGCTTGATCGGGATGTAGATGATCGCCACCGCGATGACGATGTAGATCAGCGTGTCCTTCACGAAGGCGATCAGGGCGGGGGCACGCAGGCCGGAGGAGTAGGTGTAGGCCGCCAGCACGCCGAAGGCGATGAGGAGCGGGAGGTCCTTCACGAACCAGTTGGTGCCGTCGCCGCCGCCGACGCCCATCACGTCGAGCACCGCCTGGATGCCCACGAGTTGCAGCGCGATGTACGGCATCGTCGCCAGGATGCCGGTCAGCGCGACGGCCAGCGAGAGGCCCTTGGAGCCGAAGCGGCCGCGCACGAAGTCCGAGGTCGTCACATAGCCGTGCTTGTGCGAGACCGACCACAGGCGCGGCAGGAACGTGAAGATCAGCGGGTAGACCAGGATCGTGTACGGCACCGCGAAGAACCCGGCCGCGCCCGCCGCGTAGATCGCCGCCGGCACGGCGACGAAGGTGTACGCGGTGTACAGGTCGCCGCCGAGCAGGAACCAGGTGATCCAGGTTCCGAACGACCGGCCGCCGAGGCCCCACTCGTCGAGGGAGTGCTCGTTCTCGGCCTTGCGCCAGCGCGCGGCCCAGAAACCTATGGCCGTGACGGCCAGGAAGAGGAAGACGAAGACGCCGAGCGCGACGCCGTTCACACCGTCCTTCACTTGGCCGCACCCCCGTTCGCGCGCGCGGTGGCCTTGCGGGCGCGCTGGTCACGCTGCCACAGCTGGTAGGCGATCATCGTGAGCGTGGTGGAGAGCAGCACCCACAGCATCTGGTACCAGTAGAAGAACGGGATCCCGATGAACACCGGGTCCGTCTTGGAGTACGAGCCCACCCACAGCATCGCCACGAAGGGCGCTATCAGGCACAGGGCGATGGCGACGCGCAGAGGCGTCACCACCGCCGCCTTGGTCACATCGGACGCATCTGACATCTCGCGGCTCCGTCCCCTCACTGACCGCACGGCGATCACCGTTGTTCACCTGCGTAATGCGCAGGCAATCATGGCGAACGCGTGAGGTCAGCGGAAGACCTCATCCGCATATCGGCATGTCGATTTGGTGGAGAAGGGTGACGCGTCGTCAGGAGAGACCGGGTACGACGCGGGTGCGAACGCCTCGCTCTTGCGGCCGCTTGAGCCGACCCGGCCCCGGCCGGGCCTCATTCCACCGGCCGCTTGAGCCGGGCCACGCTGTGTTCTCCCGGGGGGTAACCCCCGGACCCCCAGCCGACCCGGCCCCGGCCAGGCCTTACTCCACCGGCCGCTTGAGCCGGGCCACGAACTTGTAGCGGTCGCCGCGGTACACCGAGCGCACCCATTCCACCGGCTGGCCCTCGTGGTCCAGGGAGTGCCGGGAGAGCATCAGCATCGGCAGGCCCACGTCGGTGCCGAGCAGGCCGGCCTCGCGCGGAGTCGCCAGCGACGTCTCGATGGTCTCCTCGGCCTCGGCGAGATGGACGTCGTACACCTCGGCGAGGGCGGTGTACAGGGACGTGTACTTGACGAGCGAGCGGCGCAGGGCCGGGAAGCGCTTCGCGCTCAGGTGGGTGGTCTCGATCGCCATCGGCTCGCCGTTGGCCATCCGCAGCCGCTCGATGCGCAGCACCCGGCCGCCGGCGCTTATGTCGAGCAGGCCGGCGAGCCGGTCGTCGGCGGTGATGTAGCCGATGTCCAGCAGCTGCGAGGTCGGCTCCAGTCCCTGGGCCCGCATGTCCTCGGTGTACGAGGTGAGCTGGAGCGCCTGGGAGACCTTGGGCTTGGCGACGAAGGTGCCCTTGCCCTGGATGCGCTCAAGGCGGCCCTCGACCACCAGTTCCTGGAGGGCCTGGCGGACGGTGGTGCGGGAGGTGTCGAACTCGGCGGCCAGGGTGCGCTCGGGCGGGACCGGGGTGCCGGGGGCCTGTGTCTCGGTCATCTCGAGCAGGTGCTTCTTCAGGCGGTAGTACTTGGGCACGCGCGCGGTACGGACGGCTGTCCCGCTCTCGTTCTCCGCACTGCTGACGTCGGTGCTCATGCTCCGCCTTCCCGGCTCCGGTGCTGCTCGCCTCGCTGGCACGGCAGCGTACCGGGATTCGCCCTGCACGCTGCGTGATCCCCTCTGTATACCGTCGCGGACTGTTCTGGTCTAGTCCATCACTCGAGTGGTCTACCGGAATTGTCTCGTCCGCGCCTCGGGTTTTCGAGGGGTTCTTACTTAAAGGTTCCTGCATATGTAGGTCGCATAACGGCTGGTCGGAGCCTATTCGACCGCCCTTGACAGGCCTGGTGGTCTGGGCCAAGCTTCCCGCACTGGTCTACACCATTGGTCCAGGTCCCGGCCCAACGCTCGTGCGGGGAGGCAGGGGGGTTTGTGGCATCCCTGAGGAGGGTGGCGTGAAGCGCAAGCTGATAGCCGCGATTGGTATCGCGGGCATGGTCGTCTCCATCGCGGCGTGTGGCAACGACAGCAAGGACGACAACAAGGCGCAGGGCTCGGACGCCAAGGAGCTGACCGTCTGGCTCACGGTGGACGCGCAGAACAACTGGCCGAACCTGGTGAAGGCCGCCGACGCCGCCGTACAGAAGAAGCACCCCGGCATCAAGATCAAGCACGAGTACTACGGCTGGCCGGACAAGAACACCAAGCTGGACGCCGTCCTCGCCACGGACAAGGCCCCCGACGTGGTCGAGATGGGCAACACCGAGATGCTCAGCTACATGGTCAAGGGCGCCTTCGCCCCCGTCGACGCAGCCCAGTTCACCAACTCCGGCCAGTGGCTCGACGGCCTCAAGGCCTCCGTCACCTACCAGGGCAAGACCTACGGCGTGCCGTACTACGCCGGTGGCCGCGTCGCCAACTGGCGCAAGGACATCGCCGCCTCGGCCGGCATCAAGACCACGCCGACGACCTACGCCGAGCTGACCGCCGACCTGGACAAGATCCAGAAGAAGGAAGGCGGCAAGTTCAGCGCCTGGTACCAGCCCACCCGCGACTGGTACGCGGCCATGTCCTTCGTCTACGACGCCGGCGGGTCCATCGCGGTGGAGAACGGCGGCAAGTGGCAGGGCAACCTCTCCTCGGCCGAGTCCGTCAAGGGCCTCACCGAGTTCAAGAACGTCATCGACAAGTACATGCACGGTGACAAGACCAAGGACGAGTCCGACCGGTACATCGTCTACGGCCAGGGCAAGTCGGCCATGATCTTCGGTGCCGCCTGGGAGGGCGCGACGGCGGCCGACCCGAAGAACGACAAGACCGGCGGCAAGCTGAAGGACAACCTCGTCAACTTCGTGATGCCCGGTCCGTCCGGCAAGAGCATGCCGGTCTTCCTGGGCGGCTCCGACCTCGCCGTCCCGGTGAAGTCCAAGGCGCAGGCCGTCGCCGCCGAGTGGATCAACGCGTTCACCGGTCCCTCCGGCCAGAAGGGCCTGATGGCCAAGGGCAACCTGCCCAACAACAAGACCGACCTCGCGACGCTGAAGAGCGACCCGGCGACCGCGGTGCCGGCCGAGGCGGCCGAGTCCAACTGGTTCGTGCCGATGGCGCCGGGCTGGGGCCAGGTCGAGAAGGCGCAGGTGTTGCAGAACATGCTGCAGAACATCGGCACCGGCAAGGAGACGGTCGAGGCGGCGGCCAAGGAGGCCGACGCGGCCATCGACAAGGTCATCAACAGCACCAACTAGCGGCCTGCGGCCGGGCCTGGCCGACGGGGGGTCAGGTCCGGCCGGTGGTGATGTCGGAAAGTGCCGCGTCGGGCCGGTGGGCTGGTCCCGGTTCGTTGTGGCTGGTTGCGCGCACGCGGCGGTAGCCGCATATGGATACCGTCCCGCGCCCCCTGAAAGGGCGCGCCGCTGTGGGCCTGACTCGATCTGTCTGAGGAGCGCACGATGAGTGCCGTTGATACGACCACACCCGCCAAGGTGCCGGCACCGCCACCGGACGCCCCGCAGAGACCGCGCGTGAACCGGCGCCCCGGCGGGCCCGCCGTGCCCTGGCTGCTGCTCGCGCCCTGCCTGGCGATCCTCGGGCTCGTCCTCGGCTACCCCCTCTACCGGCTGGTCGCCCTCTCCTTCCAGGAGTTCGGGCAGTCCCAGCTGTGGGGGTTCAAGCCGGCCGAGTGGGTCGGGTTCGGCAACTTCTCCGAGGTGCTGGGCGACAGCGAGTTCTGGCAGGTGGTGCTGCGCACGATCGTCTTCGCCGTCGGCTGCGTGGTCTTCACCATGGTGATCGGCATGCTCGTCGCCCTGCTGTTGCAGCGCGTCTCCGGCTGGGTGAAGACGCTGGTCAACATCGTGCTGGTGGCCAGCTGGGGCATGCCCGTCATCGTCGCCACCACGCTCTTCAAGTGGCTCTTCGACTCCGACTACGGCATCCTCAACGCCCTGCTCAGCAAGCTCCCGGGCGTGCAGATGATCGGCCACAACTGGTTCGCCAGCGGACCACAGGGCCTGGCCGTGATCATGCTCCTGGTGGTGTGGGGGGCCGTGCCCTTCGTGGTCATCACGCTGGGCGCCGGCCTGACCCAGGTCCCCAGGGAACTGGAGGAGGCGGCCCGGCTCGACGGAGCGGGCGCCTGGGGCGTGTTCCGCTACGTCACGCTCCCCATCCTCAAGCCGATCATCGTGATGCTCACGACGCTGTCGGTCATCTGGGACATGGGCGTCTTCCCGCAGGTCTTCGTGATGCGCGGCGGCCACCCCGAACCCGAGTTCCAGTTGCTGACCACCTACTCCTACGACCGCGCCTTCGTGGTCAACGACTACGGACAGGGCTCCGCGATCGCCCTGCTCACCGTGCTCCTCCTGCTCGGTGTCGTCGCCGTGTACATGCGCCAGATGCTGAAGATCGGAGAGGTCGAATGAGCACCGTCGCCACCCCCGGCCGCAGGAAGTCGAAGGCCGGCTGGAACCTCCTCGGCCTCCTCGTCTTCGTGGTCGCCGGCTTCCCCGTCTACTGGATGGTCAACACGGCCTTCAAGCCGGCGAAGGACGCCATCGACCCGGACCCGAGCCTGCTGCCCACCGGCATCACCCTGTCCAACTTCCGCCGCGCGCTGGACATCGCCGACTTCTGGGGCCCGGTCGGCCGCAGCCTGATCGTCTCCCTCTCGGTCGTCGTGATCGGCATGGTCATCGGCCTGCTGGCCGCCCTCGCCATCTCCCGGTTCGCCTTCCGCGGCCGGAAGGTCGTGATCGTCGGCATCCTCGCCGTCCAGATGGTCCCGCTGGTTGCCATGATCATCCCGGTCTTCCTGCTCCTCAACGCCCTGGACCAGTACGACAAGCTCAGCGGCCTGATCATCACCTACCTGACCTTCATCCTGCCGTTCACGGTGTGGACCCTGCGGGGCTTCATCGTCAACATCCCGAAGGAGCTGGAGGAGGCCGCGATGGTCGACGGCTGCTCCCGCACCGGCGCCTTCATCCGCGTGGTCTTCCCGCTGCTCGCCCCCGGCATGGTCGCCACCTCGGTCTACGCCTTCATCCAGGCCTGGAACGAATACCTCTACGCCCTGATGCTGCTCAGCCAGGAGCACCAGACCGCGACCGTCTGGCTCGCCAACTTCTCCACCAAGCACGGCACCGAATACGCCCCGATGATGGCCGGCGCCACGATGATGGCCGTGCCGATCGTCGTCCTCTTCCTCCTCGTTCAGCGCAAGATGGCCGCGGGCCTCACCGCGGGCGCCGTGAAGGGATAACCGCGTCCGATGACGACATTCGCCAGCGGTACGGCTGCGTTCAATTCAAAAGACAGACTCACGCGCGACGCGCTGACCGTCCTCCAGCCGGGCTTCACCGGCACCACCGCCCCCGACTGGCTGCTGCGCCGGCTCGGCGAAGGCCTGGCCGCCGTGGGCGTGTTCGGCCGCAACATCGTCTCGGCCGAGCAACTCGCGGCTCTCACCGCCCAGTTGCGCGCCGAGCGGGACGACGTCCTGGTGGCGATCGACGAGGAGGGCGGCGACGTCACCCGCCTCGAGGTGCGCACCGGCTCCTCCTTCCCCGGCAACCACGCCCTCGGAGCCGTCGACGACCCGGAGCTGACCCGGCAGGTCGCCCTCGAACTGGGCCGCCGCCTCGCCGCCTGCGGGGTGAACTTCAACTGGGCCCCGTCCGCCGACGTGAACTCCAACTCCGCCAACCCGGTCATCGGCGTCCGCTCCTTCGGCGCCGACCAGGACCTGGTCGCCCGTCACACGGCCGCCTACGTCACCGGCCTCCAGGCGGCCGGGGTGGCGGCCTGCACCAAGCACTTCCCGGGCCACGGCGACACCGCCGTCGACTCCCACCTCGCCGTGCCCCGCATCGACGCGACCGCCGAGGTCCTGCGCGCCCGCGAGCTGGTCCCCTTCCGCGCCGCCGTCGCCGCCGGCACCCGCGCGGTGATGAGCGCGCACATCCTGGTCCCCGCCCTGGACCCGTCCCGGCCCGGGACGCTGTCCCACCGCGTCCTGACCGACCTGCTCCGCGGCGAACTCGGCTACGACGGCCTGATCGTCACCGACGGCATAGAGATGCGGGCCATCGCCGGGACCTACGGCATCGAACACGGCAGCGTGCTGGCGATCGCCGCCGGAGCCGACGCGATCTGCGTGGGCGGCGGCCTCTCGGACGACGAGACGGTACGACGGCTGCGCGACGCCCTGGTCGCGGCGGTCCGCTCCGGCGAACTCCCCGAGGAGCGCCTGGCGGACGCGGCGCAGCGGGTACGGGCACTGGCGAACTGGACGGCCACCGCCCCGGCGGCGCACCCGGACCCCGCCCTGACGGACATCGGCCTCGTCGCCGCCCGGCGAGCGCTTCATGTGACGCGCGTCGACCCTTCCGCACCGCCGACCGGGCCCTTCTTCGTCGCCGCCCTCACCCCCGAGACCAACATCGCCGTGGGCACGGAGACACCCTGGGGCGTGGCCGTCGAGCTGACCCGCCTCCTGCCCGGCACCGAGACCGGCAGCTTCGCGGGCGCGGACGCGGGCCACGCGGCGATCACGGCGGCGGGGGAGCGCCGTGTCGTCGCGGTGGTACGCGACGAACACCGTCACCCCTGGATGGGCAGGGCCCTGGACACCCTGCTCAAGGCCCGCCCCGACACGATCGTGGTGGAGATGGGCCTGCCCCAGGCCGCGCCCCGGGGCGCCCTGCACATCGCGACACACGGCGCGGCACGGGTGTGCGGCGTGGCGGCGGCCGAGGTCATCGCGGGTGTCAGCGCGTAGCGCGTCCCATCCGGGTGGTCCCCGGCACCGGCACCGGTACCGTCACCGGGCCGGGGACCGCACGCCGAACCACTGCTCGGCACCCCACGCCTGGAAACGCTCCAGTCCGGTGAACCCGAGCTTCGCCGCGAGGCGCATCGAGCGGACGTTGGCGGTCTGGGTGTAGAGCACCACCGGCTCACCGGGAAGCACGCCGGCAAACCAGTCGAGCGCCGCCGCGCAGGCCTCGGTGGCATACCCGTGTCCCCACGCCTGCGGCAGGAACAGGTAGCCGAGCTCGGTCTCCCCGGCCGCCCGGCGGTCGGGCGAACGCTCGGGGGCGTGCGGCTTGAGCTCGACGGTGGCGATCGCCGCCCCGTCGAGCTCCACCACGAAGAAACCGGGGCGCCGCCCGGGCACCTCGGGCACCGTGCGTTCGAGCTCGTCACGCGGTCGGGGCCCACCGAGGTAGGCACTCACCTCGGGCGACGCGTTCAGCTCGATGACCACCGCGCGATCCCGGGCCTCGGACTCGCGAAGCACCAGCCGCTCGGTCTTGATCGGATCAGGCGGCCAGGCGCCGGTTCCTAACACAGTCATGGCGCGCAACCTACCCCACCGCGCCCCGACGGGGCGCGGTGCTGTATCGACGTGCGGCTCCGCCGCGTGGGCGCGAGCAACCCACCCCTCACGGTCAGCCCGCTGCGCACCGAACCCGGCAGACGAATCCGCTAAATCCCCTGCCAGTCCGGCTTGTTGGCAAAGGTGTACCGGAAATACTCCGCGAACTTCAGCTTGGACGCCGCGGCCTCGTCGACGACCACCGTGGCGTGCGGATGCAGTTGCAGCGCCGACGCCGGGCACACCGCGGCGACCGGCCCCTCCACCGTC
>NZ_JBFBJL010000076.1:0-40309 GCF_040686075.1 Streptomyces sp. NPDC086519
GTGATGAGGGTGGTGGAGGTGGAGAGGATGAGCTTCTCCGTCCGCGCGGCGACGTAGCCGAGCATGGTGGTCGGCGACGACGGCACGAACGGCGGGTTGTGGTGCTCACCGGTCGCGAAGACGTCCAGGCCGACCTCCTCGGCCTTCAGCGCGATCGCGACCATCGCCTTGATGCGCTCCCGCTCGCTCGGCGTCCGCCCCGTGGTGGGGTCCGGCGTGACGTCGCCGACCGTGAAGATCCCGAACTGCATGCTCGCTCACCCTCCAGGTTGTTTATGATTCAACTATACCCGCAGAACGAGACCCCGCCTCCACCTATTCCCTGCGCTTGGCTGCGCCTTCCAGCCCGGATCCCCGCGGCGGGGATGCCCGGCAAGGGAGCCCGCTCCCACCTCGACCCCACCCGGATCCCACCCCGATCCCATCCGGTCTCCGTCGGCAGCCCCGCCACTGTCGGCCCCCACCCCGCCGCTGTCGGCCCCCACCCCACCACCACCCCCACCGGCGCCTGCTCCTGCCGGGTGCCCTTCGGAACCACGAACGGCTCCACCCGACCGCGCGGGCCATCGGTGCGTTCACCCGGACGGCCCGTGTGCGGGGACACCGCGGCGAGGGTCCTCGACGCTGGAATCCCGGGCGTGCCCCGACGCCCTCGCACCGAAGGACCGGCATGCGCATATCCCGTGAGCCCCGCCGCATCGTGTACGTCGCCCGCTGGGGCGCGGCCCTTCTGGCCCTGGCAGGTGCCACCTCCACCCTGGCACCCGTCACCGCGCGGGCCGGTGGTCCGAGCGGTGATCCCGGCCGGGCGAAGCCCACCATCGTGCTCGTACACGGCGCCTTCGCCGACGCGTCGAGTTGGAACGGCGTCGTGGAACGGCTCCAGAGGAACGGCTACACCGTGGCCGCACCGGCCAACCCGCTCCGCGGTGTCGCCCAGGACTCGGCCTACCTCGCGAGTTTCCTGAAGTCCCTCAGAGGACCGATCATCCTGGCCGGTCACTCCTACGGCGGCGAGGTGATCTCCCAGGCCGCCGTGGGAAACGACAACGTCAAGGCCCTCGTGTACATCAACGCGGTCATGCCCGACGTGGGAGAGTCACAGGCCGTCCTCGCCGCGAAGTTCGCCCCCGCCCCGCTCAGCCGGGCGCTGAAGCAGGTGCCCTTCCGCAATGCCGACGGCACCACCGGCACGGACCTGTACATACAGCCGGACCGACTGCGCCAGGTCTTCGCCGCGGACCTGCCCGCGAGCCAGACCGACATCATGGGAGCCACCGAGCGTCCGATCGCGATGTCGGCGTTCACGGACAAGCTCACCGGCGCCGCATGGCGGAACAAGCCCGTGTACGCCCTCGTCGGCAAGCAGGACCGGGCGATCGACCCGAGCCTGGAGCGGTTCGAGGCGAAGCGGGCGAAGGCCCGGAAGACTGTGGAGATCGACTCCTCGCACGTGTCCCTCATCTCCCACCCGCAGGCGGTCAAGGACCTGATCACCGACGCCGCCGAGGACTACATGCTGGGGTCGGCAAGGAAATCCTGAGCGGCGGCACCGGCACGGCGGGGCGACGGCCATGAGTCGCGCCCCTCGCCGTGCCCGCTGACAACAGGGGGCTGGAGCATCCGTCGTAGCTCCTCCGTAGTCCCTCCGTAGTCCCTCCGTAGCTCCTCCGTAGTTCCTCCGTAGTTCCTCCGTAGTTCCTCCGTAGTTCCTGGCCCCTCCTGTACGCGGCGAGCCCCCGGAGCGGACGGCCCTGGTCCGGCAGCGCCGGTGCGGTCCGCTCAGAACGCGTACGGATCACCGGTCGCCAGCACCAGCACCCGCTGCCCGTCGTTCGTCCGGTCCTGGTCCACCGCGCCCCCGCCCCACACCACGTCCACCTTCAGCGTCACCTCCGCCGGCCGGTCCCGCAGCCGTACCGGAACCACCAGCCGCTCGCCGGGCGCCTCGACCGCCAGCGGTCCGGTGTCGCACACCACCTCCCGGTCGCCGGTGCGCGCGCACCCGCCCGGCAGGTGCTGCGTGTCCGCCAGCGCCGCCGACGACGTCAGCCGCACACTGGCGCCCGTCACGGCGTCCGGCCCGTGGTTGCGCGGGGTCACCCCGACCTCCACCAGGTCCCCCGTCAGCACGGCGGACCCGTGCATCTCGAGATCGGCGTTCCCGGCCCAGGCCGTACCGGCCATCCCCACGGCCAGCGCCCCCGCCGCCGCCGCACCGACCACCGCCAGCCCACCACGACGCATCGCCATGCCACCCGTCCCGTCCCGTCCGTCCGCGCATCCCGGCCGTCTCCGGCATGCGTACGGATGTATGCCACCCGGGCCCCGCCACAGGCGCCCCCCCCATCAGGTGACACCCGCCGCGCGTGGCACGCTGCCCGCATGCTGATCCTGCGCTCCGCCGCCCTCTTCGTCGTCGCCGCGTTCTTCGAGATCGGCGGCGCCTGGCTGGTCTGGCAGGGTGTGCGCGAGCACCGCGGCTGGCTCTGGGTGGCCGGCGGCATCCTCTCCCTCGGCGCCTACGGCTTCGTCGCCACCTTCCAGCCCGACGCCCACTTCGGCCGCATCCTCGCGGCGTACGGCGGCATCTTCGTGGCCGGCTCGATCCTGTGGGGTGTGGTCGCGGACGGCTACCGCCCGGACCGCTGGGACCTCACGGGGGCGGCGGTATGCCTGGCGGGCATGGCCCTGATCATGTGGGCGCCCAGGAACTGACCGGGAGAATCCCGCCCGAGAGGCCGCGTGCCTGCGTCGATGTGCGGCTCCGCCGCGTGGGCGCGCCCCCTGGCCCCCCCTGGCCCCCCTGGCCCCCTGGGCCCCCACCGGCCCCCACCACCCCACACCAGCCCCCACCGGCCCCCAGCCGCCCGATCCCGCGCCGACCACGGCGCCTAGACTCTCCGGAGCAAGCCGCACAAGCAGACCCCGCTGAGGAGCAGCCCATGGCCTCGTCCCGCATCGCGGTAGTCACCGGCGCCAGCAGCGGCATCGGTGCCGCCACCGCGCGCAAGCTCGCCGAGGCCGGTTACCGCGTCGTCCTCACCGCCCGCCGCGAGGACCGGATCGAGGCCCTGGCCAAGGAGATCAACGAAGCGGGGCAGCAGGCCACCGCCTACCCGCTGGACGTGACGGACCGCGCGGCCGTGGACGAGTTCGCGACGGCCTTCAAGACGGTCGCCGTCCTCGTGAACAACGCCGGCGGGGCCCTCGGCGCCGACCCGGTGGCCACCGGCGACCCGGCCGACTGGCGCACGATGTACGAGACGAACGTCATCGGCACCCTGAACCTCACCCAGGCCCTGCTCCCCAGGCTGGAGGCGAGCGGCGACGGCACGGTGGTCGTGGTCTCCTCCACCGCCGGCCACGCCACCTACGAGGGCGGCGCCGGGTATGTCGCCGCCAAGCACGGCGCGCACGTCCTCGCCGAGACCCTCCGCCTGGAGATCGTCGGCAAGCCGGTCCGCGTCATCGAGATCGCCCCCGGCATGGTCAGGACGGAGGAGTTCGCGCTGACCCGCTTCGGCGGCGACGAGGAGAAGGCGGCCAAGGTCTACCAGGGCGTCGCCGAGCCCCTGACCGCCGACGACGTGGCGGACACCATCGCCTGGACGGTGACCCGCCCCAGCCACGTCAACATCGACCTCCTGGTCGTCCGGCCCCGCGCCCAGGCCTCCAACACCAAGGTTTACCGGGAGCTGTGATGCCGGAGGACGACGCGGCGAAGGCCCTGGAGACGGAACTGGAGAAGTCCCGTCTGGCGCAGGAGACGAAGAACGAACGCCAGGTCTGGTACTTCCTGGGCTACTTCCTCTTCGGCATCCACATCATCGCGTTCGTGATGATCTACGCGGTCCGCCACGCGAAGTGACCGGGGATCGCGGCAACCCACCGGGGTGAACGTCGTCGCTCGCGGCGTCGCAGAGCAGGCGATGCGCGCGCGGCACTGCGCACGCATCGCGGCACGCCGTCGGACGGGGAAGATCACGGGCTGGATTCCTGGACCGCTTCTAGTGGGTCGGTGCCTCTGCCCCCGCGCCGGGCTCCAGCAGGCTGCGGATGCGCTCGTACTCGGCGGCCATCTCCGGTGTGGCGAGGAAGTCGTCGAGAGCGGCGGAGACCTCGTGGTCGACGTCCTCGATGGAACGGATGGCGAGTTCGTAGAGCTCGCCGCGCCGGTTGCTCTCCAGGTAGCTCTGCCAATGCGCCAACGCGCTGATGACGGTGAGGACTCCGGTGTCCAGACCGTCATCGACCAGGATGCCGTCATAGATCGTGGCGAGCTTGTCCTCCAGCTCGGCGGCGCTGATGGTCAGGACGTTCGCGCAGGCGTTGCCGAGCGCCGTCCAGGCGTCCTCGGTGAGTTCGTCCTCGTCGGCATCGCGGAGCAGCTCCGGCCGCACCAGACGTGTGACCGTCTCCTCTCCGAAGGCACGAGCCCCGCCCTCGGTGGCCCCGATGACCAGCCGGAGAATGTCCGCCTCAACTTCGGTGTAATTCACGCCCCCAGCCTAGGCGGGCCATGGTGTTCTCCACCCCGTCAGCGCCAGAACGGCCGAGGAAGGCCAAGGAACCGGACCGCGCTTTCGCCTCGTGAAGCGCCGTGAGTCAAGTCAGCAGGACGGGACCGAGGGCTCGTTCGTGCACAGCAGCGAGCCCTCGGTCAACCGGACGTCAGCCCTTCACGCAGACAACCTGCTTCAGCTTCGCGACGACCTCCACCAGGTCCCGCTGCTGGTCGATGACCTGGTCGATCGACTTGTAGGCGCCGGGGATCTCGTCCACGACACCGGAGTCCTTACGGCACTCCACGCCCCGCGTCTGGTCTTCCAGGTCCTTCGTCGAGAATCGGCGCTTGGCCGCGTTGCGGCTCATGCGCCGGCCCGCACCGTGCGAGGCGGAATTGAAGGACATCTCGTTGCCGAGGCCCTTCACGATGTACGACCCGGTCCCCATGGAGCCGGGGATGATGCCGTATTCCCCGGTTCGGGCACTGATCGCACCCTTGCGGGTCACGAGGAGGTCCACACCTTCATAACGCTCGCGGCTCACGTAGTTGTGATGGCAGCTGACTTCGGGTTCGAAGGTGACCCCGGCCTTCTTGAACTCCTTACGGATCACGCTCTTGAAGAGGGCCATCATGAGCGACCGGTTGTACTTCGCGTACTCCTGAGCCCAGTAGAGATCGTGCTCGTAGGCCGCCATCTGCGGGGTGTCCGCGACGAAGACGGCGAGGTCGCGATCGACGAGCCCCTGGTTGTGTGGGAGTTTCTGGGCCACGCCGATGTGGTGCTCGGCAAGTTCCTTGCCGATGTTCCGGGACCCGGAGTGCAGCATGAGCCACACCGAACCGGATACGTCTATGCACACTTCGCAGAAGTGATTTCCGGATCCGAGCGTGCCCATCTGCTGACGCGCCCGCCCCTCCCGGAACTTCACCGCCTCCGCGACCCCGTCGAACCGCCCCCAGAACTCCCCCCACCCGGCCGTGGCCAGGCCATGGAAGTCCCCCGGCTCCACGGGCTCCGCGTGCATCCCCCGCCCCACCGGAATGACCTGCTCGATCTTCGACCGCAGCCGCGACAGATCCCCCGGCAGGTCGTTGGCCGTGAGCGACGTCTTCACCGCGGACATCCCGCACCCGATGTCGACCCCGACCGCCGCCGGGCACACCGCGCCCCGCATGGCGATGACCGACCCGACCGTCGCGCCCTTCCCGTAGTGGACGTCCGGCATGACCGCCAGGCCCTTGATCCACGGCAGGGTCGCGACGTTGCGCAACTGCTGGAGCGCCACGTCCTCGACGGTCGCCGGGTCGGTCCACATCCGGATCGGCACCTTCGCGCCCGGCATCTCCACGTACGACATGTCTTCCTCATTCCCCCGCGAACAGCACACCAAAAAGGACAGAAATCTTCAAATCCAACAAAACGCAAATGCGGCGCCAGAGGTCCATGAACCAGACAGGGGACCGGCGTTCACAGCAGTGCGTGCGGTAGACATTGTCTCCAGCGGACGCCCCACTGCGGCAAGCGATTAACCAGCGGGGACACTGGAGCAGGACCGAGCGGACCAGTGAACGGAAGGAGCCTGACCGTGCAGCGGAAGGCGTACGTAACCGGCATCGCCGCCCTTCTCGCGGCCCTGCTGGCCGGCTGCACGAGCGGTTCCAGCGGTGGCGCGGACACCAGCGACAAGAACGCGGACCCCGGCACCTCCACCGTCGCCGCCCAGCCCGGCAAGTACCGCACCCTCCCGGAGGCCTGCGGCGCGGTCAGCCACGACACCCTCGACTCACTGCTCCCCGGCATCGCCCAGATCGCCGACGAGCAGCAGCGGGAGAAGGCGTACGGCGGCGAGGCCACGCTCACCTACGACACCGATCGCAAGGTGGGCTGCCACTGGAAGGTCGAGTCCACCGACGCCACGGACCGGCTGTCCGTCGACTTCGAGCGGGTGGTGTCGTACGACAACGCGGTCAGCGACGACGGCGAGGCGCAGACGATCTACACGCAGTTGGAGACGGCGGCCGACATCCCGGAGTCCGCGCCCCCGAGCCCCGCCGAGACGGAGTCCCCGTCGGAGTCGGCGTCCAACTCCCCGTCCAACTCCCCGTCCGCGTCCACGTCGGCGTCCACGTCCGCGTCCGGATCCGCGTCCGCCACGGGATCCGCCGATCCGTCCTCCTCGGCTTCCTCCGCCGCCTCCGCCTCTTCCACCACCACTCCGGCCGGTCTACAGCCCCGTGCTCTCTCCGACCTGGGCGACGAGGCGTATCTCGACGACCAGCTCAGCGGCTCCGGTTCGACGGCCGAGCAGCGGACGGTGACTGTGGTGTTCCGCACGTCCAACGTCGTCGTGACCATCGTGTACGAGGAGCAGCCGATGGCCACCGGAACGGTCCCGGACAGCAAGGAAATGCAGGACAGGGCGCAGAATCTGGCCGGCCAACTGGCCGAGGCCCTCAACAGCTGAGGCCCCCGGCACGCCTTGCGCACCCCGCCCGCAAAGCACCCGAACCAAAACCGCACAGCTTCCTCACCGCGTACCGTGGCCCCTCGGACCCGATCCGACCGCAGGAACCCCGAACGTATGAGTGAAGGAACCATGCAGCGAGTAGCAGTCCAGCGAGACGACCAGCGTGCCCGGAACGAGCGGAACGCACAGCGGCGGGCAGGGCGCCTGCGCCACGGCCTCGTCGTCGCGGCCGCCGTCCCCGCCGTGGCGCTGTTCGCGACGGCCTGCTCCTCGGACTCGGACAGCGCGGCGCAGGAGACGGCCGGCGGTTCGAATCCCGTCACCGCCCCGGGCAGCTCGGCGGCCCCTTCGGCCACCGTGCAGGCGGCCAAGTACCAGAAGCTGCCCGAGCCGTGCGCGGCGCTGTCGAAGAAGACCCTCACCGCGCTCGTGCCGAAGGGCGCGACGTCGGGCAAGGAGGGCACGTCGAACGACGTGGCCACGCGCGGCAGCTGCTCCTGGAGCAGCCTGGACAACAACGGTGTGAAGGGGTCCCAGTTCCGCTGGCTGAACATCTCCTTCCTCCGCTTCGACTCGGACACCAGCCGCGGCTCCGGCGAGCAGCAGGCCGAGGCGTACTACACGAGCCAGGTGCGGGACGCCCAGTCCGTGTCCGGTGCCAAGAACACCAAGTCGGTGCCGGTGTCCGGGGCGGGCGACCAGGCGACGGCCGTGCGCTACGACCTGAAGAAGAAGGAGGGCGCCTTCAAGCAGCAGACGGTCGTGGCACGCGTCGCGAACGTCGTCGTCACCGTCGACTACAACGGCGCGGGTCTCGCGGGTGAGAAAACTCCGGACGCGGACGCCCTGACGAAGGCGGCGGAGAAGGCGACCGTGGAGGCGGTGGCGTCGGTCTCGACGGCCAACGGCTCTGGCACGTCGGCGAGTTCACCTGCGGCGACGCCCTCGCAGTCGGCCTCCAAGTCGGCCTCGCCCACCGCGTCGCCGTCCAAGTCGGCAGCCAAGAAGAGCTGACCGGCCATACGTACGCCGTACTGATGTGCCACCCTGTTGCGCGCAACAACATGCAAGGGGAGGGGAGTGCCGGTGGCCGCGCCAATACAGCTGACCCGGATGCACCGCGTTCTCATCGGCGTGGTCGTGACCGGCGCGATGATCATCGCCGGCATCGGCTTCGCCGGATCGTACGCGGCCGTCCGTGAGCTGGCCATCAAGAAGGGCTTCGGGAACTTCTCCTATGTGTTCCCGATCGGCATCGACGCGGGCATCTGCGTCCTGCTCGCCCTCGACCTGCTGCTGACCTGGATCCGCATACCCTTCCCGCTGCTGCGGCAGACGGCCTGGCTGCTGACCGTGGCGACGATCGCCTTCAACGGCGCGGCGGCCTGGCCGGACCCGCTGGGTGTGGGCATGCACGCGGTGATCCCGGTGCTGTTCGTCGTGGCCGTCGAGGCCGCCCGCCACGCGATCGGCCGGATCGCCGACATCACGGCGGACAAGCACATGGAGGGGGTCCGCCTCACCCGCTGGCTGCTCTCCCCGGTTCCCACGTTCCTCCTCTGGCGCCGGATGAAGCTGTGGGAGCTGCGCTCCTACGACCAGGTCATCAAGCTGGAACAGGAACGTCTCGTCTACCAGGCGAGGCTGCGTTCCCGCTTCGGCCGGGCCTGGCGCAGGAAGGCTCCCGTGGAGTCCCTGATGCCCCTGCGCCTCGCCAAGTACGGCGTCCCCCTGGCCGACACGGCCCCGGACGGCCTGGCAGCGGCGGGCATCGACCTTCCCGCGCTGCCGGCGGCCTCCACAGCCGCGGACAGCCGTGCCGCTGGGGCGGCACGGGTGGGCGCGGCCGCGCCTCCTGGCGAACAGCGCCCGGAACTGGTCCCCGGCCCCCACCAGGGGCAGCAGGAGATCCCGGCCAGGCAGCCCGAGCCGGACCCCGATCCGAACGTCAACCCCTGGCTGCACGCCAGGGACCCGCAGCAGATCGAGTACCACGGCGACTACGACCCCTCGTACGAGCCCCAGTACACCGAGGAGCAGTACGCGGCCTGGCAGTACCAGCAGGAGCAGGAGCAGTACCAGCGGCAGCAGGAGCAGTACGACCGGCTCCGGCTCCAGCAGCAGTTCCCGGCGGACCAGTACCCCCAGGAGCAGCAGCCCGTTCCGGAGGAGTCCCCGGCGGAGACGACCGGCAGCTTCCCCATCCCCTCCGGCCCGGGCCGCACGCGCGAGCTGGGCGAGGGCGGCGGCCCGCCGGAGCCGACCGAGGAGGACTTCTACCTGGTCTTCAAGAAGTCGATAGACGGCAGCTACCCCACCTCCGGTCAGCTCAGGGACGACGTGGAGGCGACGTACGGCGTCACGCTGGCGCAGCGCGACGCGGACCGCATGGTCAACCGCTTCACGAACCGCCACACGGCGGAGCTCCAGGAAGACCACATCGCCTGAGCCCCGCGGCACCGCAGCCCCGCAGGGCCCGCAGGGCATGAAGAAGGGGCCCTCCGCCGAGGAGGGCCCCTTCTTCATGCCGGTGTCACGCCCCGAGCAGGGCCCGCACCCGCTCCTGCCCGACCGCGAGCAGCAGCGTGGGCAGCCGGGGCCCGGTGTCGCGCCCGACGAGCAGGTGGTAGAGCAGCGCGAAGAACGTCCGCTGGGCCGTCTTGATCTCCGGCGGCAGCTCCTTCGGCGTGGCGTCGGCGGCGAACCCGGCCTGGACCTTGGGCACGCCGTAGACGAGGTGGGTCAGCCCGTCCAGCGACCAGTGCTCGGCGAGCCCGTCGAGCAGCAGCCGTACCGACTGCTGGGACGCCTCGTCGAGGGACTTGAGCAGTTCGGCGTCGGGCTCGTCACGGACGATGGTGCGCTGGTCGGCCGGCACCTGGGTGTTGATCCAGGCCTCGGCCCTGTCGTACCGCGGACGCGCCTCGTCCAGCGATCCGAGGGGGTTCGCCGGGTCCAGCTCGCTCAGGATGCGCAGCGCCTGGTCCTCGTGCCCGGCGGTGATGTCGGCGACGGAGGCCAGCGTGCGGTACGGCAGCGGGCGCGGCGTCCGCGGCAGCTCACCGCCTGCCGTACCCACGGCGCGCGCGTGCGCGGCGATGTCACCGGGCAGCGCGGAACCGTCGGCCACCTTGCCGTCCAGCTTGTCCCACTCGTCGTAGAGCCGCTGGATCTCCTGGTCGAAGGCGATCTTGAAGGACTGGTTGGGCCTGCGCCGGGCGTACAGCCAGCGCAGGAGCTGCGGCTCCATGATCTTCAGCGCGTCGGCCGGCGTGGGCACGCCACCCCGCGAGGACGACATCTTCGCCATCCCGCTGATGCCCACGAAGGCGTACATGGGCCCGATGGGCTGCTTCCCGCCGAAGATCCCGACGATCTGCCCGCCCACCTGGAACGACGACCCCGGCGACGAGTGGTCCACACCGCTCGGCTCGAAGATCACGCCCTCGTAGGCCCAGCGCATCGGCCAGTCGACCTTCCAGACCAGCTTGCCGCGGTTGAACTCGCTGAGCCGGACGGTCTCGGAGAACCCGCACGCGCCGCAGGTGTACGTCAGCTCGGTGCTGTCGTCGTCGTACGCCGTGACGGTCGTCAGGTCCTTGCCGCAGCCGCCGCAGTACGGCTTGTACGGGAAGTACCCGGCGGAGCCGGACGACCCGTCGTCCTCGCTCGCCGCGCCCGAGCCCTCCTCGGCCTCCAGCTCGGCCTCGTCGACGGCCTTCTGCTGGGGCTTCTTGCCGGTCTTCGGCTTGGTCCGGTACTGCGCGAGGATGGCGTCGATGTCGCCGCGGTGCTTCATGGCGTGCAGGATCTGCTCGCGGTACACCCCGGAGGTGTACTGCTCGGTCTGGCTGATCCCGTCGAACTCCACGCCGAGCTCGGCCAGCGACTCGACCATCGCGGCCTTGAAGTGCTCGGACCAGTTCGGGTGGGCGGAGCCCTTCGGCGCGGGCACCGAGGTCAGCGGCTTGCCGATGTGCTCGGCCCACGTCTCGTCGACTCCCGCGATGCCCGCGGGCACCTTCCGGTACCGGTCGTAGTCGTCCCAGGAGATCAGGTGGCGGACCTGGTACCCCCGCCGCCGGATCTCGTCGGCGACCAGGTGCGGGGTCATGACCTCGCGCAGGTTGCCCAGGTGAATGGGGCCCGAGGGCGACAGCCCGGACGCGACGACGACCGGTTTGCCCGGGGCCCGACGCTCCGACTCCTCGATGACCTCATCCGCGAAACGGGAGACCCAGTCGGTGGTCTCGGTGCTCTGAGCCACGTCGGCACGTCCTTCTTTCTGGCACGGGGCAGCCGATACGGTCGCACGGCTGACCGCTCCATTCTCCCAGCCGACCCCGAATCCACGAAAACGGGTTACCAGGGCCCCTCCAAGAACCCCCGCAGCCCCCGTCCGGGCCCCAGCCAACGCCTGCGGCGCAGCCCACCGTCCAAAAAACGCAACCACCGCCTGGCGGCCCACCCCCCGTCCGGCGGCGCAGCCGCCGTTCCAGGGGCGCGGGGAACTGCGCGACCAGCCCCCACACCGCCGCACCCGGCAACGCACCGCACCCCCCGAGCTCTCAGCCGCAAAAACCCCTTTACCCCCCGTGAAATACTGGACCCGTCTACCAGCACCCACGAGGAGAACGGCTCCCACCCCATGGCCCCGGTCACGTCCCTCAGCGACTCCGTCAACCAGCAGCTCACCGACGCCCTCTCCGCCGCCCTGCCGGAGGCCGACGTCGACCCGCTGCTGCGACGCAGCGACCGGGCCGACTACCAGGCGAACGGCATCCTCGCCCTCGCCAAGAAGGCCAAGGCGAACCCCCGGGAGCTGGCGACGCAGGTCGTCTCCCGCATCACCACCGGCGCGGACCTGATCCAGGACGTCGAGGTCTCCGGCCCCGGCTTCCTCAACATCACCCTCTCCGACAAGGCCATCACCGAGAACCTGGCGGCGCGGTACGCGGACGGCGACCGGCTCGGCGTACCCGCGAAGGCGGACCCCGGCATCACGGTCATCGACTACGCCCAGCCGAACGTCGCCAAGGAGATGCACGTCGGCCACCTGCGCTCCGCGGTGATCGGCGACGCCCTGCGCGGCATGATCGACTTCACCGGCGAGCGGACGATCGGCCGGCACCACATCGGCGACTGGGGCACCCAGTTCGGCATGCTCATCCAGTACCTGATCGAGAATCCGGACCAGCTGTCCGCGAAGACCGACACGGACGGCGAGCAGGCCATGTCGAACCTGAACCGGGTCTACAAGGCGTCCCGGGCGGTCTTCGACGCGGACGAGGACTTCAAGGAGCGGGCCCGCAAGCGGGTCGTCGCCCTCCAGTCCGGCGACAAGGAGACCCTCGACCTGTGGCAGCGGTTCGTGGACGAGTCGAAGGTCTACTTCTACTCGGTCTTCGACAAGCTCGACATGGAGATCCGGGACGACGAGATCGTCGGCGAGTCGGCGTACAACGACGGCATGCCGGAGACCGCCCGCCTCCTGGAGGAGAGCGGCGTCGCGGTCCGCTCCGAGGGCGCGCTCGTGGTGTTCTTCGACGACATCCGGGGCAAGGACGACCAGCCGGTCCCGCTGATCGTGCAGAAGGCCGACGGCGGCTTCGGCTACGCGGCCTCCGACCTGACCGCGATCCGCAACCGGGTCCGGGACCTGCACGCCACGTCCATCATCTACGTCGTGGACGTGCGCCAGTCGCTGCACTTCAGGATGGTCTTCGAGACGGCGCGGCGGGCGGGCTGGCTCACCGACGACGTCACCGCGCACAACATGGGCTACGGCACGGTGCTGGGCGCGGACGGCAAGCCGTTCAAGACGCGTGCGGGCGAAACCGTACGGCTGGAGGACCTACTGGACGAGGCGGTGCAGCGGGCCGCCGAGGTCGTCCGGGAGAAGGCGCAGGACCTGACCGAGGACGAGATCCAGGAGCGGGCCCAGCAGGTCGGCATCGGTGCCGTGAAGTACGCGGACCTGTCGACGTCGCCGAACCGCGACTACAAGTTCGACCTGGACCAGATGGTCTCGCTGAACGGCGACACCTCCGTCTACCTCCAGTACGCGTACGCCCGTATCCGGTCGATCCTCCGCAAGGCGGGGGACGTCCGCCCCGCCGCGCACCCGGAGCTGGAACTGCACGCGGCGGAGCGGGCGCTGGGCCTGCATCTGGACGCGTTCGGCAACACGGTCTTCGAGGCGGCTGCGGAGTACGCCCCGCACAAGCTGGCCGCGTACTTGTACCAACTGGCGTCCCTCTACACGTCGTTCTACGACAAGTGCCCGGTCCTCAAGGCCGGCACCCCGGCCCAGGTGGAGAACCGTCTGTTCCTGTGCGACATGACGGCCCGCACCCTCCACCAGGGCATGGCCCTGCTGGGCATCAGGACGCCCGAGCGGCTCTGAGAACGGGCAGCGCACAACTCGACGGCCCGGCGCCGCGCCCCGGATGTTCTCCAGGACGCGGCGCCGGGCCGTCGGTGCTCCGCAGACGGCTACTTGCCCTCGCCGGTACCGCCGCCGAACGCCCCGTACAAGGTCGCCATGGCGAGGACGACGAGCGCCAGGGACTGTGGCTGAACCCCCATGTGCAGCAGGGTGACGACGGTGATCAGGGTGGCGACAAACGCCACCAGGTCGATCGGCCGCTTGGGTCGGTCCATGGTCTTCCTTCGCAGGCTCGCAGGTGAGGACACGGAAGAGGACTCCATCCGCACAATCCAGCCTCGACGGCCGGAGAGTTGTCCTCACCCCCGCTGCGAAAGACGCTGACCGCGCGGGGTGCGCCGGGTGGACAATGGCTTTTGTCCACGGAAATTGGCCTCGGGGGAAACATGGCTGAGCAGGCCGGGGGATCGGCAGGCGGAGACCGGCCGGCCAAGCGCGGGCGCAAATTCGGTCCGCTGCGAGCCCGTTCGAAGGAGTACGAGGACCTGGCCCGCTTCCTGCGCACGTGCATGGCGGACGCCGAGCTGACCCTCGCGGCGCTGGAAGGACCCACGAATCTACGGACATCCGCCATCAGCGAGCGCTTGTCGGGCTTGAAGATCGACGCGGACTTCGTCGAAGCCGTTGTCGTCGCCTGCACGGAGGCGGACGAACTCCGTCCCAGGCGAGGGCGGTTGCTCAAGCACGGTGGTGAGCTGCTACGGATCGCGATGTCCCGGAGCACCCAGGTCGTCGACCTGACGGGACAGCCACGACTCACCAGGAACGCGGTGGTGGCCGCAATGGACAGCGCCGTGCAGGCACAGCTGAAACTCGTCGATCTCCATGAACAGCTCGCCCGGAAGAACGACGAGCTCGCGACACTCGCCGCGATCCAGTACCAGTCCCAGCAGGCCCTGCGCGAGTCGGACGCACTGTCCTCCGTGCTGTCCACCTGGGTTGTCGTCCTCGCCGACGAAGTGGAACGGCTCGGCAGGGAACGCGAGTCGGCGATGACCGCACAGCCACCAGACCTGGGCCGGCTCAGCGGCTTGGACACAGAGTTGGCCCGCACGGTCGCGCAGCACGGCCGTACGGCGGCCGAACTGGCCCGTGCCCAGCAGGACCGCACGCTCGCGACGGCTCTCCTCGCGGAGGCCCTGATCCGTACCCGCCGGGCCCGTGACGAGGTACGGAGCCTGCGGGCGGCGGCACAGTTGCCCTCGGGGGGCGGCGGACTCGCCGCGGAACCGTCGGCTTCGCTCTCGGACGGCATCGCATCCCCCAACACCTTCGGTGACGACATCGACGCCGCGCTGGACCGGGCCGAGGCGGTGGGCCGAAGCATCGCGGACCGCCTGCACACCGCGTTGACCACTCTTGACGAGGGCGCGCGGACGGAGCCCTTGTCCGTGCCGTCCTCCGCCACGGACAACCCGGACAATGCCGTGACCGGCGAGGACCCTACGGACAATGCGCTGTGGTGGGACCTCTTGGCCGATGTCCCGACGGACACGTTCGTGTGGGCCGAGGAGACGGCCGTAGGACTGGTACGCGATCGCGATCCGCTCGACCCGAGGTTCGGACGCATCGCGAGGGAACACTCCGTCCGGGCGGTGCTCCTGTTGGCCGACCGGTTGCAGGAGCATCGCTGGTTGGAGGGCGCGGCCCGGACCCGGGTCGCGCTCGCGCTCTCTCTGGGGCCGGAGAAACTGCTCCCGCTGATCAACGCCCTCATCCGGTCCGGCCCGCTGCTGAACCGTGCGGAGCAGGGGGCTCAACTGTTGCGGGTCGCCCTGGCGGGCCGAACGGCCGAGGACACGTTGGAACTGCAGTACCGGCTCGACCACCGCGCGGAGACCCCACCAGTGGTGCGCGACGCCATCGCCGCGATCGCCCAGCGCCCGTATGCGGAGGTGGTCGCGCTCGTGCGGAGGCAGCTGACCGACAACCCTCGGTTGCTGACCCACGGGCTCCTCATGGAAACCATCGTGCGCAAGTGGCCGCCCGCCGAGGTCATCGACCTCGTCAGGAAGACGATGGACATCGAGGGCGCCTACGTGGTGGGCCACGTCTTCTTCGCGCTGCCCACTCCTCCGGCCGACCAGACCGAACTGCTCGTCCGGCTGTGGGCCACAGCGCCGTCGCATCCGTGGATCAGCGACTCACTTTCCAGGCTCTATCCGGCTGGCGCGAGCTCTGACGACCTGGCACAGATCATCAAGGACCTGCACGCCGACTGGCCGGCGCCACTCGACCGCGCGGCCCGGGAACTGGCCGACCAGATCATGCCTTTGATCATCGCCCGGACGCCGCTGCAAGACCTCTCCGCGATCAGCGACTCACTCACCCTGGCCGGTCTCTCACCGGAGTCGGTCTTCGAACCGTACCGACGACTGCTCGTCCCCGACTTCGTCCGGGGCTATGCCGATCCGGTACCGGAGGCCTGACGCCCGGCCCGCGCGTCATCGCGTGAGCACTCGAAATCGGCCCACACCACCTTGCCGAGCTCCCGCTCGCACACCCCCCACTTGTCGGCGAGCGCCGCGACCAGCACCAGCCCGCGCCCGCCCTCGCCGCAGTACGTCTCGTCGGCGATCTTCGGCACGCCCGGTCCGCTGTCGTGCACCTCGACGCGGACGACGTCACCGTCGTACCGCAGCCGCAGGAGGAAGCCACGGCCGGGCGGCACCCCGTGCAGGAGGGCATTCGTGGCCAACTCGCTCACGCACAGCGACATGCCGTCGGCGCGGTCCCAGTCCCCCAGGCCCCAGCATCTGAGCGACTGCGCGGCGAACCGCCTGGCGGCGGGCACGGATCGGCGCTCCCGGGCGTAGAACTGTTCGCGGGGGTAGAGGAGTTCGTTTCCGTCGTTCACGGCTCGAATGTCGCGCAGAGTCACTAACCTGGAGCAGGGAGTAGACCCGTACGGAATTTTTGTACGGGCTCCGGCCCGGTGACGTACGTGTGCACGGGGGGTTGAGAACAGCATGAGCGCGAAGAAGCCGCCGCGGCCGAAGAACCAGACGTCGATGAAGATGCTCGGCAAGCAGCTCGGCACGGCCCGCCGGGTCGCCGGTCTGACGCAGACCGAGCTGGGCCTGCGGGTGGGGCTCGACGAGCAGACGGTCGCGTCGATCGAACAGGGCAGGCGGGCACTGAAGCCGGACGTGGCGGCGCGGGCCGACGAAGTGCTCGACACCAAGGGGATGTTGGCGGCCGGGGTGGCCAACTTGCCGGACGTCGACCAGTTCCCGATGTGGGCCGAGCTGTACATGGAGCATGAGCGGGAGGCGATCGCCCTGTCGTCCTATGCCAACCAGGTACTACCAGGGCTCCTTCAGACACGGGCCTACGCCGAAGCCGTGCTGCGGGAACGTGTTCCAGCGTACGACGAGGACGAGATCGAGCCGAAGACGGCGGCCCGTGTCGAGCGGCAGGACATCCTGCGCCGCAGGAACCCGCCGACGGTCAGCTTCGTCGTCTGGGAGCCGGTGCTGCATCTCGGCGTCGGAGGACCGGGGGTTCGGGCGGAGCAGCTTCGCCATCTGCGGACCTGCGTCGAAGTGGCCTGCATTTCTCTGCAGTTCCTTCCGCTCGCGAGCCCCTCCCACGCAGGGCTGAATGGCCCTTTCGTGCTCCTGGAAACACCAGACCACCAGCACCTGGCGTACATCGAAGGGCAACGCGGCAGTCAGTGGGTATCCGACGCAGATGAGGTGTCCAGGCTCGCACGCAAGTATGCGATGCTGCGAGCACAGGCCCTGTCTCCTCAGGAGTCGAAGGGGTTACTGGACCGTCTGCTAGGAGAGCAATGAGCACCGCACTTCAGTGGTTCAAGTCGTCCTACAGCGGCGACGAAGGCGGCGAGTGCCTCGAAGTAGCCGTCGCCTGGCACAAGTCCACCTACAGCGGCGACGAAGGCGGCGCCTGCCTCGAAGTAGCCGCCTGCCCCCACGCCATCCACATCCGCGACTCCAAGAACCCGGCGGCCACCGGCCCCACCCTCACCGCCTCCCCCGCCGCCTGGGCCGCGTTCACCGCCTCCGTCGGATAATCGCGGCCGCCGTTGTCAGTGCCGCCCCTTACAGTCACTGGCATGGCGACTCTTCCCAACCCGCTGCCCAAGCTGGCGACCGACCCGAGCGGTCGGTCCCTGGGGCTTCAACTCCCGCCCGGGGCACTGCTCGACGACACGCTCGACGGCCCGTGGCACGAGCCGTTGCTGTGGTACGCCGGGCAGCCCGCCGGGCCCGGGACGTGGACCGCGCTGGGCGCGCCGGCCGCCCGTGCGGGGCTGCTGCCGGTGCTGATCGACGTGGCCGAGGTCGACGACTGGGACTTCGCGCCCGGGGAGACGTCGTACCCGGGGGACCACGACGCCGACGAGGTGCTGGAGGACTACTGGGAGGAGGACCCGCTGGGGGGCGAGGAGTGGCCGGGGCTGGCCGCCGCCCCGGGCCTGGTCGCCGACCCGGACATGCGGGCAGCCGATGTCGCCGACGCGCTCTCGCAGGGCCGCCCGTGGCTCAAGGAGCCGCATCTGGCGCTGGTGTCGGCCCGGCGCAGCGCGGACATACCGGCGGCCATCGGCTGGAGCGGCCCGGTGAACTACGAGGAGGACGTGGCCCGGCTGTGCGCGGTGCTGCGCTCCTGGGAGGACCGGTTCGGCATACGGGTGGTCGCCCTCGGCTTCGACCACCTCGCGGTCTCCGTCGCCGCCCCGCCCGCCGATCTCGACGCGGCGGAGGCGGTCGCCGCCGAGCACTTCGCGTTCTGCCCGTACGCCGTGCTGCCCGGCGCCGACGACACGCTCTCGTCGTACGCCGAGCAGTTGGTCGGCGAGCGGCTGTGGCACTTCTGGTGGGACTGAGCTGACCGACCGGCCTGCGCTCGGCAGCGCCCCGACGGGGCGCGGGGCCGTATCCGATGTGCGGCTGCCGCCGCGTGGACGCGACCGGCCACGACGGCGCCGCAGACGGCAGACGGCAGACGGCAGATCGCGCACTTTCGGCGACCACTCCGACCGCTCCGACCGCTCAGCCGCCCAGGCCCTTGGCCAGCCTGCGCAGGCCCTCCCCGATCTCCTCCGGCGTCTGCGTCACGAAGCACAGGCGCAGGGTCGAGCGGTCGGGGTCGGCGGCGTAGAAGGGCTCGCCGGGGACGTAGGCGACGTGGTGGTCCACCGCTCGGCGGAGCAGGGCGGTGGTGTCGTACGGCTCCGGGAGCCTGGCCCAGAGGAACATGCCGCCTTCGGGCCGGCCCCAGGTGGAGCCGGCCGGGAGGGCGTCGGCCAGTCCGGCGAGCATGGCGTCCCGGCGTTCGCCGTACACCGCGCGCACTGTGGCGACATGGGCGTCCAGGACGTCCAGGTAGCGGGCGGCGGCGAGCTGGTTGAGGGTCGGGGTGTGCAGGTCGGCGGCCTGCTTGGCGACCGCGCAGGCGCGGCGCAGTCCGGCCGGGGCGCGGAGCCAGCCGAGTCGCAGGCCGGGGGCCATGACCTTGGAGAGGGAGCCGAGCAGGACCGTCCGGTCCTCGGCGCCGGGGAAGGACGCGATCCAGGGGACGTGGTCGCCGTCGTAGCGCAGTTCGCCGTAGGGGTCGTCCTCGACGATCCACAGGCCGTGCCGGGCGGCGGCCGTGGCGAGGGCGGCGCGGCGGGTGGCGGGCATGGTGCGGCCGGTGGGGTTCTGGAAGGTCGGGACGAGGTAGAGGAGTTTGGGCCGCTCGGCGCGGATCAGCTCCTCCAGGGCGGCGGGATCCACGCCGTCCGCGTCGCCGGGCACCGGCAGCACCCGTGCTCCGGCCAGCCCGAACACCTGAAGTGCCGCCAGGTAGCAGGGGCTTTCGACGAGGATCGTGTCGCCGGGGTCGATCAGGGCGCTCGCGAGGAGGGAGAGAGCCTGCTGGGAGCCGGTGGTGACGAGAAGGCCGTCGGCCTCCGTGGGCAGGCCCCGCCCGGAGACGCGCGCCGCCAGCCGCTGCCGCAGGGCCGGCTCGCCCTCGGTCGTCGAGTACTGCAACGCCCGCTCCGGCTCCTCCTCCAGCACCGCGCGGAAGGCGGCGGCGATGCCCTCCCGGTCGAACAGTTCGGGAGCCGGCAGCCCGCCCGCGAAGTTGATGACCTCAGGGCGGGCGGTCACCGCGAGGATCTCCCGGACGGGCGATCCGCCGACGGCGCGGGCCCGGGCCGCGAGGGAGGGAAGAGGGGCGGCGGGGGCGGCGGTGGTCATGGACGGCTCCTTGGGCTGATCCTCGTCTTGGCGGGAGCGTAGAGAAGTACGTGCCATCTACACTCGTAATTCCGCGATCCGGACAGACGGGGCGGGGGCCGGCGCCCCGTCACACCCCGGCGCGGGCCTCGACCGTCCCGTACCGCCGCCCCACGGGATGGGATCCGTGCAGGTCACAGGGGTGGAACGGGATCACGCGTCCCGAATCTCCCGGCGGGTCTGGTGGGACGGGCGGGCCCGCGCGCAGGCTGAGAGCACCTCAAAGCCACCGGCCCCCGCCCCTGTCCCCCTCCCCCATCCCCATCCCCCGCCACCGCGACCGCGACCGCGACCGCGCCGAGACCGTCAAGGGAGCCCTCGTATGTCCGTCACGCACCGCACCCCGGCCGCCGGCCGCCGTCGTCTCCTGGCGGCGGCCGTCCTGGCGCTGGTCGCCGCGACCGTGCTCACCGGGTGCCGGGACGGCCAGGGCGTACGCGACGAGGGCCCCTCCGCCGCCCGCTCACGACCCGCCGCCGGACCGGCCGGTGACGTGAAAGCGCCCCGGCCGGAACCGACCGGCCGGGGCGCCCTCGTCCGCGCTCAGCCCAGCATCCGGGCGGCCTCCACCGCCCAGTAGGTGAGGATGTTCTGCGCACCGGCCCGCCTGATGCCGGTCAGGGTCTCCAGGATGGCCCGGTCGCGGTCGATCCAGCCCTTCTCGGCGGCGGCCTCGATCATCGAGTACTCGCCGGAGATCTGGTAGGCGACGACCGGCACGTCCACGGAGTCGGCGACCCGGGCGAGGATGTCGAGGTAGGGCCCGGCCGGCTTGACCATCACCATGTCGGCGCCCTCCTCCAGGTCGAGGGCGAGCTCCCGCAGCGACTCCCGTGCGTTGGCGGGGTCCTGCTGGTAGGTCTTGCGGTCGCCCTTCAGCGAGGACCCGACGGCCTCGCGGAAGGGGCCGTAGAAGGCGGAGGCGTACTTCGCGGTGTAGGCGAGGATCGCGACGTCCTCGCGCCCGATCTGGTCGAGCGCTTCGCGGACGACGCCGATCTGCCCGTCCATCATGCCGCTGGGCCCGACGACGTGCGCCCCGGCGTCGGCCTGCACCTGGGCCATCTCGGCGTACCGCTCCAGGGTGGCGTCGTTGTCGACGCGCCCCTCGGCGTCGAGCACACCGCAGTGGCCGTGGTCGGTCGTCTCGTCGAGGCACAGGTCGGACATCACCAGCAGGTCGTCCCCGACCTCGGCCCGCACATCGCGCAACGCGACCTGGAGGATCCCGTCGGGGTCGGTGCCGGGCGTGCCGAGGGCGTCCTTCTTGCTCTCCTCGGGCACCCCGAACAGCATGATCCCGGAGATGCCCGCCTCGACGGCCTCCGCGGCCGCCTTCTTCAGACTGTCCCGGGTGTGCTGCACGACGCCGGGCATGGCGGCGATCGGCACGGGCTCGCTCACGCCCTCTCTGACGAACGCCGGGAGGATGAAGTCCGCGGGGTGCAGCCGGGTCTCGGCGACCATGCGCCGCATGACGGGGGTGGTCCGCAGCCGCCGCGGCCGCGTGCCGGGGAAGGAGCCGTACTTCGTCATGCCCTCTACGCTACGCCCGCCACACGGGCGCGCTTACCGACTGGGCGTCGGCGCCCCGGCCCGCGCGGAGCCGGGGCGCCAGGGCGTCGGAGGTCAGGCCTCCAGCTCGCTCTCCGGCTTCTTCCAACCGTGCCGGGCCGGCGCGAGATTGCCGCGGCCGCGGTCCAGGGCCAGGCCGTGTTCGTGCACAGCTGCCTCGGCGGGGTCGGCCGCTCCGCCGTGCAGATCGCCCTCGCCCACCAGGCCACGGTCGCCGGCAGCTGTCGCGATACCGCCAGGTCGGAAGCACATGACCTCGGTGTCGACCCGGTCGTCGACTTCAGCTTCGCCCCTGCCTCACTCACCGGACGGTTCGACCTCGTCCTCGACGCGGGCGGTCCGTACGCGCTGCCGGTCAGGACCGCACGGACGATGCTCAGGCCCGGCGGCCGCATCGTCAGCGTCCTCCCCACCCCCGGGAACCTCGTGAGGAGTGCCCTGCCAGGGCCGTACCACGCCATGATCGCCCGACCGGTCACCAGGGACCTCGAAGAGGTCGCGCGAGCCGCCGGCCGGGGAGAGCTGCGGCTACCGGTCGCCCGGGGCGTCCCGCTCTCGCAAGCCATCCCGGCGCTCACCGAACTCGAGCAGGGCCGCACCGCCAAGCGAGGCAAGCTGATCATCACAACCGGGATGACCCCGCCTCTTCGTGGTCGTCAGCTCCGTCCTCGCCGCCTTGCACAGCCGGGCGACCACGGGAGAAGGGCAGTGGGTCGACGTCCCCTTGGCCGACACGATGCTCGCCGTCAACCTGGTCGAGCACCTCGGCTCACCGCGCCGCCGTTCCGCCCAGCGCAAGCCGCACGGGGTCCTGTGCTCCCGCTCCTGCCGCGAAGGCCGCCGCGTAGTCCCGCTTGCCGAGGGCGCGGCGCGCCGGCCGCTCGGCCTCGGCATGGGCGTGGGGGGACGGCCGCAGGCCCGTCCGCCATGGAGTACCACCACCGACAGCCGCGTGCCCCGCCCTCCCTCAGCAGGGAGTGGCGGGACACGCGGTTCACGTCAGGGGCGGCACCGGCTAGTGCTGGGGTCGCAGCACTAGGTCGTCGTGCGCCGCCGCCGCGCCCCCGGCCGCCGCTCACTCGGCCGGGTCACCGGATCCCCGGCCTCCAGCGCGCTCGCGCGCCTGCGCAGACCGAACTCCGCCAGCGCCTCCGCCAGCTTCGCGGCCGACGGCTCGGGCGCCATGACGTCCACCCGCAGCCCGTGCTCCTCGGCCGTCTTCGCCGTGGCGGGCCCGATACAGGCGATCACCGTCACGTTGTGCGGCTTTCCGGCGATACCCACCAGGTTCCGCACGGTGGACGACGACGTGAAGAGCACCGCGTCGAAGCCACCGCCCTTGATCGCCTCCCGGGTGTCGGCCGGCGGTGGCGACGCCCGCACCGTCCGGTAGGCGGTCACGTCGTCCACCTCCCAGCCGAGCTCGATCAGCCCGGCGACCAGCGTCTCCGTGGCGATGTCGGCCCGCGGCAGGAACACCCGGTCGATGGGGTCGAACACCGGGTCGTACGGCGGCCAGTCCTCAAGGAGCCCCGCGGCCGACTGCTCACCCGACGGCACCAGGTCCGGCTTCACGCCGAAGGCGACCAGCGCCTTGGCGGTCTGCTCGCCCACCGCGGCGACCTTGATCCCCGCGAAGGCCCGGGCGTCGAGCCCGTACTCCTCGAACTTCTCCCGGACCGCCTTCACCGCGTTGACCGACGTGAAGGCGATCCACTCGTACCGCCCGGTGACGAGCCCCTTCACGGCCCGCTCCATCTGCTGGGGCGTGCGCGGCGGCTCGACGGCGATCGTCGGCACCTCGTGCGGTACGGCCCCGTAGGACCGCAGCTGGTCGGAGAGGGACGCCGCCTGCTCCTTCGTACGCGGCACGAGCACCTTCCAGCCGAACAGCGGCTTGGACTCGAACCACGACAGCTGGTCACGCTGGGCGGCGGCGGACCGCTCGCCGACCACGGCTATCACCGGCCGGCCGCCGTCCGGCGAGGGCAGCACCTTCGCCTGCTTCAGCGTCTGCGCGATGGTGCCGAGGGTGGCGGTCCAGGTCCGCTGCCGGGTCGTCGTACCGGCGACGGTGACCGTCAGCGGGGTGTCCGGCTTGCGGCCGGCGGCGACCAGCTCGCCGGCGGCCGCGGCCACCGAGTCGAGCGACGTCGACACGACGACCGTCCCGTCCGAGGCACCCACCTCGGTCCAGCACCGGTCCGAGGCGGTACGGGCGTCCACGAAGCGGACGTCCGTGCCCTGCGCGTCCCGCAGCGGCACACCGGCGTACGCCGGCACCCCGACCGCGGCCGCGACACCCGGCACGACCTCGAAGGGCACACCCGCGGCGACGCAGGCGAGCATTTCCTCGGTCGCGTACGTATCAAGTCCCGGGTCCCCGGACACCGCACGGACGACCCGCCTGCCACCCCGCGCGGCCTCCATGACAAGATGAGCCGCATCCCGCACGGGCGGGAGGGAAGCGGTTGTTGACGCGCCGTCAACAACCGTGAGTTGAGGCGTGCCTGTGCCCGGATACGGGTCCGACGACGGATCCGGATTCGTGGGCACGACGGAGACGCCCTGCCTGGCGTGGGACCTGATCACGTCGAGCACCTCGTGCTCGGCGACCAGGACGTCCGCGCTGGACAGTGCCTCCACGGCACGCAAGGTCAGCAGTCCCGGATCCCCGGGTCCGGCACCCAGGAAGGTGACGTGCCCGTGATCGAGGCCGGCGGGAAGGTTGGTGGGGCTCATTGTGCTCGCTCCCCCATCAGACCGGCCGCGCCCTGGGCAAGCATCTCGGTGGCGAGTTCGCGACCGAGCGCCGTCGCCTGGTCGTATGTCTCGGGCACGGGACCGGTGGTGGACAACTGCACCATGCGGGTGCCGTCGGTCGTGCCGACGACTCCCCGCAGGCGCATTTCCTTGAAGATCTGCCCGTCGGCCAGAAGGTCGGCCAGCGCGCCCACAGGGGCGGAGCAGCCGGCCTCCAGGGCGGCGAGCAGTGAACGCTCGGCGGTCACGGCGGCCCGCGTGAACGGGTCGTCGAGTTCCCCGAGCAGGGCGATCAGCTCCGCGTGGTCCGCGGCGCACTCGATCGCCAGTGCCCCCTGGCCGGGGGCGGGCAGAACCGTGTCGACCGACAGGAAGTCGGTCACCTCGTCGATGCGGCCGATGCGGCTGAGGCCGGCCGCCGCCAGTACGACGGCGTCCAGCTCGCCGTCCCGGACGTACCCGATCCGGGTGTCGACGTTTCCGCGTATCGGCACCGTCTCGATGTCCAGTCCGTGGGTCCGCGCGTACGCGTTCAGCTGCGCCGTCCGGCGCGGCGAACCGGTGCCGATGCGGGCCCCGCGCGGCAGGTCGGTGAACTTCCGCGCATCCCTGGCGACGATCACGTCCCGCGGGTCCTCGCGCACCGGTACGGCGGCCAGCGCCAGCTCTTCGGGCTGGGTGGTCGGGAGGTCCTTGAGCGAGTGAACCGCGAAGTCGACCTCGCCGCGCAGCAGCGCGTCCCGCAGGGCGGTCACGAAGACACCCGTGCCGCCGATCTGGGCGAGGTGCTCGCGGGAGGTGTCGCCGTAGGTGGTGATCTCGACCAGCTCGACGGGCCGCCCGGTCACCCGGCTCACGGCTTCCGCCACCTGCCCGGACTGGGCCATGGCGAGTCTGGATCGCCTGGTCCCCAGTCGCAGTGGATTGTCACTCATGCCGGTCGGTCCTTCGTGTCTGTGCTGTCCACGGCCCGGGAGACGGCAGCCACCGTCTCGGGATCGAGGTCGAACAGGGTCCGCAGCGCGTCCGCGTACCCGGCGCCGCCGGGCTCGGCCGCGAGCTGCTTGACCCGTACGGTCGGCGCGTGCAGCAGCTTGTCGACGACCCGGTGCACGGCCTGCCGGATCTCCCCGCGCTGCCGCTCGTCCAGGCCGGGCAGGCGTCCGTCGAGCCGCGCGATCTCGCTCGCGACGACGTCGGCGGCCATCGTCCGCAGGGCGATCACGGTAGGCGTGATGTGCGCCGCCCGCTGGGCCGCGCCGAAGGCGGCAACCTCGTCCGAAACGATACGCCGCACCTGGTCCACGTCGGCCGCCATCGGCGCGTCCGCGGACGCCTCCGCCAGCGACTCGATGTCCACCAGCCGCACCCCGGCCAGCCGGTGCACGGCCGCGTCGATGTCACGGGGCATGGCGAGGTCGAGGAGGAAGAGCGCGGGAGCGGGCCGGACGAACCCGGCGACCGGCTCCGGCCGGCGCCGCTCCGGGATCCGGCCGAACCGGGCGGCGGCCGCGGCGAGCGCCCCGATCAGCTCCGCCTCGGCCTCCGGCGTACGGCGGACCGCGTCCCGCCGGTCGACGGTCCCGTTGTCCACCCAGGCCGCGTGCTGCTCCAGTTCGGCGGCGGCCATCCCGGCAACGGCGGCCTCGCCCATCACGGAGAAACCACTCTGCTCGGCGGTGAGGTCCAGCGGGCAGTTCTCGTCGCCGCCGACGCCGGTGCCCGCACCGGTGGCGGCCGACGGCTGCTTCGCGGCCGACGGCGCGTCGATCTCGGCGACCGGCTCACCGGTGCGCCCCTCGACCGCCGCCGCGACCGTCTCAGCGGTCAGCACCAGCCCCGTCGCCCCCGTGCACGAGATCACGACGTCGGCACGTGTCAGCTCGCGCGACACCGCGTCCATCGGTACCGCGCGGGCCACCACGTCCGTCTCGTCGTTCTCGGTGACGATCTGGGCGAGCCGCTCGGCACGGTCGTGCGTCCGGTTCGCCACGACGATCTCCGTGACGCCCGCCCGTGCCAGCGTCGCGGCGGCCAGCGAGGACATCGAACCGGCGCCGATGACCAGCGCCTTCTTGCCCCTGGCCCAGGTCTGCACATCGCCACCGGCGGCCAGCTGTTCGAGCCCGAAGGTGACCAGGGACTGTCCGGCCCGGTCGATCCCGGTCTCGGAGTGCGCGCGCTTGCCGACCCTGAGCCCCTGCTGGAACAGGTCGTTCATCAGCCGCCCGGCGCTGTGCAGCTCCTGCGCGCGGGCCAGGGAGTCCTTGATCTGCGCGAGGATCTGCCCCTCGCCGACGACCATCGAGTCGAGCCCGCAGGCCACCGAGAACAGGTGGTGGACGGCCCGGTCCTCGTAGTGCACGTACAGATAAGGGGTGAGCTCGTCCAGCCCCACCCCGCTGTGCAGGGCGAGCAGCGTGGACAGCTCGGCGACCCCGGCGTGGAACTTGTCGACGTCGGCGTAGAGCTCGATGCGGTTGCAGGTGGCGAGCACCGCCGCCTCGGTGGCCGGCTCGGCGGCGACCGTGTCCTGGACCAGCTTGACCTGGGCGTCCGCGGTCAGCGCGGCCCGCTCAAGGACGCTGACCGGGGCGCTGCGGTGGCTCAGCCCGACAACGAGGAGACTCATGCCGGCATCACGGCGGGTACGTCCCCGTCGGGCCCCTGCTCGCTGGCGTCCTGGTGCGCGGCGACGGGCGCGACGGCGCCCTCGTGCTCCTCGCCGGCCTTGCGCTGCTCGTGGAAGGCGAGGATCTGAAGCTCGATGGAGAGGTCGACCTTGCGCACGTCGACGCCGTCCGGGACGGCCAGCACGGTGGGCGCGAAGTTCAGGATGGAGGTGACCCCGGCGGCCACGAGCCGGTCGCAGACCTGCTGGGCGACGCCCGGCGGGGTGGTGATCACGCCGATGGAGACGCCGTTGTCGGAGATGATCTTCTCCAGGTCGTCGCTGTGCTGCACGACGATTCCGGCGACCTGCCGGCCGGCCATCGCCGGATCGGCGTCGATGAGCGCCGCGACCCGGAAGCCACGCGAGGCGAACCCGCCGTAGTTGGCGAGGGCGGCCCCCAGATTTCCGATGCCGACGATCACAACCGGCCAGTCCTGGGTCAGGCCCAGCTCACGGGAGATCTGGTAGACGAGATACTCGACGTCGTAGCCGACACCGCGCGTTCCGTACGAACCCAGGTAGGAGAAGTCCTTGCGCAGCTTCGCGGAGTTGACCCCCGCGGCCGCGGCCAGCTCCTCCGAGGAGACCGTGGGGACCGAGCGCTCCGACAGTGCGGTCAGAGCGCGGAGGTACAGGGGAAGCCGGGCGACGGTGGCCTCGGGGATCCCTCGGCTGCGGGTCGCCGGTCGGTGAGTTCGGCCAGTTGCCACGGTGCTCCAACGGGTTGAGCGGGGCTGCGGACGGTCACACGTACCCAGACCGCCCCGTCGACAGCAGGCTATGTCTTTGTGAACGCGTGCACAAAGATGGTGTCCGATTTGCCCGGCCAACGTGACCGGGGTCACGCACCCCCGGCGCAGTCGTGCGGAACCGGCACACAAGCGTCCGCGCTCCCTCTCCGATGGGGGCAAAACCGTACACACTCCTTACGAATCCCGCCCCCGAGACCAAGCCGCCGTCGATCCTAAGCGACTTTGCAGCCGGTTTGGACTAGTCGGTCAGTGCCTTGCGGAGCCGCTCCTCGTTCACGCGCCAGAAGGTGTGCTGTTCGCCGTCGACAAGTACGACCGGGATCTGTTCCCAGTACAGATCGTGCAGTTGCGGATCCTGGGTGATGTCCTTCTGCTCCCAGGACACTCCGAGATCGCCGCACACCTTCTCGACCACGACCTGTGCGTCATCACACAGATGGCAGCCGGGTTTACGGATGAGGGTGACCGATCGCGCACTCGGCGCGGGCGCCTTCCGGCCAAAGAGGGGACTCATGACGTCCATTGTCCCGCCCCCGGCAGGGCATGTCCGCCGCCTTCTGCACGGGTTCTTCGCCTTGTTTAACGACCCGGTCGCGGAGAGTTCACACCCATCCAACTCCCGTGACCCCGGAACCCCCGAACAAACTGGCTATGCTCACGACATGGCCGCTCTCGGATGGCTCACTCCCCGTAGGCGCTCCGCCACGGCGCGGAGCGTGTTGGCAGGCGAGGCCTCGGCGGAGGCAGCGCGCAAGAACCAGGAAGCGACGGCACCGCTCAAGGACGCCGCGGAACCGGAATTCCCGGTGCTCGGCGACGACAAGGCGGCCGCGTTCTTCGACCTGGACAACACCGTCATGCAGGGCGCCGCCATCTTCCACTTCGGCCGCGGGCTGTACAAACGGAAGTTCTTCGAGACCCGCGACCTCGCCAGGTTCGCCTGGCAGCAGGCGTGGTTCCGGCTGGCCGGCGTCGAGGACCCCGAGCACATGCAGGAGGCCCGCGACTCGGCCCTCTCCATCGTCAAGGGCCACCGGGTCGCGGAGCTCCAGACCATCGGCGAGGAGATCTACGACGAGTACATGGCCGAGCGCATCTGGCCCGGCACCCGTGCCCTCGCCCAGGCCCACCTGGACGCCGGCCAGAAGGTGTGGCTCGTCACCGCCGCCCCGGTGGAGATCGCCGGCGTGATCGCCCGCAGGCTGGGCCTGACCGGCGCGCTGGGCACGGTCGCGGAATCGGTGGACGGCGTCTACACGGGCAAGCTGGTCGGCGAGCCCCTGCACGGCCCGGCCAAGGCGGAGGCGGTACGCGCCCTGGCCGCCGCGGAGGGCCTCGACCTCTCCCGCTGCGCCGCCTACAGCGACAGCCACAACGACATCCCGATGCTCTCCCTGGTCGGCCACCCCTACGCCATCAACCCGGACACGAAGCTGCGCAAGCACGCCCGCGAGCTGGACTGGCGCCTGCGTGACTACCGCACGGGCCGCAAGGCGGCGAAGGTGGGCATCCCGGCGGCGGCGGGCGTCGGCGCGGTGGCCGGCGGCACGGCAGCGGCGATCGCGTTGAGCCGGCGGAGGCGGTAGCCCTCCGGGGCATCGCCGCAGCACCGCGGGCCGGTTGCCGACTGCGGAAGCATTGCGGCTGGTCGCGCCCACGCGGCGGAGCCGCACATTGACACAGCCCCGCGCCCCTGAGGGGCGCGCTGCCCAGCCGTGTCCTCTACAGCCGCGGGCAGTCGTGCCGCTCGGGCGGCACCCTGCCGGCGCCGGCAAGCGTCCCCACCCCCGGCCCGGCCCTCCACCCCCCGCGCGCCCCGAATTATCGCGCCCTCGCCTCCACACGCCCCGCACATCGCCGAAACCCGCACGTTTCCGTTCAACAACCGATCATTCTCAGGCCCTCGAGACGCCACCAAAGGGTTACGGAAGCGAAGCAATCGATGATTTGAGCAACTCGGTGTAGCAGTGCCTGTACGAAGCGTTATTCTCCTCAGACGCAAACCGGTTCCTTTCCGTCGCTACGACGGGTGAAAGGTTCCGCACTGCACGTGATGGAAGCTCTGCCTCTGGGAGTCCCGTGTACCCACACGTCGGGGTTGACGCCTCGGGCCTGGCTACGCTGCGCGCAACAGTCGCGGCGGTCAAAGAGACGCTGCGCGGCCTTGTCCCGACCGCGTACGCCGTCCCCGCCTTCGCCACCGCCGCCCCCGTCGGCCCGTGCTACGCACTGGCCGACGGCATGGAACAGGTGCCGGCGCGCGGCACCGTCGTCGAGGGCCGCCGCTCCGGCGACGGACGGGGCGTGGGCAGACGCGCCCGCACCACCGGCGCCCCCACCGGTGCCGCCACCGGTGCCGCCGCCCGCCGTCCGGCCGCGGACAGCGACAGCGCCCGCATGATGGACCTCGTGGAGCGCGCCCAGGCCGGCGAGGCCGACGCCTTCGGCCGCCTCTACGACCAGTACAGCGACACCGTCTACCGCTACATCTACTACCGGGTCGGCGGCAAGGCGACCGCCGAGGACCTCACCAGCGAGACGTTTTTGCGCGCCCTCAGGAGGATCGGCACCTTCACCTGGCAGGGCCGTGACTTCGGCGCCTGGCTGGTCACCATCGCCCGCAACCTGGTCGCGGACCACTTCAAGTCGAGCCGCTTCCGCCTGGAGGTCACCACCGGCGAGATGCTCGACGCCAACGAGGTCGAGCGCTCCCCCGAGGACTCCGTCCTGGAGTCCCTCTCCAACGCGGCCCTGCTCGACGCCGTACGGCGGCTCAACCCCCAGCAGCAGGAGTGCGTGACACTCCGCTTCCTCCAGGGCCTCTCGGTCGCCGAGACCGCCCGTGTGATGGGCAAGAACGAGGGCGCCATCAAGACCCTCCAGTACCGGGCCGTGCGCACGCTCGCCCGGCTCCTCCCGGACGACGCCCGCTGAACCGGACACCCTGGGCGACAGCCAACTCACGCTCCGTCAGAGCGTGTTGTCTTTATGAGCCGATCACCGGCCGTGCGTAACCCAAGTGCCGAGCCGCTCGTTGTGCGGGATACAGGCTCCCTGTGGTCACGTCCGACCGGCCCAGATCACCCGATCGTGTGGACTGGTCGAGGGCGTGCAACCCTCAGGACCCCCTAGGGAGTCGACCGTCATGACGAGAGGAGGTGCCGCCAGTGATCGCGAACGTATCGGCCCACCGGCGGGCGAACGCCTTCGCCCAGGCCCTGGAGGAGCAGCCCGACCGGGAACCGGCGGCCGAGCGGCCCGGAGAACCGGCGGGCGATCCACCGGCCGCCCCGGGCCGGGCCGAACGGACCGACCAGGGCAAGCTGTTGGCCCTGGCGACAGGTCTGGCCGCACTGCCCAAGCCGGAGCTCGACCCGGAGGTCAAGGTCGTCCAGCGGGCCCAGCTGGTGGCCGCGATGGAGGCCATGCTGGCGGAGGGCACCCTGGGCGGGGCGGCGGACGCTTCGGTACCCGCCCAGAACAGAGGGAGCGAAGCGGCTTCCACGGAAGGGCGATGGCGGGAGACGGGCGGGCGATCGGCCCGTTCCAAAGGCGCGCACCGGGCCAGCCCGCTGGGCAAGTTGCGACCGCGTTCCCGGTTCACCAAGGGGCTTGCCGCGGGCGGCCTGAGCGTCGGCGTGGCCGCCGGAGCCTTCAGCGGGGTCGCCGCCGCCAGCTCCGACGCCCTGCCCGGCGACTCGCTGTACGGCCTCAAACGCGGCATCGAGGACTTCAAGCTGAACTACCTGACCGACGGCGACGACCAGCGCGGCCAGACCTACCTCGACCAGGCCTCGACCCGGCTGATGGAGGCCCGCCGGCTGATGGAGCGGGGCCGCGGCGGCCATCTCGACCACGAGTCGATCGGTGAGATCCGGCGCACCCTGTCCGGGATGCGGCAGGACGTCACCGAGGGCCACCGCCTGCTCCACGAGGCGTACGAGCGCGATCCGGACTCCCTGGGTCCCATCCAGGCCCTGTCCGTCTTCGCCCAGTCCCACCGCGAGGCCTGGGGCGCCCTGCGCGAGAAGCTCCCGGTCCAGCTCGGGGACGTCAGCCAGCAGGTGTCGTCCGTCTTCGACGCCATAGACCAAGAGGTCGCCCCGCTGCAGTCCCTGCTCCCCCAGCCGTCCCAGAGCACCGGCGGCGGCGCCGGAAAGCAGGGCTCCGGCGCGGCGTCCACCGGCTCCTCCGGCCGCCACCGATCGTCGGCCCCGTCCTCCTCCGGCAACTCCTCCTCGGGCCGCGACACGGGCACCGGCAGCCCCAGCGGCTCGGCCTCCGGCAACACCGGTGAGGGCCTGATCGGCGGCAGCACGGGCGGCCTGCTCGATCCTCCGAAGACCGGTTCGAGCAGCCAGTCCCCGTCGAAGAACGCGTCCGCCGAACCGGACGTGACCCTGCCGCCGCTCCTGCCAGGGCTTCTGCCCGGGCTGGGCATCGACAGCGAGGACGCGGGCAACTGACGAAGACGGGGTGCCTCTCGACCGAGGGGCACCCCGTCTCCTCAGCACCGCGTCAGCATCGCGGCTCAGGAAAACCCGTCAGAAAAAAACCGACCGCCGCTGCACGAGCAACTTGTACAGCGTGTGCTGGATCTGCTCCCGCACCTGATCCGTCAGGTTGAACATCAGCATCGGATCCTCAGCCGCCTCCGGCGGATAGCCATCCGTGAGGATCGGCTCGCCGAACTGAATCGTCCACTTCGTCGGCAACGGCACCGCCCCCAGCGGCCCCAGCCACGGAAACGTCGGCGTCAGCGGAAAATACGGAATCCCCAGCACCCGAGCCAGCGTCTTCGCGTTGCCGATCATCGGGTAGATCTCCTCGGCCCCCACGATCGAGCAGGGAATGATCGGCACCCCCTGCCGCAGCGCGGTGGACACGAACCCGCCCCGCCCGAACCGCTGGAGCTTGTACCGCTCGCTGAAGGGCTTCCCGATGCCCTTGAACCCCTCCGGCATCACCCCGACCAGCTCCCCCTGCCCCAGCAGCCGCTCGGCGTCCTCCGCGCACGCGAGCGTGTGCCCGAGCTTGCGCGCCAGCTCGTTCACCACCGGCAGCACGAAGACCAGGTCCGCCGCGAGCAGCCTGAGGTGACGATTCGCCGGATGCCGGTCGTGGACGGCGACCTGCATCATCAGCCCGTCCATCGGCAGCGTCCCGGAGTGGTTGGCGACGATCAGCGCACCACCCTCGGCCGGGATGTTCGCCATGCCCTTCACGTCGACGCGGAAGTACTTCTCGTACACCGGCCGCAGCAGGGACATCAGGACCTGGTCGGTCAGCTCCTCGTCGTACCCGAAGTCGTCGACCTCGTACTCCCCGGTCAGCCGCCGGCGCAGAAACGCGAGTCCGCGCGCGACACGCTGCTCCAGGCCTGCCTCGTCGTGCGGCGGCTGCTTCACGCCCGTCTCAGGGTTCTCCCGGGTCACATGCACATCCTCCTGCGCGGGGATCCGCCCGGCGAGAGGCGGCACCTCACGCACCACGGCGGATTCGCGCACCGCCGCCGCGGGCTCGCCTGCCGCCGCCTGCTCGGCACCGCCCTTGCGCCGGCTCCCCGCGGCCCGGCGCCGGGCCGGCCGCTGCACGGCAGCCCCGCGGGACCGGTCGTCGTCGAACGGAATGACCTTGGCGTCCGCCATCGTTGCTGCGCTCCTCAGTTGGCGCTCTGGGTCGGGTTCTGCGTCGGGGTCCTCGTCGACGCCCGCCCGCCTTTCAGGGCGGGCAGCGCGGCGATCCGGTCGACGGCCGCGGCCACCGCCTGGGGCGGCAGCAGCCCCGGGACCTGGGCGCGCGCGAAGTCCGCGAAGGTCGCCGCCGTCGTGTACTTCGGCCGGAATCCCAGCGTCTCGCGCATCTGGACGGTGTCCACCACCCGGCCGTGCGTCAGCAGCCGGATCTGCTCGGGCGAGAAGTCGCTCATGCCGAGCGTCCGCACCAGGGACCCGGCCCAGGTGACCGCCGGCAGCAGCAACGGCACGGTGGGCCGCCCCAGCCGCCGCGAACACTGCGAGAGGAGCAACACCCCGTCACCCGCGATGTTGAACGTGCCGCTGTTCAGCGTCCCCCGCTCCGGCTCGTGCGAGGCGATCCGCAGGACCTCGATGACATCGTCCTCGTGCACGAACTGGAGCCGCGGGTCGTACCCGAAGACGGTGGGCAGCACGGGCAGCGAGAAATACGAGGCGAGCGGAGTGTCCGCGGTCGGCCCGAGGATGTTCGCGAACCGCAGCACGCACACCGCCACGTCGGGCCGCCTCCGGGCGAACCCGCGCACATACCCCTCCACCTCCACCGTGTCCTTCGCGAACCCGCCGCTGGGCAGGGATTTCGGCGGGGTGGTCTCGGTGAAGACCGCCGGATCCTTCGGCGCCGACCCGTACACGTTCGTACTGGATTTGATCACCAGCCGCTTGACGTTGGGCGACTTCTGACAGGCACCGAGCAGTTGCATCGTCCCGATGACATTGGTCTCTTTGACGGTGGTCCGGCTCCCGCTCCCCAGCGGCGTGCCGGTCACGTCCATGTGGACGACGGTGTCGGCACCGCTCTCGGCAAGTACCCGGGCGATGGTCGGCTGCCGGATGTCGGTCTGGATGAAGTCCGCCCCGCCCAGATGGTGCTCGGGCAGCACCGCGTCCACGGCGACCACCCGGTCCACCTCGGGATCACGCTGGATCCGCCGTACGAAACGGCCCCCGAGTTGACGGGCCACTCCGGTCACGAGCACGACCTTCCCCAAGATCAGCGCCTTTCTTCCGTGTTCCCGTATGCGGGCCAACTTAGCGGGTCGTTGTTGCGCCGGCATGCCCCTCGACGGGCCATGACAGGCCGCAACGGCCGGAAAAACGCAGTGGCCCCCCACCGTACTGGTGGGGGGCCACACACGAGCTCTCGCGGCTCGGCGCCGTACCTACTTCTTGTTACGACGCTGAACGCGCGTGCGCTTGAGCAGCTTGCGGTGCTTCTTCTTGGCCATCCGCTTGCGCCGCTTCTTGATAACAGAGCCCACGACTACCCTCGCTCACTTCTCATCACTCGGTGCTGGGCATCATGGGCCCACACGACCTACGAGGGGCTAGCCTACCCGTCCGAGCGCTGAGCTCGTAATCGAGGTGCTCCGGCTATCCCGAAACCGTCGTCAGGCGGTCTCCACCCCCACGTAACTCTCGCGAAGGTACTCGTGTACCGCTTGCTCGGGGACACGGAAGGACCGCCCCACCCGAATCGCGGGCAGATGACCGCTGTGCACCAGCCGGTACACGGTCATCTTCGACACTCGCATCACCGCGGCGACCTCCGCCACGGTAAGGAACACAACCTCGTTCAGAGGCCTCTCGCCAGCTGCCATGACACACCTGAACCTTCCGCACTCGACGGGCCACCGGCTTCCCCTTCCGGTGACTCTTCGTCGTTGCGTGCTCACTCCCCAATGTAGGGGCGGGTGATGCGAGTGGGGAAGAGGTGCACCCATCGGCGGCCTACTGTGACAGACACGCTCGATTGAGTACGTAGCGGGTAAGCGGCGTGTAGCAGCCGGACCGCACGCCGTCATCAACCGGAACGGCCACGGACACCGCCCCCTCGGCCTCCCCCACGAAGAGCGCGGGGTCATCCGTGTCCGCCAGCCCCATGGCCTCGAACCCCAGCTGACCTGCGCCGCAGACCCACCCATGATCCCCGACCACCAACTCTGGCAAGGGCCCTCCCCGCTCCGCCGCCGCATCCAGCGCCACCCGAACCGGCAACGGCGAATGCGTATGTGCCCCCGGCGCACAACCGGGGCGCCCACGGCCCACTTCTCGCACGAACCCGACTCCTCGTACGTAATCGAGGTGGCACGTACGTAGACCGAACCGGGTCGTTATGTCGACACGGCGACCCTGCGCGGGGGTGAGAATCTCACATCCCGCCGCCGACAGAGCGTCCGCTAGACCGGCGTAAAACCCGATCAGCCGGTGCGGATGCCCGGTCCCGAACAACACGGGAGCCCGCCGCCGGGCCACGGCCCCCACCCGCTCGGCAAACGCATCCAACCGGGCGACCGTCAAGTCAGGATCGATCACATCATGCCCTGAAACACACCGAGGATCGTCCGAAACCCCGCACTTGGCCGCCATCAGCCGAACCAACTCCTGCTCACCCCACCTCCCTTGCGGATCAATCCCGATCAGCACCCGAGGATCCCGAGCAGCGAACAGCCGATAACTCCGAAGACTCCACTCCCGCGAGGTCCCCACCACCCCCGCCAGCCCAGCCCCCACCAAATACGCCCGAAGCCCACCACCACTCACCACCCCACAGATCCTGACGGCCCCCACCCCACCAGACCCCCAAAACACCCGAACACCCCACAGTCGGAGTAACCCAAACCCCACCCCGCAGACGAATTACCAGCCCACCCCCCACCAGCCCGTCCGGCGAGGGAGGACGAAGACCCGCCCGCACCCCCACCCACCAGCCCGCCCACCGCTTGACGACGAAGGCCAGTCCGCACCCCCACCCACCAGCCCGCCCACCGCTTGACGACGAAGACCGGTCCGCACCCCCACCCACCAGCCCGCCCACCGCTTGAGGACGAAAGCCGGCCCGCACCCCCACCCACCAGCCCGCCCACCGCTTGAGGACGAAAGCCGGTCCGCGCCCTCCACTACCAGCCCGTCCGGCGTTTGAGGACGAGGCCGTTCAGGCCGAAGCGGGGGTCCGGGGGCGGCAGCCCCCGAAACGGGCGGTCGAAGGGGGCCCACCCCCTTGGAGGACGGGACGGGTAGGGGCGGCGGGGGCGAGACCCCCTACGGCAGCAACCCCCGCAGCGGAAACACCGCCCGCCGAGTAGCCAGCACGGCCTGATCCAAGCGATCAGCGGGGTCGTACCCCACCTCCCACGCCGCCCACCCCACCGGCCACCGCCCATCCGTCATCCGCCCAGGCCCCAACTGCCGAGTCCGCGCAAACACTTCCTGCCGCCACTCCTCAGGCACCAACGTCTCAGGCGCAACCTCCCGCCCCGCCGCAACCCCCACCAGATGCGTCCACGACCGAGGCACGACATCCACCACCTCGTAGCCACCCCCACCCAACGCGACCCACTTCCCCCCGGCGTACTCATGCGCCAGCTCATGACACGCCACCTGCACCGCCCGCTGCGCGTCCAGCGACACCGCCAGATGAGCCAGCGGATCCTCGAAATGGGTATCGGCCCCGTGCTGCGTCACCAGCACCTGCGGCCGAAAGTCGGCGACCAGCTCCGGCACGACGGCGTGAAACGCCCGCACCCACCCCGCGTCCCCGGTCCCCGCCGGCAACGCCACATTCACCGCGCTGCCCTCCCCCGCTCCCGCGCCGACCTCCTGCGGCCATCCGGTCTGCGGGAACAACGTACGGGGATGCTCGTGCAGCGAGATCGTCAGAACCCGCGGATCCTCCCAGAACGCGGCCTGCACCCCGTCCCCGTGGTGCACGTCCACATCCACGTAGGCGACCCGCTCGGCGCCCAGCTCCAGCAACCGCGCGATCGCCAGCGCGGCGTCGTTGTAGATGCAGAACCCGGACGCGGCCCCCGGCATCGCATGGTGCAGCCCACCAGTGAAGTTCACGGCATGATCGACGTCCCCCCGCCACACCGCCTCCGCCGCCCCCACCGACTGCCCGGCGATCAGCGCGGACACCTCGTGCATCCCGGCGAAGGCGGGATCGTCCACCGTACCCAGCCCGTACGACTGATCGGCCGCCTCAGGATCCGCCGAAGCCGCCTTCACGGCCTCGATGTAGTCCGCCCGGTGCACCAGCCGCAGCGTCGAATCGCCGGCGGGCTTGGCCGCGACGACATCCACCACCCGATCCAGCCCGAAGGCGCTGACCAGACTCCGGGTCAACGCCAGCCGGACCGGATCCATCGGATGGCCCGGACCGAAGTCATAGCCCGTTACTGCCTCGTCCCACATCAGCTGTGCGCGGCCGCTCATGCCCGCCACCGTATCGGTCCGACCTGGTCGCGAACGAACGGGCATACACCAACGTCACCAGCACCAACACCATCGGCACCACCATCGCCCCGCGATAACTCCACGCATCGCCCAGCGCTCCGACCAACGGCGAACCGATCAGGAACCCGACATAGTTGAAGACGTTCAGCCGAGCGATGGCCGCATCCGAAGCCCCCGGAAACAGCCTGCCCGCCGCCGCGAAGGTCTGCGGCACCAGCACACACAACCCCAGCCCCAGCAGAGTGAACCCGGCCATACCGACCCAGGCCCCCGGCGCCGCCGCCACCACCGCGAACCCGGCCGCCGCCACCAGCGCCCCCAGCCGTACGACCGGCACGGCACCGAACCGCCGTACCCCGAAGTCCCCGATGGCCCGGCCGACCAGCGTGGTCACCATGTACACGTTGTACGGCACGGTGGCGAGCTGCTCACTGCTGCCCAGCACGTCCTTGAGGTACTTCGCACTCCAGTTTGAGACGGTCGAGTCCCCGATGTAGGCGAAGGTCATCACCAGACACAGCGGCAGCAGCAGCTTGAAGACGAGACCGCCCGCGCCCCCGTCCCCACTGGCCGCCCCGTCCTCCACCGGCGCGGGATCACCGTCCACGTACCACCGGCTCCCCACCAGCGCGGCCGGCAGCAGCACCGCGACCACCGGGAGGTACGACACCCACAGCGCGAGATGCCAGTGCGCCCCCACCCAGGCCAGCGACGCCCCGAGGATCCCGCCCAGGCTGTACGCGGCGTGGAAGCTGAGCATGATGCTGCGCCCGTACGTCCGTTGCAGGCTCACCCCGAGCATGTTCATCGAGGCGTCCAGCGCACCCACAGCCAGCCCGAACAAGCCCAGCGCCACCGCCAGCTCGGCCATCACCCCGCCGGATCCCACCCCGAGCAGCGCCAGCATCACCACCGGCTGGGACCAGCGCAGCAGCCGGCTCGGCCGTATTCGCTTCACCAACTGCTCGGTGGTGACACTGCCGACGCCGGCCAGGATGGGCACGGCAGCGAGAAAGACCGGCAGCAGCGCGTCGGAGACGCCGTACCGGTCCTGGATGGCGGGGATGCGCGTCACCAGCAGCGCGAAGGTGGCACCCTGAGTGAAGAAGCTGAACGCCAGCGAGGCCCTACCGCGCCGCAGCACATCTGTCATGGCGGCGAGCGTAAGGCCCCGGCGTACTCGTGGGTAGATCCAGCCAAAGATGAATTTCCTTCACCTTTGCTTTCCGGCCGCTCAGGCGGCGACCGCGAGCTCCTTCTCCCGCTCCTTCTCCTGCTCCTGCTCCTGTGCGGCTTCCTGACGCTTCACCTCGTCGGTGATCAGGCACGCCATCGGCTCGGCGGCCGCCCCTCCGCAGAGCACCATCCCGAGGCTGATCGCGACGACCAGGAGGAGCGAGCTCAGCCAGACCATGGTGGCCACGGGGATCGTGTAGGCGCCGACGACCCGGGCGACGCACTCCGCCACCAGCACCAGACCCCAGATCACGGAGAAGACCCGCTCCTTGCGCAGGAACTCCGCCGACCGGGCCGCGGTACCGGACGCCAGCCGCTCCCAGGCGGCCTCCCGGGCCGCGTCACCCTTCAGCAGGAAGGGCTTCAGCCCCGCCGTCATCATCGGCCTGCCCAGCGCCACCGACACCAGGATCCCGATCCCGATGGTGCTGCTGACCGCACCGTCCTTGGCGAGCATGAGCCGCGGGTCACCGGAGACGAAGCTCAGCGCCAGCCCGACCACGTTCACGACCAGGATCAGCGCCGCCAGCCCGTTGACCCGGCGCTCCTTCACCACGCTCCACACCGTCCGCACGGCCGGCACCACGCTGCTCCAGGCGAGCGCCGCGAAGGTGCTCATCCCGAAGGCCCCCTTGAAGAAGTAGTACGACCCGAGGGGCACCGCCACATCCACGAGCAGCGGCCGGAGGTTCTCCAGCACGCTGGGCTGCTGCTTGCTCTGGGACTCGGTGTTCGTCGTCTTCGTCATGCCCTCAGCTTCGCGTCCGGACGGGGTCCCCCAGTAGAAACGATCGTCCGGAGCTCGGCATGACAATTGTCAGCCCCATCGTCATGCCCCCGGTCATTCCAGCAGGTCAGCCAACTGCCCCATATCGGAGAAGAGTTGGGTGGCCCCTTGCAGCCGGTCGGCCGGTGTCATCGCCGTGAACCCGTACACGTCCATGCCGGCCGCCACAGCCGCCTGCACCCCCAGTGGACTGTCCTCCACGACGGCGCACCGCCCCGGCACGACCCCCATCCGCTCCGCCGCGTACAGGAAGAGATCGGGCGCCGGCTTTCCGCGCCCCACATCCTGTGAGCTGAAGATCCGCGACTCGTCGAACCACCCGTCGAGCCCGGTCGTCCGGTGCCCCACCCGAATCCGCTCATGGCTCCCCGACGACGCCACGCAGTACGGCACCCCGTCCGCCGCCAACTGCTCCAGCACCCCGGCCACGCCCGCCACGGGCTTCAACTCCTCCTCGAAGGCGGCGAACACCCGCGCATGGAAGACATCGTCGAAGTCGTCCGGCAGCCGCTGCCCGGTGCGCTCCAGGACGAGCTCATGGACCCGGTGCATCGCGGATCCCATGTAGTCCCGTATGGAGTCCTCGTAGGACGTCTGGTGCCCCAACTCGGTGAGATAGGCCGCCAGGAGCCGGTTGGAGATGGGCTCGCTGTCGACGAGGACGCCGTCGTTGTCGAAGATAACCAGGTCGTAGCGCATGCCACAGAGCTTAAACGCCGCCGTGAACGCAGAAAGGCCCACGCCATGACGGCGTGGGCCTTTCTCAATATTTGTTCGGCGGCGTCCTACTCTCCCACAGGGTCCCCCCTGCAGTACCATCGGCGCTGTAAGGCTTAGCTTCCGGGTTCGGAAT